>JBAYVO010000014.1:0-21107 GCA_041674545.1 Candidatus Nanopelagicales bacterium | reverse complement strand
GCTCGCCGTGGCGCTTGATCCAGAGGCGGATTTTCCCCTCGTGGACAGCAAGGTTGCACCGGGCTTGACTGAGAATCAGTTAGCCACCTGGATCACTGCGGCCGAACCACTGATCGAAAGCTATTTCGAACTTGAGAATCCGCAGCGCCTTGAACCACGTGCTCGCGAAATGCGTGTCGAGGTTCAGCTGGAAGACGGACCGCCGCTGCGGGGAATCATCGACCGGGTCGATGTTGCACCGGACGACCGAGTCCGGGTTGTTGACTACAAGACCGGGCGCTCCCCCGGTCAGGGTTTCGAACAGCGTTCGCTGTTCCAGATGCGGTTCTATGCGCTGATGTTGTGGCGACTTAATGGAACGATCCCGAGCCGCCTTCAGCTGATCTATCTAGGTGACTCGCAGGTCCTCACGTACGATCCGACCGAAGACGAACTCGTCTCGTTCGAGAAGACCCTGCGCGCGCTGTGGACCACAATCACCCGCGTGGCGGCTCAGGGCAATTGGCAAGCAAAGGAATCACGTCTATGCAATTGGTGTGATCACCACGCCAAGTGTCCCGCAAAAGGTGGGACGCCGCCGCCGCTGCCAATCGACCTGACGTCACGCTAGGCGAACCAGGCAGCTACGAGTCTTGTGTTGCCACGAGGTCTTGCAGTCGGGCGAGGTCAAGGCCCTCCACTGTCGACACAACCAATTGCCGGTCCATTGCGGCGATATCTCCCAGTTGGGGGATTGCGACCACGTAACACCCAGCGCGATGCGCTGATTCGATGCCGGTCATTGAGTCTTCCAGCACCACAGTGTGCCGAGGATTCACCCCGAGTTGCTCGCACGCCGTCAAGTACGGGAGCGGGTGCGGCTTGTTTTCTTCGATCTCGTCACCAGCCACAATCACGTCGAATTCCATCGAGGTGGACTCGAGAACAATCTCAATGAGTTGACGGAACGAGTTTGTGACAAGCCCGGTGTGAATCCCCGCCGCGCGCACTTCGTCATAGAGGGCACGCACACCTGGCTGAACGGTTAGGGGTTCAGCACGCATGAGTTCATCAATCGAGCTCACGAGTTTTGCGCCGACCTCGTCGACCGTCACGCCCGCCTTGCTTGCCATGTACTCCGCGACCGCATCGAAGGGACCACCGAGTGCGAAGCGTTGTTCCTCTTCAGTCCACTCCGAGCCGAACGAAGCCATCGTTATCGACTCGGACGCATGCCACAACGATTCGGTCTCAACCAACGTGCCATCCATGTCAAACAGAACTGCCGCAAGTTCATTCACCGCGACATTCTTGCCTACTTCAGATGTCTACGTGGCGTTGAAGTAGCTCGCCTGCGGATGGTGGAAGATCAACGCTGAGGTCGACTGCTCCGGGTGCAGCTGGTATTCCTCGCTGAGTTCCACACCGATCCGTTCAGGATTCAAGAGTTCGAACATCACGGTCTGCTGTTCAAGATCGGGACAAGCTGGATACCCAAACGAGAAGCGTTCACCTGCGTACTCCTGCTTCAGGATCGCGGTGATCTCAGGTGCGTCCGCCTCGGCAATGCCCAACTCACCGCGAACCCGTGAGTGCCAGTATTCGGCCAATCCCTCTGCAAGCTGGACCGAAAGCCCGTGCAATTCAAGGTAGTCGCGGTAGGAGTTGTCGGCAAACAGGACTTCGGTCGCCTTCGATACCTTCGCGCCGACTGTGGCTACTTGCATCTCCAGCACATCGACCTCGCCAGGCGCCAACTTCTCAATCGGGCGCAGGTAGTCGGCAAGGCACAGGAATCGCCCGTGCTGCTGACGGGGGAAGCTCAACCGAGCGAACTCGTCAGGCCTGGTTCCTTCGGCAAGTGATCCCATCTGTGTGGGATCACCGAGAATGACGTCGTTCCCGTCCGCCCACGCTGGGTAGTACCCGTACACCACCGCGGCCTCGAGCAAATTCTCGGTTTGCAGCTTGTCCAGCAACGCACGGAGCCGCGGACGACCCTCGGTTTCCACCAATTCGTCGTACGTTGGCCCGCCATCTTTGCGGGACGGGGTTAGTCCCCACTGTCCGCGGAACAAGGCGCGTTCATCGAGGTACTTGGTGTACTCGGCCAGGGGAATCCCCTTGACTACGCGGTCGCCCCAGAACGGCGGCGTCGGCAGCGGGTTGTCATCGGCAATTGCAGATCGCCTCGGGACGTCAACGGGATCAACCTGGCGAGTAGAACGTGTGCGGACGCGTCGCTCACGGCGGGCTGGCAACTGTGCGCCTTCGTCTCCTCGTTTGACGGCCATGATGGCGTCCATGAGATTCAGGCCTTCAAATGCGTCGCGTGCGTAGCGGACTTCACCGTCGAACATGTCGGCAAGATCCTGTTCAACGAAGGCGCGGGTTAGGGCCGCTCCCCCGAGCATGACGGGCCATTGCTCCGCGACGCCGCGTTGGTTCATCTCGGTGAGGTTGTCCTTCATGATCACCGTGGACTTCACAAGCAGCCCGGACATGCCGATCGCGTCCGCGTTGTGCTCTGCGGCCGCCTCTAGGATCGTGTTGATCGGCTGCTTGATGCCGATATTCACCACCTCATAGCCGTTGTTCGTCAGGATGATGTCAACGAGGTTCTTACCGATGTCGTGTACGTCGCCCTTTACTGTGGCCAGCACCAAACGACCCTTACCGCCGTCGCCAGAACGCTCCATGTGGGGCTCAAGGAAGGCAACAGCTTGCTTCATCACCTCTGCGCTTTGAAGTACGAATGGCAACTGCATCTGGCCTGAGCCGAACAACTCACCGACGGTCTTCATGCCGGACAGCAGAGTCTCATTGACGATCTGGAGAGCGGTCTTCTCCTTGAGTGCCGCTGCCAGATCGTCTTCTAGCCCGACCCGTTCACCATCAACTATTCGGCGCTCCAAACGCTCGAACAGCGGGAGTTTGGCCAATTCCTCGGCCCGGCTCGCGGACGTACTCTGTGCGTCGACACCATCAAAGAGTTCGAGGAACTTCGACAGTGGGTCGTACTCAATGTTGCCATCCGCGTCATACCTGCGGCGGTCGTAGACAAGATCCAACGCCACCTCGCGCTGTTCATCTTCGATCCGCGCCATCGGCAGGATCTTCGAAGCATGAACGATCGCGGAGTCCAACCCCGCATCGCGGCATTCGTTGAGGAACACCGAATTGAGCACCTGCCGCGCCGCTGGATTCAACCCGAACGAGACGTTGGACAACCCAAGTGTCGTTTGCACCTGCGGGTACAGCGCCTTGATTTGTTTGATCGCTTCGATCGTCTCGATCCCGTCCCGGCGAGTCTCTTCCTGCCCTGTGGCGATCGGGAAGGTCAGCGCATCGACGATGATGTCGCCGACGTTCATTCCCCAGTTCGTTGAGAGATCCTCGATGAGTCGGGTCGCAACCCGAACCTTCCACTCGGCGTCACGTGCTTGGCCTTCTTCATCAATCGTCAGCGCGACAACAGCAGCGCCGTGTTCGCGAATGATCGGCATGATCCGCTGGAACCGCGAGCCGGGTTCGGCACCATCTTCATAGTTCACGGAGTTGACCACACACCGGCCCCCGAGGAGTTCAAGTCCCGCCTCGATCACCTCCGGTTCGGTGGAATCCAACATGATCGGTAGCGTCGATGCCGTGGACAAGACGCCGGCGAGCTGCTTCATGTCCGCCACGCCGTCGCGGCCAACGTAGTCAATGCAGAGATCGAGGAGGTGGGCGCCATCGCGCGCCTGATCTTTGGCAATCTCGACGCAATCATTGATGCGACCCTCGACCATTGCCTCTCGGAACGCCTTGGATCCGTTGGCATTCGTGCGTTCACCAATCGACAGATATGTCGCGTCTTGCTTGAATGGCACAGCTTGATAGACCGACGAGACGCTAGGCAGAGCCTCTGGAGTGCGAGCGACTGGGGCTCGGCCATTGATGCGTTCGACCACAGCCTTGAGGTGCGCGGGGGTGGTACCGCAACAGCCCCCAACCAGATTCACTCCGTACTCACGAGCGAACCGGTCGTGAGCATCAGCCAATTCCGACGGTTGTAGTGGGTAGTACGCGCCGTCAGACGTCAGCTGGGGTAAGCCTGCATTCGGCATCACCGAAAGGCCAACTCTTGCTTGCTGAGACAACACCCGTAGGTGCTCGCTCATCTCCGCCGGCCCTGTCGCGCAGTTCATGCCGATGAGGTCGATCCCCAGTGGTTCAAGGGCGACGAGCGCTGCCGAGGTCTCGGTGCCAACGAGCATCGTGCCGGTGGTCTCGACGGTGATCTGAACGATGAGCACCGCCGACGAGCCCACAGCGTTCATCGCTCGTCGTGCACCCACGAGGGCAGCTTTGGCTTGCAGTACATCTTGGACGGTCTCGACGAGCACTGCATCCACCCCGCCCGCGAGCATGCCTTCAACCTGTTGTTGGTAGGCATCCCGCAGGAGTGCGTAAGGTGCGTGGCCAAGCGTTGGCAACTTGGTGCCAGGCCCAACAGATCCGACAACGAACCTCGGCCGTTCCGGAGTCGACCACGCATCAGCGGACTCGCGGGCGATGCGTGCACCAGACTGAGCAAGTTCTTCGATCCGATCGGTGATGTCGTACTCGGCCAAGTTCGCCCAGTTCGCGCCGAAAGTGTTCGTCTCGACCAAATCGACACCAACCTCGAAGTACGCGTCATGGACTGAACGCACAACTTCTGGGCGCGTGACGTTGAGGATCTCGTTGCACCCCTCGTAGCCCTGAAAGTCCTCAAGGGTGAGGTCATGAGCTTGCAACATCGTTCCCATCGCACCATCTGCAACAAGAACCCTGGACTTTAGTGCTTCGCGAAGTCTCGCGCCTTGGTCAGCCATAGTGCGACAAAGACTACCTGTGGGCACAAACAGGCATACGCTTACTTACGGCGCGGTTGCGCAGATCGTTGGGCGAACAAGGAGTTGCGAGTGATCGAGTGGGAGCGAACCCCGAAACTGCGGTCTCCAGTGCTAGTCACTGCGTTCGAAGGCTGGAACGATGCCGGCGAAGCAGCCACAGATTCGATCGACCATATGCGCCAGATCTGGGGCGCCGAACTCCTCGGCGAACTCGAGCCTGACGACTACTACGACTTCCAAGTCACTCGGCCCCATATTCGCATCGACGATGTGAAGCGTTCGATCACCTGGCCTACCACCCGCTTCTACCTCGCCCGTGGCCCAGAACGGGACTTCGTACTCGTCCACGGCATCGAGCCAAATATGCGTTGGCGAGCGTTCTGCAGCGACATCCTCGAAGTCGCTGATGACCTTGAAGTTGAACTCGTCGTCAACCTCGGGGCACTCCTGGCAGATGTCCCCCACACTCGCCCGGTGCCACTGACGGGATTCGCGTCGGCACCGGAATTGATCGCGGACTTGGGACTCGAAGAATCGGGGTACGAAGGCCCTACGGGAATCGTTGGAGTTCTACAGCACACGTGTGATGTGTCCGGGATGCCGTCAGTTTCGCTGTGGGCAGCAGTCCCCCACTACGTCTCGCAAAGCCCGTGCCCCAAGGCGGCCCTGGCGTTGCTCAATCGTCTCGAAGACATCACCGCGACGACCATCACGACGAGCGAACTCGCTGATGAAGCGGCAGCTTGGCAGCGAGGTGTGGAAGAGATGGCCGAAGAAGACGAAGAAGTCCGCGAATATGTGGAACGCCTCGAACGGGCACGCGACAGCGAGGACCTCACGGCAACCAGCGGAGACGCGATCGCCGCTGAGTTCGAGAGGTACCTACGCCGCCGCAACCCCTAGTCGCCCTGGCGCTCCTTCTTACTTCTTGGCGCGATAACGCGCTGCCAATGCCAACGTCGAGGCGTCCAACGAATCGTCCTGAGCACCATCTACGAGCACAGGAACAATCTTCTTCGCCATCAACTTGCCGAGCTCGACACCCCATTGGTCAAACGAGTCGATTCCCCAGATCACACCTTCAGTGAAGACGGCATGTTCGTAGAGAGCAACCATCGCACCTAACGTCTTTGGGTCGAGCTTGTCAGCCATGATCGTGTTCGACGGCCGGTTGCCTTCCATCACCTTGTGGGGCACAACCTCTGCAGCAACGCCTTCGGCAGCAACTTCTTCGGCGGTCTTGCCGAACGCAAGCGCGGCGGATTGAGCAAGGACGTTTGCGATGAGTAGATCGTGGTGATCCGGGGCATCGATCGCAGGAACCTTGTTCAGCGGCTGGGCGAAGAACAAGAAGTCGCACGGGATGATCGACGTGCCTTGATGGATGAGTTGGTAGAACGAGTGTTGACCGTTCGTGCCTGGTTCTCCCCAGTAGATCGGGCCCGTTTCGTAGGTGACCCGCGTTCCGGAGAGGGTCACGTGCTTGCCGTTCGACTCCATCGTCAACTGCTGCAAGTACGCGGGAAAGCGCTTGAGATATTGCTCGTACGGAAGCACGGCAACGGTCGCACAGTCCAGGAAGTTCCGGTTCCAGACACCCAGCAGACCCATAAGTGCAGGCAGGTTCGACTCAAGCGGTGCTGTTCGGAAGTGTTCATCCATTGCATGGAATCCGGCCAGCAGGTCAGCAAAGCCATCGGGACCGATCGCAATCATCGTTGAAAGGCCGATCGCGGAATCCATCGAGTAGCGTCCGCCAACCCAGTCCCAGAATCCGAACATGTTCGCGGTGTCGATGCCGAACTCCGAGACCCCGTCAGCGTTCGTCGATACCGCAACGAAGTGCTTGGCTACCGCAGATTCGTCGCCGAGTTGGCTCAGCGCCCACGTCTTCGCCGAGTGCGCGTTGTTCATCGTCTCTTGGGTGGTGAATGTCTTCGACGAGATAATGAAGAGGGTCTCCGCAGCTGAGAGATCTGCAACCGCCTCAGCGATGTCGGTGCCATCGACATTCGAGACGTAGCGGAAGTCTAGATCACGCGGGATGTAGTGACGCAGTGCCTCGTGTGCCATAACCGGGCCGAGGTCCGAGCCACCGATTCCGATGTTGACAATCGTCTTGATTGACTTGCCGGTGTGCCCCTTCCACTCGCCCGAACGAATCTTGTTGGCGAACGCGCCCATCTTGTTGAGCACGTCATGTACGTCGGCGACAACGTCTTGACCATCGACGTTTAGCGTCGCGGTGCTCGGCAGGCGCAATCCCGTGTGGAGCACAGCTCGGTCTTCAGTCACGTTGATGTGTACGCCGCTAAACATCGCTTCGGTACGCGCTCGCAGGTCGCGTTGTTCAGCAAGTTCGAGCAGGAGGGCAATCGTGTCCTTGTTCACCCGCTGCTTCGAGTAGTCGAGGAACAGGCCCGCACCTTCGGCCGTGAAGTCGTCTGCCCGTGACGGTTCCTGTTCGAAGAAGTCGCGAAGGTGAGTCTGACCAACCTGCTCGTGGTGCGCGCGCAGTTGGTTCCACGCGGGCGCCGAGGTCAGACCATCTGGATCGTATTCGGACACTTTTACTCCTAGTCGTCGAGACACAAATGAGAAGTGAGGTGAATGCTCTGGTGCCAGTTACAGAGTGGGCTCGCGCCAACCGCCGTGCGAGGCAGTCATGTCGATAGCGCGCTTTGGCCCCCAAGTTCCTGGCTGATAAATCTCGGGAGGGGTGTCCATTTCCAAAATGGGCTGGACAATCCGCCACGTCTCTTCGACAGTCTTTTCATCCGGGAACAGGTCTCGCCGACCAGACATCGCGCTGGTGAGAAGCAGTTCGTAAGGCTCGGGTACATCGCCGAGTGCTTTCGCGAAGTCAACGCCGAGTTGTACAGGTTCGAGATTGTCAACGCCAGGGGTCTTGACGCGCACGCTCAATGAGACGCCCGGATCATTCCCGAGTCGGAGCACCACGTCGTCGTGCCACTTCGATTCACGCATCCGACCGACGATGTAGAGCGGCTTGAGCTTCTTCATCCGAACAACCACTTCGGTTGCTTTGACGGGCAGGTTCTTGCCGGCGCGGATGAAGATCGGCACGCCGCCCCAACGCCAACTGTTGATGAGAAGCTTGAGCGCAACAAAAGTCTCGGTCGTTGAACCTGGCTTGACACCCTTGACGTCCTGGTAGCCGGCGTACTGGCCGCGGACCACGTGCGCCGGATCTGCATCGGGCATTGCCTTGAAGATGTCGAGCCGTGGTGCTGCAATCGTGTCGACCGGAACTTCCATCGTGACAAGTGCAAGGACCTGCATGAGGTGGTTCTGCACGACGTCGCGGATCGTTCCGACCGGGTCGTAGAAGGAGCCGCGATCTTCCACGCCGAAGTTCTCCGACATGGTAATCATGATGCTGTCGACGTAGTGGTTGTCCCACGTGGGCTCGAACATCGTGTTGCCGAATCGCAGGTACAAGACGTCCTGGACTGGTTCCTTGCCCAAGTAATGATCGAGCCTGAAGATCTGCTCTTCACTCATGATCGTGTGCAGCGTCCGGTTGAGGTCTACTGCAGTGGCGTAGCTCGTTCCAAACGGCTTCTCGAACACGACGCGTGCGGCTCCGTGCAGGAGGTCTGCGTTGTAGAGATGCTGCGCGACGATGACGAACAGTTGAGGTGGAACTTCCAAGTAAAACGTGGCCGCCACGCTGCCCTTGAGAGCCTTCTTCAACCTCGAATACAGCTTGGGATCGTTAAAGTCTCCGTGAACATAGGAGAGCCGTTCGGCCAATCGAGTGAACACCGTCTCATCGATGTTCCCCTCAACCGTCTGGATCGATTCGCGTGCATGGTTGATGAGCTGCTCATGGGTCCAGTCATCAAATGCAACGGTAATCACCGGAACATTCAGCATCCCGCGCCGCTCAAGGCGGTACAACGATGGCAGGGTCATCTTCTTTGCGAGGTCCCCGGTGATGCCGAAAATGACCAAACGATCCGCTTCTTGCAGAGCCATCAAGTCCGCCTTTCCTCTAGTCTCGCGATGACCTTAGCGAGCGGAAGTCGGCGTTGCCGGACTTGCTGCTCGCATCGAGACAAGTTGGAGGAAGTTACGTGGCCACGGACTCACCAAAACAGTTGGGAATGATCGGGCTAGGGCGCATGGGCGCCAACATCGTGCGCCGCATCATGCGCGATGGGCACAGCGCGGTCGTCTTCGACACCGACCCGGCGGCCGTCGCCGACCTGGTTAAGGATGGCGCCGTCGGTGCGAGCAGCATCAAGGAATTTGTTGAAAAGCTCGACCGCCCTCGCAACGCCTGGATCATGGTTCCGGCTGGCAAAATCACTGATGCAGTCATCAAGGAAGTTGCCGAAGCTCTCGAAGAAGGCGACACCATCATCGATGGCGGCAACTCGTACTACCGGGACGACATCCGTCACGCAAATATGCTGCGCGAAAAGGGCATCCACTTCATCGACTGTGGAACCTCGGGCGGCGTGTGGGGCCTCGAGCGCGGCTACTGCCTGATGATCGGTGGAGAAGACGAACAGGTCGACAATCTCAATCCGATCTGGCAGTCCATCGCACCTGGAGTCGGCGACGTCGAACGGACGCCCGGTCGCACTGGTGAGCTTGCACCTGAAGAACAAGGGTGGCTGCACTGTGGCCCCAACGGTGCAGGTCACTTCGTGAAGATGGTCCACAACGGCATCGAATACGCAATGATGAGCGCGTTTGCCGAGGGCCTCAACATCCTCAAGAACGCCGATGCTGGCAAGGTCAATCGCGACCAAGATGCAGAGACCGCTCCGCTGGAGCACCCAGAGTTCTACCAATTCGACATGGACCTCACGAAGATCTCTGAAGTCTGGCGTCGTGGTTCCGTGGTTGGCTCCTGGCTGCTCGACCTCACCGCGATCGCACTGCTGGAATCACCAAACCTTGACGAGTTCGGTGGACGAGTTTCGGACTCCGGTGAAGGCCGTTGGACGAGCATCGCTGCGATCGAAGAGGGTGTCCCGGCGGATGTGCTGACGGCGTCGCTCTACGCGCGATTCCAGTCACAGGGCAACGGCACGTTCGCCAACAAGATTCAGTCGGCCCAACGCAAGCAGTTCGGTGGGCACGACGAGAAGAAGTAACACTGGGCCGGTTGCCACTGCCTCATCGAGCTGGGCGACATTGGCCTGAAGGTGGTCGGCGAGAGCCGGTGGCCCATTTCGAACACTGCGTCGCTTTGACGTTTATCGAAATGGGCCGCCGGCTCTCGCCTTCTGTTTGCCCGTTGGGTGATTGGTGACGCTGCCAGGATGGTGGAGTCTGGTCGCTCAGCGACCACATTTCACCTCTCCGTGCGACATTCGCGTAGCGGCTACTGCTAGAGGGCGATGCCTAGGAGCGCGTCTGTGGTGCGGGAGATGATGCCGGGGGCGCCGGGGTCGTCCCCGGGAGTGGTCGCTTGAAGCTCCGCCCAGCGGTCGATGGCTGCGATCGCTGCGGTGGTGTCCAAGTCACCAGCTAGCGCTGTGCGAACTGCGGCTAGCGTCTCGTCGGCGCTCGGTCCCGTCGGAGGCGCCACTGCTTCACGCCAACGCTTGAGCCGTGCCTGAGCCTCGCGGAGGTTGCTGTCGGTCCACTCCCAGTCGGTGCGGTAGTGGTTTTGCAAGAGGGCTAGGCGGATAGCCATCTCGTCAACGCCGGATTCGAGCAGTTTCGAGACGAACACGAGGTTCCCTCGTGACTTGCTCATCTTCTCGCCGTCGAGCGCAACCAGACCCGCGTGGACGTATGCCTTGGCGTACGGCTGCTCGCCGGTGAGCACTTGACCTTGAGATGCACTCATCTCGTGGTGCGGAAAGATCAGATCGTTGCCGCCGCCTTGCACGTCGAACGACATTCCAAGGTGGTCCAGCGCGATCGCGACACACTCGATGTGCCAACCGGGTCGCCCAGCACCCACAACCGAGTCCCAGCTTGGCTCCCCCTCGCGAGCGCCGCGCCAAAGGAGGCAGTCGAGTTGGTTGCGCTTGCCTGGACGGTCAGGGTCTCCCCCACGTTCGGCGAAGTAGGCGAGTTCCGTCGTGGTGTCGTAGTGGCCGACTTGACCGAAGTTTGGATCGCTGGTGACATCGAAGTAAATGTCCTCATCGACGTAGTAGGCAACGCCCGCATCCAGCAATGCACGCACCCTGATGGCGACATCTTGAATTGAGTCGACGACTGAAACGAAGCTTGTTGGCGGCAGGATTCGTAACGCCGTCATATCGTCGCGAAACAGCTGAATCTGATCGGTTGCCAGATCGTGCCAGTCCACACCGGTAGCGGAAGCCCGCTCCAGGAGCGGGTCGTCAATGTCTGTCACATTCTGCACATAGCTAACTGCCGCACCTTGATCGCGCCACTGGCGGTTGATCAGATCGAATGTCAGGTACGTCGCAGCATGGCCAATGTGGGTGGCGTCGTACGGAGTAATCCCGCAGACATACATCCGAGCGTGACGACCTACCTCAACCGGTTTCAGGGCCCTGGTTGCCGTGTCGAAGAGTTGCAATGGGTGCGGCGCTCCGGGCAGCGCTGGCAAGGAAACCTCGGGCCATGAATACACGTGCGCGACCCTACCTTGAGCCCTAGAAGATCGGCCAAGGAACTGCCGGGCCATCATCGCGTGGCACAGGGAAACAACCACGCTCAATCAGCTCTCGTGCTCGCGTGTTGACGCCTGCCAAGCACTCATCGGTGAGGTGCGCCGACACGGAACGTGCAAAGCCGTCGAACCGGTTGAGAAACGAGGCAATGTCTTTCGCGATAGATGGTGGCAGTTCCCTATCAGCGAAGCCCCACAATACGGTCCGCAACTTGGGCTCGGTGTGGAACGTCAGCCCGTGATCAATTGCCCAAAGTCTTGGTGTCTCCTCGTCGGTCGCGACGATGAGATGTCCGGCCTTGCGGTCGGCGTTGTTCGCGAGATGGTCGAATATCGCAAGGCGTTGCAGCGCGACATCGTCGGCATGCGCGAGCACCACCTCAGATCCTGCGGAGTCGACTCCTTGGAGTATGGCTAGCCAACCCGTTGGAACGGTCGTTGGCGCGAACAGCGAAATGTAGTCATCGGGTGTGCCGCCATCGATCCACAGTTGGCACATTCCTGGACCTGCGGGTCCATCATCGCGCCACACGGTCATCGGGATTTGGTCCCAGCCAAGGAACGCACTCAGGTGGTACGCAGCGACCTCGCGACGACCAAGTTCGCCGTCTGGAAAGTCCCACAGGGGACGTTCACCAGCAGCCGGTTTATAGACCACCCGGCGCGTCTCGCCCGACACGACGAGATCAGCTACCAGCGCATTGTTGCTCGAATCAACCAAACGACCGACCACGTCAATTGGGTCGATTGTCAGCGCGATGCTCAGGCTAGCGTCGGTAGCCATTTGCTCGCGGACAGATATGGCCGTCAGGATCAAGCGGTAGATGGCAGAACGGGCAAGGTGGGCGACCTGCAGCCACTACACGTTCCGTTCTGCGCGCGAAAGCGCGAGCTTGTGTCGCAGTCAGGCGAACTCGTAGACAGTCTGGTGCGTTCTCGTCCGAGTCGTCTTCGATGTCGGGAACGTCATCGCTCGCGCCACCGTGAGCCTCGATGATGACGCGGTCAGTCGCGGCATTCCACCCTAGGCCCAATGCGCCAACGCGAAAGTCCTCGCTGATGGGAGTCTCTAGCGGCTCGTTGTCTTCTATGGCGGCGAGTTCCGCCATAGAAGACACATCGGGGTGCCGCCGAGTGACTTCGTCGAGCAATTCAAGTGTCTTTTGGGCCAACAGTTCGGCTTGTTCCTTTTCCAAGACGACAGAGGTGATACGCGTCCCTGAGCGGGCCTGCAGATAGAAGACTCGTTCGCCCGGTTGGCCAACGGTGCCGACGACGAACCGCTCCGGAGGGTCATATAGGTACACATTGCGAGCCACTTGGTGAGCCTACTTTCGCTTCTTAGCGGAACCCGCTCCGCCACCGACAGGCGCGTCGGAGGTAGCCGGGATGCCCATCGACGCGGACATTGCGAGCTGGTCAGTCAGGTTGCTGAAACGCAGGAATGGTCGAGTGGGGGTGTAGTCAATTGCGCTCACTGATCCAGGGTCGACCACAATCCGTTGGAACAGGTCCAGATGAAGGCCCAGGGCATCAGCAATGATCGATTTGATGACATCGGCATGGCTCACTACGAGCACGATTGCGTTCGGCCCGGACTCCTCGCGAGCAACGTCGACCCAGCCACGAATTGCCGATACTGCACGTTGCTGCGCAGCGGACATCGACTCACCGTTGGGGAAGGTCACACTCGAAGGATGGGACTGCACGACGCTCCACAGCGGCTCGTTTGCGAGGCGCTTGAGCTTCTTACCGCTCCAGTCGCCGTAGTCGCATTCGATGACGCCTTTGTCCTTCGCCAGTCGGACTCGCCCATCAAGTTCGCCAGCGATCAGCTTTGCCGTCTCGACCGTTCGGGATAGCGGACTCGCCACCAAATGTGTCACCGGGACTGACCGCAGCGCTTTGCCGACAGTTACTGCCTGTGCAACACCGGCATCATCCAGATGAATGTTTGGTAGCCGCCCGGCTAACACGCCAGACGCATTCGCCGTCGTACGGCCATGGCGCACCAGCAGGACTCTAGTCACGCCCACAGCCTACGGCTCAGCAGTCGCTTGCAGTCGTTCAGTGCAGGAACAATTGCGGCGTGATTGAGATTATGGGCGCGTTCAAGGCTGGTGCTATCGCACCTTCCTTGACGGTTCCGTCGCCTGCGTTCGGGAGCATCCCCGGAAGCCCAGATATCGGCGATGCGGTTCGCGAATGCGCGAATGCGGCGGGCGTGGGCAGCGGTGCCTTTGTGTGGATCGCGTTGTTCGAGCCAACCAAGGTGGAGATGGAACTCGTCGCGAAGACGTTTGATCTGCCGCGGCTCCAAGTCGAAGACGCAATCAACTACCGGCAACGCGCGAAGCTCGAGTTCGATGATGAGCGCGCGTTTGCCGTTTTCAAACTGTTGGAGTACGTCGAACTCACGAGCGATATCGAGACAGGGCAAATGGCCGTGTTTGTCGGGCCGCACTACGTTGTAACGGTTCGGCACCGATCGAGCGGAAGTATGCGGTGGGTGCTCGATAACGTCGACGAAACGCGTGCCCTCGCAGAACATGGTCCGCTCGCGATTCTGCATGCGGTCCTCGACCATGCGGTCGATGAGTACCTCGACGTGATCGACCAGGTCTCCGCCGACATCGAGAAGATCGAAGAATCGGTGTTTTCGCCGACGCGCTCCGACGAAATCACCGCGATCTACGAACTGAAACGCGAGAACCTCGAGATCCGCCGCGCGATTTCGCCGATGGTTCAGGTAGCGAATAGTCTGACTGGAGCTGAACACACACGGCTACCGGAGCAATTGCGGCCTTACTTCAGCGACCTCGCAGATCACGTCCTGCGGGCAGGTGACGGCGTCGACAACAACGACAGTTTGCTCTTCACCATATTGATGGCATCCACCGCCCAAGCAGACCTGCAACAAAATGCGGACATGCGCCGCATATCTGCTTGGGTGGCGATTGCTGCCGTCCCGACCATGGTTGCGGGAATCTACGGGATGAACTTTGACGACATGCCCGAACTTCACCAGGCCTGGGGATACCCCGCGGTGCTGTTGCTCATGGCGTCAGTGTGCAGCTTCATGTACACAAAGTTCAAGAAGTCCGGTTGGCTCTAGCCCGACGCGAGCACTCCGGCCCCAAGTAGCGCGAAGATTCCCAGTCCGACGATGATCCGGTACACCGTAAACACGAGGACCGAGTGGCTGGTCAGCCACTTCAACAGCCACGCGATGGAGGCGTAGCCCACGGCGAACGACACGATCGTGGCGACGATTGTTGGTCCCCAGGGAACTGACTCAGCGCTACCGATGTCCTTCATCTCGAACAGTCCTGAAAGGACAATCGCGGGGATCGACAGCAGGAACGAGAACCGTGCTGCAGTCTCGCGGTTGTAGCCGAGCATCCGGCCTGCGGTAATTGTTGCTCCTGAACGTGAAACACCGGGGATCAACGCTAAGGCCTGCGCAAACCCAAAGATCATTCCATCCTTGAGAGTCAGATCCTTCTGGTCCTTGGTTTGTGGCCGGAATCTGTCAGCCAAATAGAGCAAAATGCCAAAGATGATCAACATCGAAGCGGTCAGCCGCAGGTCACGAGCCACCGTCTTAATTTCGTCGGCGAACACGAGCCCAAAGACCGCAATCGGCATTGTGCCGAAGATGATGTACCAGCCCATCCGTGCGTCCAATGTTCCGCGCAGCGAAGGCGTCCAAAGGCTACGCGTCCACGCGCTCGCGATTCGCACGATGTCGCGCCAGAAGAACAACAGCACGGCCGCCATCGTTCCAAGTTGGACAACCGCGGAGAACGACGCGCCAGGGTCCTCCCAACCGAGCAGTTGAGGAACAAAGAACAAGTGGCCCGACGACGAGATCGGGAGAAACTCTGTGAGTCCCTGGACAATGCCAAGGACAATCGCTTCCAAATAGCTCATTGCGTCCTCACGCCAACCCTGCTTGGTCTACCAACTCTGCCATCTTCCGGATGGTCGCGATGCGGGCTTCGAGGTCACCGGCATACGTTGCCACCGTCAACGTTCCAACTCCAGAGTCGTGATAGGCGTGGAGCCGTTCCTTGACCCGATCCGGCGATCCAATCAAGGACGTCCTATCGATGAAGTCCAACGGCACCGCAGCCATCGCCTCAGGCTGCTTGCGGGCTAAGTACAAATCTTGCACTTCGGTGGCAGCGGCTTCGTATCCCATACGAGAGACCAGCTGGTTGTAGAAATTCTTGTCGCGACTGCCCATTCCACCTATGTACAGCGCGGAATAGGCACGCAGGGGTTGCGCGCAGACTTCAAGGTCGTCCCCAAATGAAACCGGCACAGTCGGAACAATGTCGAATCCTTCGAGACTCTTGCCCGCCTTCTCTCGCCCCGCGGAAATGCTTGCCTTCAGTTCTGAGCTGAACTCGGGGCTATAGAAAATGGCGAGCCAGCCGTCGAATAGCTCCCCTGCTAGCTCAAGGTTCTTCGGGCCAATCGCGGCGAGGTAGAACGGGATTTCCTCTCGAACCGGGTGAACGGTAAGAGTGAGCGCCTTTCCGGGCCCGTCGGGCAGGGGTAGCGTGAAGAATTCGCCGTCGTACTTCACCTTCTGGCGTGACAGCGCGAGCTTGACGATGTCGACGTATTCACGAGTTCGTGCCAACGGCTTGGCGAATCGAACGCCGTGCCAACCCTCAGAAACCTGCGGGCCAGAAACTCCGAGGCCCAGTCGGAAGCGGCCCCCAGAGAGTGTGTCGAGAGTGGCAGCCGTCATCGCGGTCATCGCCGGAGTCCGCGCTGGGATCTGGAAGACCGCGCTTCCGACGTCGATCTGTGTCGTCTGGGCTGCGATCCAGCTCAGCACCGTCGCGGTATCGGAGCCGTAAGCTTCGGCTGCCCACACCACCGAATACCCCAGTTTGTCGGCTTCACGAGCAAGTGCCAGGTTGTCAGCGTCGTTTCCGAAGCCCCAGTACCCCAGATTCAGTCCAAGTCGCATGGTCGGTCACCTTACGCGGCGGTGCGTTGCAACGCCCGCACCTAGGTCCTGGGTTAGCGTGGCGCCGTGGAACAACGAAGACTCGGAAACTCTGGCCTGCGCGTGGGACGTCTCGCACTCGGAACGATGACATGGGGGCGCGATACCGACGAACATGAAGCCCGCGAGCAACTGACGGCGCTACTCGAAGCTGGTGGCAACCTCGTCGACACCGCTGATGTGTACGCCGATGGCAGCGCCGAGAAGATTCTCGGCCGCCTGCTGTCCGAAGATCATCGTCGAGACAACGTAATCGTTGCCACGAAGTCGGTCTCTCGGCCAGGGACCGAGCGTCGCTTTGACGCTTCACGTCGGCACATGCTCGCTGCGCTCGATGGGTCGCTGCGCCGACTTGGCGTTGACTACATCGACATCTGGCAGCTACACGCCTGGGACCCGTGGACGCCGATCGAAGAGACACTGTCGGCGGTTGATTCGGCCATTGCCGCGGGCAAGGTTCGATACGCCGGAGTCTCGAACTACGCCGGCTGGCAGGTCGCACAGGCTGCAACGTTGCAGGCCCAATCGGATCTTGCGAATCGGCTTGTCTGCGTTCAGGTCGAGTATTCGCTGGTCCAGCGCGGCGTTGAACGGGAAGTGATTCCGGCTTCGCAAGCGCTTGGGCTCGGGGTGCTTCCATGGTCACCGCTTGGTCGGGGAACGCTAACTGGCAAATACCGCAACGGGACACCCGCGGAATCACGTGCTGCCAACCCGACCTTCTCAAGTTTTGTGCAGCCCTACCTCGGCGACGAACCGCGCAGAGTTGTTGATGCGGTGTGTACCGCTGCCCAGGGGTTGGATGCACAGCCCCTGGAGGTTGCGATTGCTTGGGTCAGAGACCAGCCTGGGGTGACAGCGCCCATCCTCGGCGCTCGCACCGCAGCACAGCTCAAGGTCGCCCTCGGCAGTGAGCAACTTGAATTGCCTGATGCCCTGCGTTCTGCGCTCGACGATGTGTCGAAACCAGAGCGGGGATATCCGGAGTACGGTTGGAATCAACGGTGAGGTGAGGTATGGCCCGATTCACGGAGCTTGACGCCCCTAGGCAGTCGCGGGTGCAGTGGGAAACCCGCGAGATCACCATGCCGCGGGCCACAACTCGCCAGGAAGCTCGGGCGATGCTGACTGAGTTCGCTGAGTACGGCCACTGGGAACTTGCACGACTACGTCTCTACCGAGACGGCCGTCGCTGGGCACTCCTACGACGACGCAAGATGCGAATCTCACCTGACGTCTAGCGGCCTCGAGAGTCGGCTTAGAAGCGGTCGGGCCTATGCGGCAAGCAAGAAGCGGTCAAGCACTCGAACACCGAACTTCAGCGCGCTGACCGGCACCCGCTCATTCACCGCGTGGAACATTCCAAAGAAGTCAACTTCTGGCGGCAGCAACAAAGGTGAGAAGCCAAAGCTACGGATCCCAAGGCGATCAAAGGCCTTCGCATCCGTCCCACCTGACATCAGGTACGGCACCGGAACCGCGGCAGAGTCGTTGGCGCGAAGCGCCGCAGCCATCCCATCAACGAGTGGTCCATCGAAGGTTGTTTCAACGGCCCGGGCATTCTCAATCTCTTCGATACGAATTCCGTCCCCGATCAATGTCTCCATCGTGTCGAGGAATTGTTCGCGCGCTCCCGGAAGGAACCGCCCATCGACGACGGCGGTTGCCGCCTCCGGAATGACGTTGGCCTTGTAGCCGGCGTCAAGCATCGTGACGTTCGCGGTGTTGCGAACTGTCGCGCCGATGATCCGCCCGATTGAACCGAGACGCGCAGTCACGTCGTCCACGTCTTCAAGGTCGAGTTCAACGCCCGTCAAGTCTTCAATTCGCTGCAAAAACTCTGAGGCCGCCGGGGTGAGCTCGACCGGAAACTTGTACGCCCCGATCCGAGTGGCTGCCTCGCACAAACGAATGACGGGGTTGTCTTCGGCAATGAACGAACCGTGACCTGCCTTGCCATCAGCGATCAACCGAAGCCAGGCGATGCCCTTTTCAGCGGTCTGAATCGGGTACATACGCAGATCGTCGCGAAGGGTGATGCTGAATCCCCCAACCTCGCCGACTGCCTCCGTCACACCCTCAAAGATGTCGGGTCGGTTATCGACGAGCCAACCAGAACCGTGAGTACCCCCAGCCTCTTCATCAGGCAACCACAGAGCGACGATGTCGCGCTCAGGCTGCACGCCGTTGCGGGCCCAATCTCGGATAACGGCCAACATCATCCCGTCCATATCCTTCATATCGACTGCGCCGCGACCCCAGACGTACTCGTCATCGTCAATCACGCCAGAAAAGGCAGGATGAATCCAATTGGGTTCAGGCGCCGGAACAACATCGAGATGACCGTGAAGTAACAGAGCCCCACGCGTTCGATCGCGGCCAGGCAGACGCACGACCACACCTTGGCGCCGATCACTCGTGGTGCTGTATCGCTCAGGCTCAAGTCCGACCTCGACGAGGCGTTGGAAGACATAGTCAGCGGCGGCCACCTCGCCAGGGCCGTCATCGTTGCCATAGTTCGACGAGTCAATAGCGATCAACTCGCTGACGAGTTGAGCAACCTCTGCTTGTGCGGCACTTGTGTCCCGGTCATCCATGCTCAGATGTTCCCCTACCGAACGTGGCGATGCCCGCTAGCCACCCGCGATTCGCTTGCTGCAGATTGCCACTTTCAGCCAAATGCCCAAGGCAGTGGATACCTTGCCCAAGGAGTACCGCTATTCTTTCCCGGCAACCTGGTCCGGGTGGCGGAATGGCAGACGCGCTAGCTTGAGGTGCTAGTGCCCTTTAACGGGCGTGGGGGTTCAAGTCCCCCTCCGGACACAGACTCGAAACTGATGTATCTACGCGGCCCGTCGTGGTTCGCGCACGAATTCACCCGCGGCCTGCTCTCACGTAACACGGACGCCGCGCGCAGGTAACCGTTCGGACACCTCGATGACATTGATTTGAACCGGGCCGCTCATGACCCAATAGACTGTCCTCGTCGCCCCCAACAAAGATTGCCTCATAGATGCATAACACGCCGCTCATCACGACGCTGGTCGTTGGAATTGTGCTGGCGTTCGTCTTGGGATCCGTAGCTCAGCGACTGCGACTCTCACCACTCGTCGGCTACCTCATCGCCGGTCTGGTGATTGGGCCGTACTCCCCCGGATATGTGGCCGACCAAGCCATTGCGGCTGAACTTGCTGAACTCGGAGTCATTCTCTTGATGTTCGGGGTTGGCCTCCACTTCTCGCTGCGTGAGCTTCTGGACGTCAAAGGCGTTGCGATACCAGGGGCGATCATTCAAATCATCGCTGCCACTGCGATGGGTATTGGCCTTGCTCATTGGATTGGCTGGTCCATCGGCACCGGGTTGATCTTTGGTCTGTCCTTGGCAGTCGCCAGCACAGTCGTACTGCTTCGGGCGTTACAACAACTCCGATTGCTCGACACCCTGCGTGGCCGAACGGCCGTTGGTTGGCTAATCGTGGAAGACCTGGTCATGGTCTTGGCCCTCGTGCTCCTTCCCGCAGTCGCGCCTGCGCTTGGACCGAGCAGCGCCGCGACCTCACTCGATACCGCTGAACTGCTTTCCATCATCGGCATCACAGTCGGCAAGGTCATCGCATTCGGACTCCTCATGCTCCTCGTGGGCCGCAGAGTGATCCCGTGGGCACTGCAATGGGTTGCCCATCAAGGTTCGCGGGAGCTGTTTCGACTTGCGATTCTCGCGATTGCACTCGGTGTCGCGCTCGGTGCGGCCTATGTCTTCGGCGTCTCGTTCGCACTCGGTGCCTTCGTCGCAGGAATGGTGCTCGCCGAATCCGACCTCAGCGTGCAAGCAGCGGAAGAATCGCTCCCCTTCCGCGATGCGTTTGCCGTGCTGTTCTTCGTATCAGTGGGGATGCTGTTCGACCCTTCGGTGATTCTGGAACAACCCGTCTTCGTGCTGCTCACCATCGGCATCGTGATCGTCGGAAAGTCCGTCATCGCCTACATCATCGTGCGACTGGCGAAGAAGGATCACAGCACAGGACTGACGATCGCGGTCAGCTTGGCGCAGATCGGCGAGTTCAGCTTCATTCTGATCGCGCTCGGGATGCAGCTAGAACTCCTCCCCGACCTCGGGCGCGACCTTGTGCTCGCGGCTGCAATTGCGTCAATCTGTCTCAATCCGGTCTTGTTCCGGCTGATCCCCCAGGCGGCAACTGAACAGGTCACGGTGAGCACTTCCGGCCGTCCCATCCGGTCGCGGAAGGCTGGACATACAGTCCTCGTCGGATACGGGCGTGTTGGCTCCACGATTGGTGCGGGCCTTCACGATCGCGGTGAGCCGTTCATTGTTATCGAGGATCGCGATACCCCCTCTCGGGCCGCAGTCGCTGACGGCGCGGAACTGATCGTGGGCAATGGTGCCGATCCCGAGATGTTGCAAGCAGCCAATATCGGTGCTGCATCCCGACTGGTTGTAGCGATTCCCAACTCGGTGCAGGCGGGTGAAGCAATCCGGGCGGCACACGCCGCGAACCCGGACTTGCACATCTACGCACGGGCTCACTCTGATCGCGAGGTTGTCTACTTACACGAATGCGGCGCGACG
>JBAYVO010000013.1:0-21994 GCA_041674545.1 Candidatus Nanopelagicales bacterium | reverse complement strand
TCTTCACGCGCACCCGGCACGGCGCAACCAAGCTCGCGGTGCAACTGAACAAGGCGGGCGTTCCTGCTGTTGACCTGCACGGAATGTTGAGCCAGTCCGCCCGCGCCCGCAACCTTGACAAGTTCAGCGCAGGGCACGCAACGACACTCGTGGCAACTGATGTGGCAGCACGAGGAATCCACGTAGACGACGTGGGTCTGGTGATTCATGCGGATCCCCCGGCTGAACACAAGGCGTACCTTCACCGCTCTGGACGTACGGCTCGAGCCGGAGCAAAGGGTCGTGTCGTCACGCTCGCAACGGGCGCTCAGGTGCGTGCGGTCCGACAACTGACGACGAAGGCCAAGATCAGCCCGACCGAGACCACAGTGGAACCGGGGCACATGATGCTCACGACCTTGGCCGCTGAACCGTTGAACCTGCCCGTGCGAGCGCTTCGGGTTGAGCAAAAGGAAGCCCCGAAGTCGCGTGATGGGTGGGCCCGCTCGAAGTCGAACAAGCCACGCGGGAGGAGCACAGGCGGTCGTCCGCGTAGACCTTCCACCGATGCTTCCCGTACAGGTGGTCGTTCGAGTTCAAGAAACAGCAACTCGCGGAGCAACGCCGCGCGTGTGAGCTAGCGCGACTCTAGTTCTGCCTTCAAAGCGTCCAGGGTTTGCGCCATCCCCAAGCGATTGTGGTTGGCGCGATCCCAGACCCCGGATGCGGCGAATCCAAGAACCTTCATGGTCATGCCGAGCGGTCCCGCGCGCAGGTCCGACCACGTCGAGGTCAGTTCAGTCCTGTCGCCGTGCGCACTCACGTGATAACTCCAACGCGCGACTGGGACTCCGGTAGCAGTGACGTCGACCGCGAAGGTCCGGTCGGGCTTTGCCGACATCACGGTGCTCGTAGTACGCCAGAACTGGATTCCTCGACGGTTGTAGCCAGCGAAACGTTCACCGGCGGTGAGGGGTCCGTCGTGTGGTGAACTCACCCAATCGAGTTCGGGGCTCCAATCTGGCATTCGCGATACATCGCTGATGGCCTCATACACAACGTTGGCGTGTGCGTTGATGGAGACGGTTACGCTCACTGATTCGCTCAGGGACATGAAGGAAGTCTGCCACGTTGGGCGTGCCTCGGCCTCGTTCGTCGTGGCGCCGAGAGAGGATCGGGCGATGAACCCGTACTGGCCGTGGCGGGAATCCGACCGCGAAATCCTGCTCAACCGTGCCCGGCGCAGGGCTTTCGAGATCAAGCCAATCGCCGATGCCTATTGGTGGCGGCAGGAACGCCGCAATCCGCTTCGAGCCAGGCTCGCTCGTCGCGCACTCGCCCGTCGCCGTCTGCAGGACGTGTTCTGGCGGTATCAAGACGTGCGCGTGAATCCTCGGAGCAAGTCGCGCAGAGGGTGATATCGGGTTCGATGCAATCGAACGTCACCGGTTGACCGGAAGTATCGTCTCTACGTGTGTGGGATTGGTACGAGGACATCATCATCGACAGCGGTCGGCAACCGTTGTTCCTCTCGCTTGTTGCCTTCATCGCAACCTTTGTCGTCACGCGAGGAGTCACTCGGCTCATCCGTTCTGGACGAAGTCCATTCGGCAATATCAGTGCCGGCGGAATCCATGTCCACCACGTGGTGCCCGGAGTCGTCGCTGTACTCATCGGTGGACTCATGGGGTTCGCCGCAACCAGAGCAGGGTTCTGGGCATCCGCCGGTGCTGTCCTCTTCGGGATCGGCGCCGCACTGGTCCTCGATGAGTTTGCGCTGATCTTGCACCTCGACGATGTCTACTGGAAGCAGGAAGGACGGGTCTCGGCCGACGCGGTGCTCATCGCTGTCGCGCTCATGGGAGCCTGCCTGGTCATCGCGTCCCCCGGAGACCCGCCTGGCCCGCCGGAGACTGATCCCTACGTTGCAGCTTTGATACCGGTGTTCTTCATCGTGTTCTGGGTGGTACCCATAGGCACAACAATCCTGAAGGGCAAGCTCATCAGCGGCGCGATCTCTATGGTGTTCCCACCAATTGCGTGGGTACTTGCGATACGCCTGGCGCGCCCAAACTCACCCTGGGCCCATGTCCGCTACGCGTCTCGGCCGAAACTCATGGCGAAGTCAGTCGCGCGTTACGAGCGCGTAGACGCCCGATGGCGCCCGCTAAGAAGTTGGTTTGAGACGCATGTTCTCGGGTTCACCAACGAGCAAACGCATCATGGTGAGGCAGTGTCACCGGAGGCGACGGATGGGCCCGCTGGCGAACAGAATCAGAGGAGTTCAGATTCCTCTGTCGGCCAATGAGCCATGGTGTCTAAGTACAACTGGCGAACTCGGTCTGCCTGACGGCCGATGTTCTTTGTGGTCCAGTTCTTTGAACTGATCGGCTTGAGGACCGCAACATCCACTGTGCCGTCGGAGATCACCAAGGAATGCGGCCGCATGATGTCGCCGGCGTTTCGCATCACGATGGGGACGACGGGTACGCCAGCTTGCATCGCCATGTGGAATGCGCCCTTCTTGAAGGGAAGTAGTCGCGGTGTTGGCGAGCGAGTTCCCTCTGGTGCGATTGCAATTGATCGTCCATCTCGAAGGGCCTCGACGACGGGTGCAAGGGCTTCGCGTGCCTTCTCGCTGTTCTTGCGGTCTACGTAGGCGACGCTGGCCAAGTATCCGATGGGGGCGAACACTGGGTCGTGCTCAAGTTCCTTCTTGGCGACCGCAGTGAAGTCACGCCGAAGGAGCGCGCCGAGTAGCAGCATGTCGAGTTGGCTCTGATGGTTGAACAAGAACACCGCGGGCCGGTGGTTCCACAGGTTCGCCTCACCAATGACGTTGAGCTTCACGCCCGCCATTGCTAGCGCGAGGTCGGATCCGACGGACGCGGCAACACCCATGCCCACGCGGCGATCAGCATTGATGAGCGCGGTGGTGGCGCCGGCCGCGACGCCAAGACCGAGAGCACCGATCGCCGAGACGCTGCGAGCAACGGTGATCGGGTTGTGGCGGTGAGGCATCTTGAAGCGTGCGATCGGCCACTTTTTTTGCTTCGCAATCGCCACCAGATCGTCGTCGGGGTTCAGCGGGCGGGGGTTCCCTGCCAGCGTAAGGAACGGTACGTCTTCAGCACCGTTGCTGTAGCAGAAACTCTGTGCCAGATCGATCCCGTACTCGGTAGCAAAGTCCCGGACGCCGTTGGCCTTCTCTTCTCCCCACCGCACGGGTGAAGCGAGCTCGCCGGTGTATTCGCCGTCCACAACCTCAAGTTCAGTGCAGACAATGTGCTCGATGCCGAAGTCTTCGGCAGCGGATTCCACCTGGGGGAGCGTCGCCGAAGAGGCCAGGACGATCGTGTGTCCGGCTGCTCGGTGTGCATCGACGAGTACGCGGGCATCTGGGTAGACCATCTTGGCAATCTTCGCGTTGAAGATTCGGTTACCAAAGTCCTCGAGGTAATCCAGGCTCTTTCCCTGTTGTGCCTTGACTGCGATATCCATCAGGTCTGAGACGTCTTTGCCCTGGCGTTCGATGTTCACGGTTTCGACGAGGGTTTGGAATACCTCTTTTGCGTCGATGTCGCGAGTCTTGATGCGTTCTTTGAAGAAGGCTGTGGCGGAGTATCCCTTGATGAGGGTGCCATCAAAGTCGAAGAACGCGCCGATCTCGGACCCTTGCGGTCCGGCCTCAATTTCGGCAAGGAGCCAGTTGATGTCCGCCATCAGATTTCCTCTTTCTTGCGCGCCATCGTTCGGATGACGTCAACTCGGTGGTTGGCTTCGTGGAATTCCGCGGCAAACGCTGTGCGCTTCTCTGCGAGGTCAGTGGACCCCGGTTCGATCAGTCCTCGGTTGCTCGCAAGTTGCCACGCACCGCTGAACAGGTCGCGAGAGATTGACTCGGCACTATAGAGCTCCTTTTGGTACCAGCGTTGCTGTGCGACGCCGATGCACTCCAGGATGAACTCGTCGCGGTCGATCTCTTCGTTCGCATCGCGCATTGCGAGGCGATCTGCGGCGATGCCGTATGCCTCCAAGAATGGCCCGATCGTGCGGTGCGCGACAAACAGTTTCGACTTGGTGAGCACGGGGATGACCTCGGCTGAATCGAAGGTTTCCGACTGCCATCCGGGGTACGCGATTTCAACTTCCGCGGCAATCTCGTCAGCAAAAAGTTTGGTCCGAGGGAAGAAGAACTCAAACTTAAGTACGTCGCGCAAACGTCGGGCTTCTTCCCATGTCGCCGCTGCGACGTCCGCAGCGCCTTCCTCGGCTACGCGGATGAGCGCAACCTCGACAATTGCTCGGTTGACGAGGTGGTGGATCAAGGTATTGCGATAGAACGCCGCTTCATGGGCTTTGTTTTCGGCGATCCAGTAGACGTCTTCTGGGCCATCGGTGAAGCGGCGAATCACACCTTCGCGTTCGAGCGTGCGTACCGCGTCGTAGAGGCCGCCGTGATCTTCAAGATCGATGTCTTCGCTGAGGTCGAGCCCGCGTCGGCCGATGTAGTCAATCAGCGGTTTGAGTACGCGACGGCCCTCATCAACTGTCATCGCTCTGTCGTCGTTGTCCAACAGTGAGAAGGTGACCAGTGCCGACGGCATAATCGGTGTCACGTTGTTGATGCGGTGCAGGACCTCAAACGCCACCTTTGGTACGGCAAGGCGGGCATCGTTGGAGTCGCTGCTCGCGCGGGTCTGAGCGAGCGCATCCCCGAGCGAAAGCGGTTCGCCAAAGCGAAGGTGTGCCCGTCCTCGGCGCACCGTTTGGGCACGCGCAAATTTGAGCAACCAACTCACGCTCTCAGGCGCCTTCTTACCGCCCATCTCTTCAGCCGAGATCGCCCCAACTTCGTACTGCTGGTCGTATCCGACGAACACGGGAACAATGAGCACGTCCTCTTCGGCGTACTCGTCGTACGCGTCGACGAGGTAGCTCAGGATTCCCATCCGCGGTGGACGCAGCTTTCCGGTGCGGGTCCGTCCACCTTCGATGTACCACTCGAGGTTCTGCTTGTGCTTGACCAGGTACGCCATGTAGGCCTTGAGGCACACCTTGTAGATGTCGTCGTCCTTGAACTCACGGCGAATGAACACGACGCCGTTCCGGCGGGCGATAGTGCCCATCGGGAAGAAGGAGAGGTTGACACCCCCGAGTACATGGTTCGGCTCGAAGTCGTACTCCTGCATCGCCGAACGCAAGATCAGGGGATCGAGGTACGAACGGTGGTTCGGCAAGAAGACCAGCGTGCTCTGTTGGTTGAGGGCAGCGATTCGCTCAAGTTGGTCCGGTGAGACGTCGAGCTTGTACGCCCGGCCCAGCCAACGGCAGATCCTGTCCCAACTGCTGATTGCCCACGACTCTTGCTCGGCGGCGATCTCCTTCAGGTTCTCCTTGCACGTCTCCCGGACCTCTTCAACTGACTTGCCAGTGGATTCGGCGAGTCTGACGACGGAGGCTTCAAACTTCTCCTGTCCGAGGATCTCGTCGGTGAAGTCGTGGATATGAATGCCACGTCGGTCGACTCGTGGGGCCACGGTGACGCCTCTCTGAACAAAGTTGATTCGGCAGGGCGCATCGTCATGTGAGCAGGCTGCGCCATGATCACTGTCGTCGTGCTCGACGGTGCCCGGCCAACACTAGCCAGAGTTTGGGTCGGGTTGCGCTAGATGATTCACCCGCGCGGGTACGTCGACGCCCGTGCCGAGGGGTGGATCGGTGCAACCGTGGTTCCAGTGGCAGTGCCCGTGCTATCGCTCGTTGCGGACCGGCGCCCCTGGTGCCTCTTCATGTTCGTACACGACCTCCGGTGGGCCAACAATGTACGGGTCGGGGATCCCGACTACCCGTTCATCCTTGCCGGGGTAGTCGAGGTTGTAGAGCACCCAACGCATTGCCTCAACGCGACCACGCTTCTTGTCGTTGCTGCGAACAACTGTCCAGGGCGCATAGTCGGTGTCGGTGTGTTCAATCATCGCGCTCTTCGCTTCTGTGTAGTTGTCCCACAGATCGAGCGAGGCAAGGTCCATCGGGCTGAGCTTCCACTGGCGGACAGGATCAATGCGCCGGATGGTGAATCGGGTGACCTGCTCTTTGCGACCGACGGAGAACCAGAACTTGAACAGCATCGTGTCGCTGTCGGTCAGCATCCGTTCGAAGGCCGGCGCCTGCTTCATGAACTGCTGGTATTCCTCGTCAGAGCAGAAGCCCATGACTCGCTCGACACCTGCTCGGTTGTACCAGGAGCGGTCGAACAGGACGATCTCACCAGCACTAGGAAGGTGCTTGATGTAACGCTGGAAGTACCACTGTGTGCTTTCCTCAAGCGTCGGCTTGTTGAGTGCGACGACCCGAGCACCACGTGGGTTGAGATGCTCCATGAATCGCTTGATAGTGCCGCCCTTGCCCGCTGCGTCGCGACCTTCAAACACCATCACGATCTTCTTGCCGGTCTCTTGCACCCAACTCTGGACCTTGAGCAACTCGATCTGCAAGAGACGCTTCGTCACCTCGTATTCGTGGCGCGACATCCGTTCGTCGTACGGGTAGTCCTCCAGCCAAGTGTTAACCGGAGCGCCATCGGGCCCGAGGAGGACTGGATCGTCCATCTCATCGAGGGTGCCTTCAACCGCCATCCCGCGTAGCTTGAGCTCGTCATCGGAGAGATCCTGCAGGCTGGTGATGATGTCAGCTAGATCCATGACAGCTTCGATGCCGACGCCGGTACCTTCGCCCTGGTCAAGACTGTCTGATGACATCAATTTCACCTCGGTGGTTTGGCACGACGGGTGTCGTGAGTGTGTCACTCGTGGTGCGATCGCCCACGATGGCCAAAGCGTCGTGAAGTAGTGGGCGCCGCACGACGGTCAAGCTGGGTACATCTTGGACCGAACCGGTTCCCTGTTGCGCGGTATTCACCTTCTGGCAACCCCAGTCAGCGCATTCGCTGCGTCGCCGTGCGAGGCGACGGCGGCCCATCGCGCTTAGCCGTGGTGTCTAGCGCCAGAGTTGGTTGAGGTTTGCTGCGACAGCGTCGGCGGCGTCAATCACTGGCTGCGCCGTAGCTGCCGTGTGAGGGGAGCCGAAGTCAGTGGGCCTCAAATGTGTTGTTTCATCGAGATGCGCGGCAGCTGCGCCTGTCAAGAATCGGGACGGCTGCGCCCAAATGTGCCGGTCGTCGCTCGCGTTGCGGTTGACGTGGAATCGCAACGGCACGTACACGTCGATCGTGTTCCGTGCACGGGTTAGCGCGACGTAGAAGAGTCGTCGTTCTTCTTCAAGGCCGGAATCGTTGGTGAGCGCCATGTCAGATGGAAAGTTGCCGTCCGCAGCATGAATCACGTGAACGGAATCCCACTCGAGTCCCTTTGCGCTGTGAACGGTGGAGATGACAAGAAAGTCCTCGTCAACAGAAGGTGCTCCAGCCAAATCCCCCGTCGCCGCCGGTGGGTCGAGCGCATGTTCAGCTGCGACTTCGGACAGACGCCTCGCTGAGGCAGTGGCATGGACGAGCGCCTCGAGGTCGGTGATTCGGGGCTCGCTGTTGTCGTAGTTCGCAGCGATTAGGGGAGCGACAACTCGAAAGAGTCGTTCTGCGTGCGTAGCGACGGGCTCTGCGTGCTTTCTCGCCAATCCGCCGAACAGAGCCTCAACTTCCCTGGCCGAAGGCGGGCCAAGTTCACGCATTAGCAGAGGGAGTCGTTGGCTGATTTGCGCGAGTGAAGCGCAAGGGTCACTGCCGGGACCAGATAGGTGGAGTGCTTCGATGCCGCGGCGAGCCTTCGCCGGACCCACGCGGGGAAGTAGTTGCAGCAATCGGAACCACGACAGTTCATCACTGGGATTGTCGACGATGCGGAAGGCGGCGAGGAGGTCCTTGACGTGGGCGGCCTCGAGGTACTTAAGGCCGCCATACTTGACGAACGGAATCCCTCGGCGCGTCAATTCAATCTCTAGTCGGTCACTATGATGCGCGGCTCGGACGAGCACAGCCTGTTGGGACAATGCGGTGCCCTGTTCGCGCAATTCAAGGATTCGCTCGCACACCGAATCCGACTGGCCATCCTCGTCTGCGCACCGGACCAGTGACACGCGCGATGCATTGCCTTCATCGAGCCTGTGTGCACGCAGAGTTGTGCTGAACCCCACAGTTGCCTCTGACGCAATCGCGTTTGCAAGATTGAGAATCGGTTGGGTAGACCGATAGTTCAGGGTGAGTGCCAGTGTATGTGCGCCCGGAAAGTCCTGCTCGAAGTTCAGAATGTGGTCAGGGCTTGAGGCGCGAAACGAGTAGATCGCCTGCGCATCATCACCAACGGCAGTCAATGCCGCCGACGACTGACACAACAGTCCGAGTGCCTCTACCTGTAGTGCGTTGACATCTTGGTACTCGTCGACGAGGACGTGGTCGTACTCGCGACCGATTTGGGCACCGAGGCGATCATTGCTGAGCGCCTCCCGCCAGTAGAGCAGCAAATCGTCAAAGTCGAGCACCCCTAGTGAACGCTTGCGTTCGTTGTAGCTACGACAAATATCGACGATGTCAGCTGTCGACTGCGCAGCCCATGGGGCAACTGTTCCGACGACGTCGCTGACGGGTTGCCCGCCTGCGATTGCGCGGGAGTAGATGCTCAACAACGTGCCCTTGCGCGGAATGCGTCGCCTTATGGCGGCTTCTTTCACTTGCGCATCACGAATGACATCAAACAGGTCAGTGGAGTCTGCTGGATCGAGCACGCCGAAACCGGGGGAGAGGCCGATCGACTCTGCGTGCTGGCGCAACATCATGTGCGCGACAGAGTGGAACGTTCCGCCCCGAATCCGGCCGGTACGGGCTCTATGGGTGCCTGCGTGCGCCGACCGTTGTATGAGCGTGGTGGTCCTGGCCACCATCTGACGGGCTGCGCGGCGGGTGAAGGTGAGCAGGAGAACGCGTTCAGCTGGAATGCGTTCCGAGACGATGAGGTGGGCGGCTCTGCCCGTAAGCGCAGTCGTCTTGCCCGTGCCCGCTCCGGCAAGCACCCGCAGCCGTGTGGCATCGCTGGTGGCGACTGCACGTTGTTCAGGGTCTAGGCGCTCCAGTAGGTCGAACATGTGTTCGATGCTAGCAGGGCTCTAGTGCGTAACGCCGCCTGCAATCGCCTGCTCCAAATAGCTAGGGAGTGGAGCACTACTCGCTACGGTGAGGCGCTGCGTGGGTCGAGTCATTGCCACATAGAGGTCGTGAACGGGGTTCGCCGATGATGCGAGGGCGCTCGACGGGTCGAGGAGGACCACACTGTCGAACTCGAGGCCCTTCACGCTAGCCATCGAATGGACCGTGATCCGAACGTTGTCGGCGGCGATGCCACTGCCCATGGTTGACGCCACCACGATTGCCTCGGTTGCCCGACTCCGGTCGGCATCGGCAGTGATGAGGGCGACCGTTCCGAACTCGATCAAGGACGCTTCAGTAGACAGGACTGCAGCTAGCGAGTCGATAGATTCCTCAATGGTGACGACTTCGACGGGCCAACGTCCGGCGCGCACGGACTTGGGAGTCGTGTCTTCTCCGCCGCCAGCTCGCAGCGCCCGAGCGGCGGTCTCCATGATCGCCTGTGGGGTGCGGTAGTTGATGGTGAGTTCGGTTAGCCGCCAGCGATCTTGGACATGTGGGCTTAGCGCGGAGCGCCAAGACGCTGCCGCACCAGGTGCACTGCGTTGAGCGGGATCGCCCACAATCGTCATCGACTTTGACGGACAACGACGCATCACCACCCGCCACTGCATTGGGGTCAGTTCTTGAGCCTCATCGACGACAACGTGGCCGTATGCCCAGGTCCTATCTGCGCCCGCGCGTTCCGCGACGGGGGCAAACTCAGCACTGCCAGAAAACCTGTCGACGTACTGTTCGGCCGTAATCATCTTTGCGGCCGCTCCGCTATCAGCCAACGTTGCCGCTGCGAAGGCAACTTCGCGCGCACGCTCTGAGGCGTCAGCACTGTTCGGGCCCCTCGAGGCAGATTCGAACTCTCCCAAGAGTTCTGCTGCCTCATCGAGGAGGGCAACATCTGAGACTGTCCATGGCGAACCGGGTTCGCGTTGCATTGATTGGACTTGAGCTGCGCTCAGATCGGGCGCGGCCGCCGCAAGAACCTCCGGTCGAGTGAACAACTCTGTCAGCAGTTGCTCAGGGGTTCGAGGCATCCAACAGAGGTTGATTTCACGTCGAACATTCACATCATCGCGTAGGTCGGCGACGAGTCCCTGCACAGTTTCGGGTTCAAGGTTCAGGCGCAGCTTGCTGGCTAGCTGGGTTGCCAGCCGATTGAGTAGGTCCTTCGCGAAGGTCGTTCGCGCCCTGTTGTAGGGCTTGCGAGTGTCGCGTGCTCGTCGGATCGCTGCTTCAACGTCGCGCGGCGTCAGTGTGAGTGCCACTCCGTCAACCTTCAACCCAATTGGTGCGGCCGGAATTCGGCGCCGATTGGCCACTGCCTTCGCCAACACTGCAGCCATGCTCCCGCTACCCTTGATCGCCGCGACTTCATTTGTGTCGTTGACGGTGGCGCGCACTCCTGGGTAGAGCGTACTCAGCGAGGTCAACACCACGCCGGTCTCGCCTAGCGCTGGTAGCACCTTGTCGATGTACTCCAGGAAGTCGTCGTTGGGGCCAACGACTAGTGCACCGGCACGAGCAATCCGGTCGCGTTGGTCGTATAGGAGGTAGGCAACACGATGAAGTGCGACGACACTCTTGCCGGTGCCTGGCCCGCCTTGAACAACCAAAACTCCGCGACTCTCGGAACGGATGATGATGTCCTGTTCGGCTTGAATGGTCGACACGATGTCGCGCATTTGACCAGTGCGCGCGGAGTCAAGAGCTGTAAGGAGCGAATCGTTGCCCGTCACGGTTTCACGAGTTTCATCTGTGAGAGCGTCCATGATCAGAACATCGTCATCTAGTCCGGTGACTGTGCGGTTCGCCGTGGCAATATTGCGGCGTCTCACGACCCCCGCAGGTTCGGATGCCGTGGCACGGTAGAACGGGGCTGCTGCGTCGGCACGCCAATCCATGACGAGCGGATTTTGTTGTGCGTCGGATAGACCGATGCGCCCGACATATCTGCGTGCGCCATCGAGGAGATCAAGGCGGCCGAAGCACAATCGTTCGTCAACTGTATCGAGTTCTTTCACCCGACGACCGTGGAGTTGCACGAGCGCGTCACGTTCAGTGCGACTGCCCGGAGTCCCCGCAATCGGGTCGCTGATGGCGCGAGCCAACCGAACTGCGGCAGCGTCGCGCATCTCGTCAAGGCGGGCGTACACGCGGTCAACATGGGCCTGTTCGATGGCGAGTTGGCGCGTGGTGGCTCCAGCGGCTTCCCCGGCATTGGTCATCGTCGACTCCATGGTCGTGCAGGTGGGTGTGGCGATTTCGGCAATCCAGAATGTCAGGTCGAACATGGGCCCCAAACCGCGACCCGCCGATTCTCAACTGACGGGTGCCCGCAGGCGGTCGCGGCTACTTCACCAGGCGTGAACGCAGCACAGACTTTCGTTTGCGCAATGTCGGTGCGTCGGCGGCATTTGATGGCGGTCCGGGGACTCTGTTTCTCACCCAGACGTGGATCGACGAATGAGGTTCTCCGGTCGAAGCAGCGACCGCAGCAACGGCGGCATTCACTTCTCGACGCAACTGTGCGAGTTCCTCCCACGGGGCAAGATCGAATGCCTCCTGTGGACTTGGGTCAGCTTGCTTCGCCGCACGGGTCTTGCGGCGGATCTCAACATCTCGTTTCGCCAGCAACGCTGCGGTCTGTTCCACCGTCAGCAAGCCTGGGAGACCGAGAAACTCTTCGGATTCGTCGTCCGGTGCCATCGCCGAATAGTCGGCGGTCACGGCGCGGCCACCCGTCAGGACATGCGCAAACTCGGCCTCGGCTCCTAGCGGCTGCCAGGTGTCGAGTGAGGGCTCATCGTTGCGCAGGTCGACGAGTTGGTCGAGCGCATCCTCGGGAGCAGTGGGTGGAACCCGGAAGATGTGGTTGCGTTCAGACTCGATTTCCGCAGCGAGTTCGAGTAGAGGCCGAACAGCGGGAAGGAATACGGTCGCCATCTCTTTGGGTCGACGCGCTCGGACCACTCGACCCACGGCTTGAGCAAAGAACAGCGATGTGCGGTAGCTCGTCATGTACGCGATAGTCGTTGCCCGAGGAATGTCGCAACCCTCAGAGATCATCCGCACGCACACTGCGTACTTGTTTGTGCCGTCACGAAATTTGCTGATCTTTGCTGAGGCATCGGGATCGTCAGAGAGGACGAGCATCGGTTCATCGCCCGTCACTTCGCGCACGATCTGCGCGTAGGCGCGGGCGCTGTCTTGATCACTTGCGAGCACCAAACCGCCAGCATCCGGGACACCGTGTGCGCGTTGGTGATTGAGGCGGTCGTCCATAGCAGCGATGACGTGGGGGACCCAGTCGCCTCGAGGGTCCAGCGCGGTTCGCCAGGCGAGCTGTTCGACCGCCTTCGTATTTGCCTTGCCGTCGACGGCTTCACCGAGACCCGCAGAAACCACTTCGCCCGCGCTATTGAGCCACCGAGCTTGGCCGGTGTACGCGGCGAACACCACTGGCCGCACAACGGCATCAGCGAGTGCTTCCCGGTAGCCATACGTGTAGTCGGCGCGACTTTGGAAGCTATCGCCAACCTGCTCATAGGAGACGAACGGAATCGTTTCACCGGGGCGGGTTCGAAATGGCGTTCCGGACAATGTGAGGCGTCGAACGCAGGTCTCGAATGCTTCAGCGATCGCGTCGCCCCAACTCAGGCCATCCCCCGCGTGGTGGATTTCATCGAGGATGACGAGAGTCCGGGCGCTCTGCGCGCGCAGCTGATGGCGCTTTGGCGCGGCAGCAATCTGGGCGTACGTGGTGACGTATCCCTGAAATCCACCGCGGATTTTGTTCACCCGGTTCGACAACGTCGGGTCGAGCTTGAGCTTCCGGCCGATCGCGGCTTCCGCCCACTGCGTGCGCAGGTGATCGGTGGGCGCTACGACGATGATTTGGTCAACGAGGTCGCGCTCGAGAGCTTCGGTCGCCACGGTGATCGCGAACCTGGTTTTGCCGGCCCCGGGGGTAGCCGTGACCTGAAAGTTCTCATTAGGGCTCTCCCAGAATGCGGCAAGCGCTTCTTGCTGCCAGCGGCGCAGACTGCCTCTCACGTAATTCCGGGCCTCTCGTTGGGTAGCGGAGACAGAATGATGCCCCAGTTGACGTGTGATCGGTGGACCTGTTGGCCCGCGTCGCGAACTTCCTCTGACTCCCGTTGCGCAGTGAGAAAGGCCTCTCCAACACGCCGATGTGAGACTGGACAATGGCGCGGTTGGCAGGGCCGACCTTCGCTCGTAGACGAGTGTCGGTGGTCTGAAAGGCTTGTTACGAAGGCGACGATTCACCCTTTGCGGCATCGTGTTCAGCGATGGCCTCGCCCAGTTCCGCTTCGACGGAGTCGTCCAAAGCTGCATGTACGGCTTCTGACTGCGTCAGCGCGTATACACCCCCGCCGACAACCACAACGCAGGCAATGATGATCACGATCGCGATTGGCGAAGTGTTCAGGGTCTCACCGAACAAGATGACCGACGCGATGACGGAAATGATGGGAGTGGTCGCGATCATTGCCGGAGAAGAGGTGGTGATGGGCCCGACTCGGAATGCCAGAGCGGTAAGTCCGACAAGCGTGACCGCGATGAAAACGGTCACATAGGAGAGCGGGTTCGTGAAGATGCTTCCGGTATCACCCTCGAACGCACCCTTGGCAAAGATGGCCAGCGCGGCATTGATGAATCCAACGGCTGTGCCGGCTACCGCGGCCCGTGGGTTGATGGGAAGTCGGGAACCAATCAACATCAACAAGCCACAGATTGCGTAGAAGATGACGAATGAGCTGATCCACACGGCAGTCGTCGGTTCTTTGCTGCCTTCTTGGGGTGCAGCAGCGATGAGGAAAATCCCAAGACCAGCGGCGACCGACAGGATGGCAACCCAATCTCGCGCGTGAATCTTTGCCTTGCTGATGATCGCGGCGAAGGGTGGGATGAAGATGAGCTCCGTCACAATCAGTGGTTGCACCACCGAAACCGAGCCAAACGATAGGGCTACGAGGTGAAGTAAGAATGAGGTGCCGAACAACACGATTCCGATGAGCCAAATCGGATTCCGGATGAGGCGGCCAAAGCCTGCGTCTTCTACGCCTTCACCGATGGAAGCCTGGGTGCCCTTGTGTTGCAACACGTAGCTCAAGGCGTAGCACGCGGACGATACAAGCATCACGATGATTGCGATCAGTTCGCCCTGCTGCATGAAGTCCGCCGTCCAGGTAGGTCGCGTAGGTCAACTTTGAGTTCGTGCGAATAATTGCGAGTCAGTGGCCACCACGCAACAGGAACGATCGGATTGCTGCTCAGTTGCGACACCTAGGAGGTTGAGGTTTCGCCCGTTGTGAACTCAGTCAAGCAGAGCTTGTGCCGCTCGGTAACAGTCGTTTGTCTGGGCCACCACTGTGGGCCAATCGAATGCTGGAGGTGTGGTTCGGTTGTGTTCACTGATGCTTGTGCGCAGAGCAGTGTCAGTGCTAAGCCGTGCGATTGCGTCCGCGAGCCCAGCATCGTCTGATGCAAGGAAGCCTTCAACACCATTGTGAACAAACTCGTTGGTACCAGAGTCTTGGAGGGCAACAACCGGAAGTCCGTACGTGCGTGCTTCAAGCGCGGCAATTCCGAATGATTCGAGCCGTGAGGGGGCGATGTAGATGCTGGCTCTGCGGTAGTGCGCACGAATCTGGTCCTGGTCTTGCCAGCCGACACAATGCACCCAATCCATACCGCGCTGGCGAAGCGTCCGTTCGATGCGTGAACGATCTGGCCCGTCCCCGATGAGGATTGCTTTGAGTCGTTGACTTGCCGGGACCTTGGTGCGTGCGTCTTGCAGAATGTCAACAAGTGCGAGACCCCGTTTGCGCACGGCAAGACGCGCAACGGAGACGATCACAATTTCGTCGCTGTTTTGGCCCGTGGTGGGGGGTGGCTTCCAACGGTCGAGGTCAATTCCGTTACCGAGCACACGCACACGCGCATGACTCCCAAGCGCCTCCTGCATCGGTGCGGCGGCCACATCGCTGACAGCCGTCCACAGCACAGGCCAGGATCGCCACCGCGTCACCAGGTCGGCTGCAGCAAATGCACGTGACCATCCCGCCCACACTGAGTGAACGGAGACAACCGCTGGGATACCGGCCTTCACTGCGGTATGGAGAGCGGGCCAAGCGAACGGTGAGATGAGACCGCCATGAACGTGGACGACGTCGACGTTGTTGACGAGGAGCTCACGCAATTGCTTGCCTACGTGCGGCGTTACGGGAAGGCCAGCGGGGAGGCTGACAGCGAGGCGGTGGATCGGTACACCTTCATCGACTTCGCCCGGGATCCGTGGCCGACCCTTTTCGGCTGGCGTTGCCGTGATGATCTGGGGGGCCATGCCGGTGTCTAGTTGTGCGTGTGCCAGGCCGCGGACCTGGAGTTCGATTCCACCTGTTCGCGGCAGGTAGCAATCGCTGATGTGGGCGACTCGCACTCGCTTACCCTCTCACTGATCGCACCTCAATAGCCACCTGTGCGCCAGACTGGGATTTGTGTCTACGGTCGTCTTTGTTCATGCGCATCCAGATGATGAAGCTCTACTCACCTCCGGCACCATGGCTCGGCTCAGTGCGAATGGCCATCGAGTTGTCCTCGTGATGGCAACCGATGGAGCGGCGGGTTTGGTCTCCCAAGAAGTTGCTGCAGGTGGAGATGTCGCCGCTACTCGTCGAGCTGAACTGGCGACGTCGGGCCGCGCCCTTGGAGTCCGAGGGTTCCATCAACTCGGGTATTCCGATTCAGGCCTTGCGGGCGACGCGGTGGTTGCCCGGGGTCAGCAACGGTTTGCCGATGTCGACGTCGAGCAAGTAGCGGCGGAATTGGTCGCGATATTTGAGACCGAATCCGCCGATGTGGTCGTCGGCTACGACAAATCTGGAGGCTACGGTCACCCGGACCACATCGCGGTCCATCACGCAGTTCGCAGGGCAGCCGAGATCTACACCTTCGCTCCGCTGCTTGAAGCGACGCTACCCAGGGAACCAATGCTGCGAGTCGTCAAGCTCATCTATGCTCAACGTTGGGCAGTTCCTGCGCTTGGTGGTTTGGATATCGAGACCTGGCGAACGGCCTATACCCCGCGGGACAGGATTGACTATCGCGTTGATGTGCGCCCAAACATCGTTGCGAAACGGGCGTCGCTAGCGGCACACGCATCCCAGGCAACCGCCGATGACGGTCCGCGTACGTTGTCAGCGCTGTTGAAGTTGCCTGCGCCAGTCTTCAAATGGGTGTTGGGTCGCGAGTACTTCCATAAGGTTCTTGCCGGTGACGGCGCGCAACCCGGTTTGTTGGGGGAGTTGTTCGGCCCGCGGTATGAGCCGCGGCGCCGCAAGACCGCACGGAACTAGCAGCGCGCTCGGTGCTTTAGCTATTGGTGCGGCGGAGTTGGCACGTCAACCACGCGGTCGCCTGGCCGCCAGCGCCGCCACGTGGATCCCGCGATGTCCGCGGTGGGCTCCGAGTTGGATGGTTCGGCGGGGGTTAGGCGCACGCTGAGAATCTCGCCGGATCGAGCAGGTTGCAGGCCAAGTGCTTCTGCGACATTGCGGTGAGCCGTGTAGTGACCCAGCAGGACATATCCTTCGGCAGAAAGGCGGCTTCGGCTACCTCCGTTTGATCGCACTCGCTTCATCGGATCTTCTTGCTGTGCGACCGTCGCAATTGCTGTGCGACTCACCACCACGCCCTCTGCGCGACGGAACAACTCATCCAGGCGCTGTTGCCCACTTTTGCGATTGGAGAGGTCTGAGCGGCCCATGATCGCAACCGCATCGCTCGCAGGGATCTTCAGGAGAGCATTAGGCGGTAGCTCTGCCTCCTGGGCTTGCCACAGGATGGCGGCGCGGCCGCTGCTGTTGAGTGTTGCCTTTGCGTCACGATTCGCCCCCGCCCCGATGCGATCTTTGGTTACCCGGACCAGACCCATGCTCCACGTGCCCCGGTAGTCGTCGGCGGTGATCACCATTGCGATCTGGCCGATGACTTCCGGTGGGAGCATCCAGCCACCGTCGCGTTGGCTGAACTTGCAGTCGACGTCGTGGCCGGCAATCTGAAAGTCGAGGTCCATGCCGTCCGGTAGGCGCAACTCGCGGGCTAACCAGATTTCGACAAGTGAACCGGCATTGGTCTTTTCGGTCTTAGATAGCTGTGCCCAGTGGAATCGTCCTGTGTGTTGCCCGTCATACACCTGGTCGTAGCTCTTCCGAATTGCCCGGCCAATGGCGGCATTCAACGCATTGGGACCACCTGCGATACGTTCGAGTTCTCGAGCGACGACCACGCAGTCTTCGTCAGACGTGGTCGGTGCCGCGATGTGTTGTTGACCCGGCGCATGTTCGAGTTCGGCAAGGACTGCTAGCTTCTGCCGCGTTGTTTCGATCGGGGTGACTGCAAGATCTAAGGTCAGGTCCACGCGGGCCGGGCCCCCTCGGTCGTTCTATCTGCCGTGTAACGCATCGGCAATTGATCTGGCGATTGCGCTCGCCACCGGAGGTGGGAACGCATTTCCTATCTGGCGATACGTCGAAGTTTTGAGACCCGCGAACTTCCAATCGTCTGGGAATCCTTGAATTCGCGCTGCCATTCGTAAAGTCAGTCGAGGAGTTAGTTCAACCGGATCGTCATCGGCCGGCGCGGAGTTTGCGATGCCTCGGCCGTCGACCCCAAGTTTGAGCCATTCGCTTCTGGCACGCGTTGGACCGAGGTCTGGGCCACCGTGCTTCCGCGAGCCACCAACCAGGGTGGGTGCCACCCGATCGGCACCTGCCGCCCAACGGTCAGCACCAGGCCAACCACGGTGCGCCATCAGGTCCTTCAACGCCTCGCCAACTGTGGGCGGATCTCCGAGTGGCAGGGGCCATTGGAAACGACCGAATGCGCGAGGCTTTAGAGCGACCAAAATGAACCGGGGGCGAAGTTGGGGCACGCCGAAGTCGGCGGCTTGCAGCAGACGCCAGTCGGCTCGGTACCCAAGCGCTTCGAGTTGAGCAATGATTGACGTGCGGTAGTCGGTGAAACGGTCGCTAGCAAGTCCGCGGACGTTCTCGAGCATGATCGCGTTCGGCTTTGCTTCTCGCACGAGGCGCAAAGCCTCAGGGAACAGATCTCGCTCATCGTCAGCGCCGAGTTGTTGGCCCGCCGTTGAGAACGGCGGACATGGCACACCGCCCGCGAGGAGGTCGACACCACGAAAGTCCCGGCCGTGAACCGAGCGAACGTCTGCTTCGGTGGTGGTCCAGTCGGGCCGATTGAGTCGCAGCGTGGCACACGCGTCGGGGTCAATCTCGATGGCAGCGCTATGGGAGAACCCGGCCTGTTCGAGACCTAACGCCTGACCGCCCGCGCCAGCACAAATCTCCAGGCAGGCGAACTCGGTCATTCCAGTCTCCGTCAGAAGCGTCTTAGGCACCCTGGCACGCTGTCAGGTGGGTCAGACGTTAGTACGGAAGCGGCGAGAATCGGACACGCATCGCGGAGTGGGTAGCGACCGGCTGCTATTGGGCGCCTTCACTCTCGGCCTGTTCAGCAACGACCTTCGCAACGACATCCTTCTTGACGATTCTGTGATGGGCCAGCACGTTTGCCGCCTCGGTGGCATCGGCGACAAAGTAGAAGGGCACGTTCTCGTCAGCCAACTCGATCTGCCACGCCCGCAATTCGGCCGCGCGCTCGGCCATATGTTCACCAACATCGAGGATGACGATCGCCTTCACTTGGTGACGATGCTCTCGTGCTGCCTCCACGTAGACCAGGGGATCGTTCTGACCGGAATCACCGACCAGGATGAACTTCGTCTTCGGGTACGCCGCAAACGCGCGGGCAAGCGAGAGACGCTTGTGCTCCTTGCCGGATCGCATCACATAGCGCTCCTGAGGGCCCCAATCGGTGAGATGTAGCACGCCTTTGGGAAACCCTCGGAGTTCAAGGAACTCGGTCAAGACTTCATAGAGATTCCACGGCCCCGTCGACAGGTAGTAGAACGACGGCGCTGGTTTCGTCCCGAATCCGGCTGCCATTCCGCGATACAGCGCGGCCATGCCGGGAATTGCTCGCCGAGTGGCAGCGCTGCCCAGCAAGGTCTGACGAACCGCGACGAGACCCTCTGTCAGTCCTGTTCGAAGGACCGTGTCATCGATATCGGAAATGACGGCGAACGGCGCGTCCGGATCAGGTAGAACGACCTCGCCCGTCGTGATGTGAGGTGTCTCGTCGGGGTCGTCGGGAATCGTCACAGCATGGTATTCGTGCCAGCCCGGCGCTAGGCCCTCAGCGGGGAGGTGTGCAGTTGCGTAGCCATGGCGATCGGTCACCACGTCGACCTGTTCGTTGAGGAACAGAATCCGTAAACGAACGCCTGGGAACGAAAGTGCGACGAATCGTCGTAGGTTGGTCCGCACCACTTTCGGGTCTGCGACAAGTTCTGTCGAGTCGGGAACCGCTGGCATTTCGGTCACGCGGATTCGGATGTGCGCGATGCCACCGGAAACATAACCCCGGTATGCCGCGACGTGTGTGTCGCGCAGCGTGCCCTTCCCAATCTTGCGTTCACGCCGGAATGCGGCGATCTTTCCTTCAAGCTTCGAGATCGTGCGGGCCGTGGTGTCGCTGCGCGCGGCCCGTCCCATTCTCCTCTTTGCCGATGACCGCAGCGAATCGCTAGAGGCTGGGTCGTCTGGGGCAATGTCGGCGTGAGAGGTCACACGCCTAGGTTGCCAGACTATGGGCGCACCGGCTCGTTGGCCCCACTCTCACACGTTTGCACCCAACGACAAGATCTTCGTTGCGCCCAGGGAGTGATTGTTTCGGCGCGTCCTCAATCAGCGAATCTCAGTTCCCGAAGAGAGGAGGATGCGTCAGGAGAGTCGGTACAGCGTGCCCGTCGGGCCCATTGTTGCGATTCTTGTTGCGTTTGGCGTGGTCATGTTGGTCCCGGGGATTCCTAGCAGTATCCGGACTGTGCTCGCGGTCGGCGTACTCGCGATCACCTCGCTGGTAGCCGCAGGGTCAATGGCGTTCGCAGGGCAGCGCTCGCCTGATTCGCTAAAGCGCGCGCGCACCCTCCTCGCGATTGGCTTGGCCGTGGCGTCTATCGGGGGAGTTGCCGCCGCGCTGCTGCGCCCCGAACCCGGTAGTGGTTCGTTCCCAGGCGTTGCGGATGCGATCTTTTTGGTCGCCCTGCCGTTTGTGGTTGCGGGCCTCATCTACTACCCATTTGCGAAATCGACTGTCGGGTCGCGCCTGCACGCACTGCTCGACGGTGCAATCGCGGGTACAGCAATCTGGGTAGTGCTCTATATGTTGATCCTGTTGCCAGCGACTCCCGCGTCGGGTGTGCTGTCAACGGACGAGCTGGCGATCGTTGCTTACCCGGCTGCAGCGACGTTCGCGCTCGGCGTTGTGGTCTCCATGGTGTTGCGAGTACACCAGCATCAACGTCGCGAGATGGTGGTCATCGCTTGTGGACTAGGGATTCTCTGGCTCCAAGAGATCGTTCGGGTGGTGCTCGACGCCCAAGGTGGCGCGAATGCGCAAGGCTGGCTAGCGGTCGTTTCCGAGGCCGGATATTTGTGCCTACTTGCCGCCGGGCTGATTGCGTGGCGCCAAACCGCGGCATCGGATTTCGCACCCGAGCAGGCAACACACGAACCCGAACAACCCATTGAGTCCGGCACGTCATGGAATCGGTGGCTGCCGCTACTGCCAGTGGTCACCGTGGGTGGTGCACTTCTTGTTGGACTCGTCACCGCGGCACAAGGTGAGTCCTTGACGGCAGTCGGGTTTGATTCAGCGGCACTGCTCATCCTGCTGCTGTTGGCCGAACAATTACTGTCGAATCGCGAGCTCGGAAGTTTGAACGCGGACCTACGTAAGAACAGCGAACTCTTTGAGTCTCTGGTCACGGGATCGTCGGACCTGATCACGCTGCACGATGATGGCGGCACTTTGCGGTACGCGAGCCCGGCAGTGTTTCGGATGCTTGATCTGCCGCCACGCGAGGTGCTCGGCCGGTCATTGGTTGAGTTTGTTCATCCCGATGATTTGCCGAAGCTCAAGACGGCGCACCGTGAACTGATGACGCGTCCGGGAGCAACCGCTCAACTCGACTTGCGGGTCGGTCCACCGGTTGGCCCGCCGACTCCGGACGGTCCAGACCGGCGGGGACCGTGGCGTTGGGTAGAAGCAGTCGCACACAACATGCTTGCAGACCCGAACGTGGCAGGAGTGGTCGTCAATACTCGCGACATCCACGAACAGCAGATCCTGCGTCAGCGTTTGAGCTATGAGGCGTACCACGATCCGCTCACCGGACTGGGAAATCTCGCATTGGCCAGACGGATCTTTGCCGAACATTGCTTTGGACCGGGGCGTGAACCCGTGACGATGATCTTGGCTGACCTTGATGGCTTCAAGACCATTAACGACACGTTCGGCCACGCGTTCGGTGATGACGTGTTGATCGCCGTTGCACGCCGAATTAGACGCAGCGTCGACGACGAAGACCAGATCGCGCGAATCGGCGGCGACGAATTCGTCTTCATCCTCGATGCCGGTCACGACGCGCAAGCGGCCGCCGAACAGATCATTGAGGCAATTCGCCGCCCGTTCCTCGTGCAAGGCAACACAGTTAACGTGGCCGCGAGTCTGGGAATTGCACGCTCGGTTGATGCTCAGGATTCCGTTGAACTCTTGCGTAACGCCGACCTCGCTATGTACTCGGCGAAGTCTGCCGGGGGCTCGACGGCTGTCTGGTACGACGCAGCGATGCACGAGGAGACCGCGTACCGACTGCGGATCCAGGACGGCCTGCGGCGAGCCCTCGAAGAGAGCGCC
>JBAYVO010000012.1:0-22221 GCA_041674545.1 Candidatus Nanopelagicales bacterium | reverse complement strand
GTTCTTCGTTGGGGCGTTCTCAAGGCCGGTGAGTGCGGTCATTTTCTCGGCTCCTACCTGCGGTGCGCGCGCCGGTCGCGCGTCACGTATCGACCCCGACGTAAGGACTGGCCGACCACGCAAATGCTCGGCAACTACCGAGTCAAACCGCAGTACAGGCGACCCTGGAACGTCGGGCCTACTTCATACAAGGGTGCCTTACGGGCTGACGACACTTGGCATTGGGTCGCCAAAAACGCCCGTGTCGTGGCCGATTTCACTCATCTACACAGCGAGGTTCGCCGCGACTCGTCCACAGACATCTGTCTATCCCGACAACTTCGTAAGCAGTTCAACGGTTTGATCAACATCGGGTGCTGGCGGATTGACCAGGTCCGGGCCATCCCCATCGGGATCGTCGGGCCCGTCAGCAGCACGTAGCGACGACACACTCGCAAGGCGCCTCGGACGTTGCGCAGGGATTCTCAATCCACCCGAGAGTGAGCGCAGCTCCTCGATCCGGCGCTCACGTGCACCTGACGCGTGGGCAGCGATCAACTCCCTGAATTCGCGCGGCGAATCTACATCGGCGAGGAGGAAGTGATCGTCTCCCACGTGGGGCGCGCGTGCGGACACGTCGGTCTTGAGAACCGATGGAACCAAGATTCGGTCGCCATGTTCGATTGGCTCGAGAACATGAAGCACGTCACCTGACGGGCCTTCACCGCGCGTGGAGTATCGGAGAATCTCGACGTCAACGACGGCCCACAGCGGGACCCCGGCGACTAGTTCGGGGTGCAAAGCACTCTCCACCCAGAGTCGGTCGGTTGTCACTCGAACCAGCCTGAGACCGTCACCAGATCGCCGTGCTGCAGTACATCCGGCTAAGCCCATCCAGGCGGTGCCGGGTTCGTTGGCATGAAGCTCTCGCCATTGATCAACTCGGTCCCGAAGCAAGTCCGATGAGGTCATGCCGAGCTCGTGAGAGACAGCGCGCACAACATCGGACGAAGCCGAACTGTCCACACGCCGCGACCTCGACACACTGCGCCGTCTACTGCTCTTCCTGAGCTTCACCTGACTAGCCCCCAGTCGCTATCCGGTACTACCCGCTTCCTACCTAGGACGGAGTATTCGCGCAATTGACCCCACCTCGAAACGCCCTCTCACCCGATCGGGCTATCGCGCATTGAGCCAACTGGGTGAACCGCCACTACGCAGGGTCATCGCCAACTGCGTCCTGACAGCCACTGGCGTCATATTGAAGGACCAAAAACCCTTATCCGAGTAGCTTTGCCTTCTGCGCCGCGAACTCCTCATCGGTGAGAATGCCGTCGTCACGTAATGAGGCTAATTTTCGCAGTTGATCACTAATATCAACCTCAGGCGCGGGTGCTACGTCGGGCGCCGAAGCCGTTGGTGCCGGCGCAGGCGCCGTCGGGGGCGTTGCGTAGTGAATGTACTGGCTGTTGCGCTCCATCACCTTTGCTTGGCGGGCATCGCTTATGAGCGGCATCAAGAGGTCCCGGAGCTTGTGAGGACCCTCGATGTTGTCGATCACGACCTGGCCCGTTCCGGCCCCGGTGGTCTGCGATCCCGAGAAGTTGCCCATGTTGAATAGCCCCGCGTTGTTGTTGGACAAGCTCGCATCTTCAAGAATCAGCACCACATCGCCGATCTCCCCGCCGCTTTGGAACATGCTCTGTCGCACATCCACGTCCTTGACAGCCCACAACGGGACATTCTCCGACTTCGACCCAAGCATGCCGGACTCGATCCACAAGCGATCTTTGGTTAGGCGATAGAACGTTGTGCCCATCCCTGTCTTGCGGGCGGCAGAGTTTCCGCCCTCCCCCATCCATAGGGTGTTTGGATCATTCTCGTACTGCGACCGACGACTTGCTGCTTGTTCGGTCGCCTGGCCTTTGGCCTGATCGACCATCGCCTTGCCTTGGTCTGCCGCTTGGGTAGCTGCCGCCTTCATCTTGTTCATCCAACTGCTCCCTGACTTTGCGGGTGAAGCAGCGGCCGGCGGTGGCGGCGGAACAGCGGGAGCGGGTGGCGGCGGAACTGGAACATCACTCGACAACGGAGCCGTCGACGTTGCGCCGTGGTCGCTCACATGAGCCGTCCACGTCGTGCCGTCCCAATACCGGAGTTCGTGTGAACCAAGAGGATCCGAATGCCAACCCGCAGCTACCGTCATGTGAACTCCGATCAATCGTGCGTGAACCTGTCAGGTTCAGCGTATTGATCCCTACCGCCAACTGCTAGGTAGCAGCCACACGGTAAACCTATTTAGGCGAGCAGCTTGGCCTTCTGCGCAGCAAACTCATCGTCTGTGAGGACACCGGAGTCCCGCAGCTTCGCAAGCTTGGCGAGCTCATCAGCGATGAGGTTGCTCGGGTCAACTGATGGCGTCGCGGTCGCGGTGGCCTCGTGGGCCGGGGCATCAGTGGTCTGCTCTGATCGACTGCTCAACGACGCGGCGGCGGAATCAACAGCGGCGGACGTTGCATCTGCGGCCTGACTCGCGGCTGCAGAAACCTTGTCGACCCAACCGCTGGCAGCGGGTTGTGAAGACGACGTCGCGGCAGTTGCTGGCGAGCCAACTGGATCGGTCGCCTGAACGCCCGCGTTGGAGACGTAATCGGTCCACTGTTGACCATCCCAATATCGCATCTGATGACGACCTGTGGGATCTGCCAGCCATGCGGGTGGGGCGCTCATGTTTCCTCCAGTGGATTGACGACGCGACCATCATCGCGCGAGACAAGTGTGAGTGATAGCCCCACGTCAACGCGCGGCAGGCACCGCCCACTACGCACTCGACGGCATCGAGCTAAGCAACGGCAGCGTTCAAGCTCCGCTTCGCCAGCGCCAGTTTGGATTGGTACGTATGGCGGGCAGAACTCAATTGTGATCGGAACACCGCGGTCACATCGTGGATCGCGTTGCGCACTGCCTCGGCGACACCCGCCCGCCCTGCTCCCACCGTTGCGTCCTCAACCTGGAGAAGTGTGGTCGTCCGCGCGACGGCACTGTTCGCGCGATGTGAATCGCGAGCCTTCACGACCGCAGCCTGATACTCGGCCGTCGCGTGGTTGACTGCCTGGCGGAAGCGGGCATGAGCAATCGTTTCTCGGGATGCGCCCCTCATGCTGAGGTAGTCGACACGCGCTTGTTCAACAGCCTCGATGTACTCAACTCGCGCAGCGTCTAATGCTGCATTCAAGGCGATCTTTGCGGGCAGAATTGCTTGCCCGAATCGCAGCCTGGCTTCTCTCCGCTCAGTGCGGGTGCTTGCCTTCGATTGGGCTTGCAACATCGCTTCACGGTGAGGGCCCACTGTCCCGCGGAAGGCAGTGTTGGCGCTCCTCATCGCGACGCGTTGACTGGCAACGGCCGCCCGAACTCTGGACCGGAAGGCCGCGACTGCACCTCGCCGCGTCGGGTTGGTTTGTGCGCGCTGCAGGCCAATAGGCGATTGGCTCGCAGGAGCAGTCGTCGGCGTCACCAGCGCAGGCGTGACGGTGAGGACCAACGATGCGGCCGCACCAACGGTCATCGCCCGGCGATTGACTCGCCTTGGTCGGTCGGCTCCGGAACGTCTACGGGATGGATCGTTTCGATTAGCCACACTTCACCCTTACTCGCACGTGTGACATCCGCAAGGGTCTAACGGGTATCCGACTGATTCTTGACACACTGTTTACCAACTCTTGAGTGGCATTTTCCATACCCAATTCGCGTTCGCTGCCCGCGAACACCTAAATACGCCTCTGCCCGGACAGCGCGCCATTGCGCTGTCCGGGCAGAGAAGTTTGCGACGGCTTTTACCCCGCGCGTTCTATCGCTTGCGAACGACCAACCCAATCGCCGGCGACGCTCCACCTTGACCGACTGCCTTGATCTGAACCCGGTAGCGACCCTTCTTCGCCACGCCACCAAGCACAGCCTTGGTGTTCGTCACCGTCTTCCATTTCTTGAACGCCTTGCCGTTGCGTTTGGAGATCCTGATCTTGTAGCCCGTAGGTGAAGTTCCGGCGGCAGGCTTGCCCCACTTGATGGTCACCTTATTTCCGCGGACCTTGACGACCTTTGGTGCGCGAACCTTGCGAGGTGCACTCGGAACCACTGGCGGAGACACGACTGCAGGGGTGTACGAAATCGCAGCGAATGAATCCCAGGCTGTGGTCGCGCGACGGTGCGCTGCCCATGTGCTCACACCGAACTGAGTCGTTGCTGGATCCCACGTCACACCGTTGCCGTCGACATACGGTCCGGTCACCGTCAACGTGGTGGAGAAGGTGCCGTCCTGGCTGGGCCCCTGGGGCAGATACTGAGCAGAACCGAAGATGTTCGGATCAGTCCAACCGTTGGGGATCGCAGCTGGATTCGGGCCGAACACCACGTAGATTCCATCTGCCGGGGCGCCTTGCAACGCCGGGTTGAATCCACTGCCATTCACCGTGATCGTGCGGGTCTCGCCCGGCATGATTCCGTCGGCGTTGAGCACCTGAAGCTGTGGGTTCCACACGGGGTCGGCAGCACCGAAATCAACGGTTACTGAGGCGATCGTCTTGTGAGTGTTGTACTCACCCCGACTGTCCGTTGCGGCAGCGGAACTACTCGCACGGAACCAGTTGCGCAAACTCGACGGAACCGCATCGACAAACGCTGCCGCGAACTGCTTGCCGTCAAGCGGCGCTGTTTCACTTGGCGTGCCGACTCCGGCCCACGGCGGAGTGACAGTCCAAGAGTCCTGATTTGGGACGTTGGGCAAGTCGGCGACTAGAAGACGACCAGCATTGACTGGGTCCGGTGAACTGGGGCTCTTGTGCACAACCTCGGCCGTGAGCTTGCCACTGCGGGCCCCGTCAACCACTACGGCCGGGTTGCGCAGTTCAACGTAATAGTTGCCCCGAGAGGTGTTACCCAAGCGCACCGAACCAGTGAAAGCCACGTTGGATTCACCCGTTGCCGTGTCGCGAGTTCCGACGCCTCCGGTGAAGGTCCAACCGTCAGCGCCCTTCGACACGTTTCCGGTCGTAGTTTGGTCTTCGCGAATGCTCCCGCAGGAGTCAACTGCGTCATCCGCACTCGTCACAAAGGCGCCCGCGAAGGCACATTCATGGATCTTCCACGTGAGGGTTGACTGACTAATACCATTGCTTGCCGCGACGGCTGGGGCGAATGGCGCGAGCAACGCGCCTCCCACGAACACAGCCGCGATCCGCATTGCGGATTTGCGCATCTGATCTTCCTTTCGATTGTCTGCCAGCGATTTCTGGCATGGGGGTGCTAAGGACATGGACGTACCTGGACTTCTTGATGTGGTGCGGACGTGCTTGTTGGCGCCTACCGGACCTCTTCTCGCTGGCCGTGGTCGGCATGGTCATCGGGGGTGATTCCTAGTTGTTCGCAGGCAGCGGTGTGCAGTTGCACAACGAACTTGCGAATATCGGATCGTTCGGTGAGCTCGCCCGGCCACGGCACGTCAACCCGCACTGGTTCGCCTTCGTCAGTCACCACTGCGAAACACAAACTGGAGTAGTCAAGACCCACCACCGTGGCCGATTTTGCTGCCGGACACAGTGGGCGCACCATCGTGAGCGAGTCGTTCGTGTGGTCGTCATTCATGTGGCGCGCCACTGCCACAACGATGTCGTCGGTGAGCCACCCTTGGGAGCCAGATAGCGCGTTCATGAGGCAAACCTGATGGGGATGAATACATCTTGGCTACGGTCGGACGAGCGAGTGTGATCCGCGCGGGTGGCAATCACACAAGTCGAGACCCGACAGTCAACGCTGCCAATCTTCGAACTCACCCGGACAGACACTGAGAAGGTTCCACCCGCTCCATACGGTTTTGCGAGGCTCTTGCCGTAGGGCGGTGGATTCGACGAAATCCACTCCGATGAGCCCGAGTCGCCATTCGTGTCAGCGCCTCCCCCACAGGGGCTCGGCGCTTGCCCGGCCGGCGGCTTCACGCAGAACGCAACGTAGATGCCCTTCGTGGTGTCGAACCCGGATCCACTGACCCGAACGGTCTCACCATCGACGCTGATTCCAGTCACCTTGGACACGCTCAACTTCGGCGAAACCTTGGCTGGTGGGGCTGCCACCTTAGGTGGCGACTTCGTTGCCGACGGCTTGGCTGACGGCTTCTTTGTCGGAGGTGTGGTCACCGCTACGGACTTGCTCGGCGAAGCCGGTTCGGCCGCTGCTGACTTCGCAGGCTTCGCAACGTCAGGCGCTGGCGCGACACTCGGGGGCGGAGCAATTGGTGGCGCGTCGGCCGCCATCGCGCTAGAGCTCGGCGAATCCGATATCGGTTGAGCAACGGCGTCGGCAGTGTCGCTTGAACAACCCGCCAAAGCCACGAGCACAGTCGGTGCCGCCAAGGCAACCAACAATGGATGATGCGGATGCGTCCGTTCATTCCAGGTCACGCGAACTTCCTGCCCTTCGGAATCAATTTTGTTGTCTGCGGCAATCTGACCCCCCTCGCAATTTCTGAGGGTAGCCTTACTAAGGTTCGCCTTACCTAACCACATAACTTTCACATTGCAAGCGGCACCCTCAAGGAGACCCAATGTTGATGACGGACTCATTCGCCCGTCGCGTCCGAGAAGAATCAGTTGCCGACCACCGCGACGCTGAGCGCTCGGAATTCATGTCGGCCGTGTTCTCCGGCGACGTCACCCGCGTCGAATACGCCGCACTCGTCGTGCAGTTGCAAGCCGTCTACGCAGCACTCGACGAGGCGGCCGCACGCCATCGCGATGATGCTGTCGTCGGCGCATTCTTCGATCCGGCACTCGCGCGCGGTGCGGCCATCCACGCCGACCTCGCCGCTCTCCCACCGACCTCAGTACCCCTAATGAAGCCCACCGTTGAGTACGTCGCGCGTATCCGCGAGGTCTCCGACGAATGGCCAGGAGCCGTCGTCGCACACCACTACACCCGCTATCTCGGAGACCTATCCGGCGGTCAAGCGATCGCCGCGAAGTTGCACGCCAACCTTGGGCTGACAGCCACTGCGGGCCTTGCGCTCTACCAGTTCCCGGAGATCGGACCTGCTCCAAAGTTCAAGGAGAAGTACCGCGAACTGCTTGACACCGCTGACTGGAATGAGACTCAACGCAGCGAGTTCATTGCTGAGGTGAAGCGCGCGTACGACCTCAACACCAAAATGTTCATCAGTCTGGATCACCTGCGTTGATAGGCAGCCGCCACGTCGACGCACGAGGGCGCCGCGCGGTCCTGGCCCTCATGGTGGGCCTCGCTGGTCTGTTGGTAGCCACGGGTTGCGCGTCATCAACAGCGGACCCCACTACGTCGGGATCCGCAGGTACCGCCGTGCCCACGATCGTGACGAACCCGGAGAGCACCTTGCCGACGACAGTCACCGACGCAACGGGCTCTGAGGTCACAGTGAAGGATGCGTCGCGCATCGTCGTGCTCAACGGCGGGATAGCGGAAACGCTGGTCTCAATGGGGTTAGGCGATCGCATTGTTGGTCGTGACGTATCGACTGACTTCCCTGGTGTCGCCGATGTTCCCCTCGTCACCAACGGACACGATGTCTCGGCCGAGGGACTCCTTGCCCTGACGCCAACCGTCGTACTCGGCGACGCTCGGTCAGGTCCTCCCGAGGCACTAGCGGCAGTGCGCCAAAGCGGTGTGCCGGTTGTCATTGTGCCCGAGGTTTGGTCACTTCAGGAGGCAACTGCGCGCGTCACCGCCATCGCCGATGCAGTTGGCGCGCCAGCCGCCGGCACCCAAGTGAACGCATACCTCAATGACGAAATCGCAAAGACTCGCTCGGCAGCAGAAGGCCGCTCGCAGACTCAACCCACCGTCGCATTTCTGTACGTGCGCGGCACGGCCGCGGTGTACCTCCTTGGCGGTGAAGGCAGCGGTGCCGACGACATGATCGAGGCGGCGGGCGGAATCGATGCTGGCACCAAGGCAAACCTCGAGAACTTCACTCCGCTCACGCCTGAGGCGTTAGCAGCTGCCGCACCAGACGTCATCTTGGTGATGGACAAGGGCCTGGAATCCGTCGGTGGAGTTAGTGGATTGATCGCGCTTCCCGGTATCGCTCAGACACCCGCAGGGCGCGATCAGCGAATTGTCAGTTTGCCCGACGGGGAACTGCTGAGCTTCGGCCCGCGGACGCCCGGCACCCTCGCCCGCTTGGCGGAACTCATCGGATGAGCACAGTGAAACCCGAAGCGGTCGCGGCGGATACCGCCCTCGACGTAATCGCTAGCAGCGAGTCAGGAATGGGGCAAAGCGCACCGAAACGCTCGACAGCTCAGCGATTAGCGATCCCGGTACTGCTTGTGGGCCTCGTCGTTTCTTGCGTCTTTGCACTGCTGATCGGCGCGTTCCCTGTGTCACTGTCGCAAGTCGGCGCATCCCTCGTCGACGGTGTGACCGGCTCACCACAAGCGGGCACGGCCGGCGATGTCATGTGGAACATCCGCCTCCCCCGCGTTCTACTCGCCGTTGTTGTCGGAGCCTGCCTTGCGTGTGCCGGAACCGTGATGCAGGGAGTCTTCGCAAACCCACTCGCCGAGCCCGGAATTGTTGGCGTCTCTTCTGGCGCGGCCGTCGGTGCGGTCCTCGTGATCATCCTTGGGCTCACCGCGCTTGGGGGTTGGGTACTACCCGTTGCCGCGTTCGCGATGGGCCTGGCGGTGACCGTCATGGTGTACGGACTCTCGCGCGTGAACGGCAGATCTGAGGTCCTGACGTTGATCCTGGTGGGCATAGCGGTCAACGCGTTCGGCGGCGCCGTGATCGGCCTGGCGATGTCGGTCTCCGACGATGCCCAACTGCGATCCATCACCTTCTGGAACCTCGGCAGTCTTTCGGCAGCCACCTGGCCGGCTGTCTTGACTGTCCTGCCGTTCGCCATTCTTGGCGTCGCGGCTACGCCGTTCCTTGCTCATCGCCTCGACTTGCTCGCGCTCGGCGAACGAGGCGCTGCGCACCTTGGGGTCAACGTCGAGGCTGTTCGGCGCTGGTCAATCCTGCTCGTCGCACTCCTCACTGCCGCTGCGGTTGCCGTCGCCGGGATCATCGTTTTTGTGGGCTTGGTTGTTCCCCATGCAGTACGTCTTGTCGTCGGACCCCGCCACCGACTCCTAATCCCGGCAACCGCGATCGCAGGAGCGATGCTCCTCGTGCTTGCCGACGTGGTCTCGCGAACTGTCGTCGCACCACGCGAGATCCCACTAGGTGTCCTCACGGCACTCATCGGTAGCCCTGTGTTCTTCTGGCTACTACGCCGCGAACACTCCCGCCGCGGGGCGTGGGCATGATCTCCGCGAAGAACGTGCAGGTCGACCGTGGGGCGCGGACGGTTGTCAAACATGCAACATTCGGCGTCGAACCTGGGCGGTGCATTGCGCTTGTCGGGCCCAACGGTTGCGGCAAGTCGACGCTGGTTGCCGCACTGTGCGGTGACGTGCCAATCGCCGCCGGGTCCGTGCAGATTGACGGACTCGACGTGTCTACGGGATCGGCCGGCGAACTCGCCCGACGTCGGTCCGTCATGACTCAACAGACGCAGGTTGCCTTCGGCTTCACCGTTCGCGAGGTAGTCGCGATGGGAAGAACCCCGTGGCGCGGTGAGGCATCGGCCACCGACGACGACGTGGCTATCGGCCGAGCCCTCGCTGATGTCGACCTGCTCCAACTCGCAGATCGACCAGTGCAGGCACTCTCAGGTGGCGAACTCTCCCGAGTCGCGATGGCACGGGTCCTTGCTCAAGGAACCAACACACTCATTCTCGACGAACCCACCGCCGCCCTCGACCTTCGACATCAAGTGGGGCTCCTCGACTGCGTGAAGGCACGAACGCGCGAAGGCGCAGCAGCGCTTGTCGTACTGCACGATCTAACCCTCGCCGCTGACTTCGCAGACGAAGTACTCGTTATGAGTGAAGGACAAATGATCGCGAAAGGTTCGCCTGAGGAGGTGATCCGACCAAGCCTCTTGAGTCAGGTGTACGGCGTCGAAGTCGTGACCGTCACCCATCCTGTGACTGGTCGACCCATCGTGGTTCCCGTATCACCTATGGCAACCGTCGCGAGTCCAACGAGCCTCGGGAGCAATTCGCGAGCGATCTAGGGCTCAGTCTGAGAACCCGTTGCAGGTTCAGTCGCTGCTGGGCTCGGAGTCGTCGGCGCGGGGCTACTCGGCTTTGGCGACGGGGTCGGCGCCTTCTCTTTCTCTTTCGCCTTTTCTTTCGCCTTTTCCTTCTCCTTGGCCTTCTGCTTGGCCTTGTCGTTGTCCTTCGGCTTGGCAAGGTCCGAGGCAGACGGCTCGAGGGACCCCATCGAACCGCCGACCGCGTTATACCTGCCGTACATCGGGCCCTTCTCGTTTGAGTAGAGCGAGGCGACAATCTGCTGCTTGTACGCACAGACCCAAGGCGCCCAGCCTCGATCGCGGTAGATCGCACCGGCCGCCTTGACGTTCGTCACCGGATCGAGTGCAGCGACCTGCGCGGCCCGGGTGCTGCCAAACGAAACTCCCACTCGACGCAACGAACCTTGTAGCGTGCCACCGTCGTTGAGTTGGAATACACCCCAGTCCGTCGTGCCATTTGAGTTTGTGGACCCCACGATCGAGCGTTGCCCGGATTCACATTGCGCGACCGCCATGGCGTTCCCAACTTGGTCCGCGGGGAACGTCTTCTTGACCAGCGCGAGGAGTTCCTTCTGCGACACGATTTGCGCTGAAGTCGGAGCTGGCAGGTCAGCCTCTTCCCCCGCCTCCCTGGCGACCTTGGCCGGAACTGGCGCACCGGGAACAACGGGGGGCGCAACTGGCACAACTGGCGTGCGGGGCTCAAGTGCCCCACCACCAGCACCAATCGGGCCTGCCACCACCGATGCGGAGTCGTTCGTGCCGACGCTGGCCTGCGTCACCGCATTGCGAATATCCGGGCTGACTTCGGCGTCAGGGGTTTGAACGGCGTTAGCCGCAGCAATCGCCGGGATCGCCATGAGTGCAGCGCCCGCCATGACCGCAGCACCCACCTTGGCGGCAGTACCAACCTTGTGGCCACGTTCTGTTGAGAGATTCACCGCTACTTGCCAACCTCGCCTGTCGCTACCTGTCTGGACCAGAGTTTGCACCCAACGCGGTGCTCACCCCATGAGACGCTAGAAGTGCAGGTTTATGCGACTTGATGAGGGAATTTGTTTCGATGGATCCAGATGACCGGCAGAATCGTCTGATTCCCAAGCGCGTCATCACGATCCGTAACGATCCTGGGGGTGAACGAGATGTCCATGCGCAGTAGCGGCACCTCTCGGCGCCTCGGAATTGGTGCGACCATCGTCGGCGCAGGGGCCGTTGTATTGGCTATCACGGCATGCGAACCGCCAACCCTTGCATTGTCCGTACCAGATTCTTACAAGTCGTACTTTCAGGTCGCGGCAAAACGATGTCCAGGCGTACTGACGCCCGAAAGCCTCGCTGCCCAGGCCTCTGCGGAGAGCGGATTTGACCCAGGCGCGGTGTCACCCGCTGGCGCCCAAGGCCTCATGCAGATCATTCCGGAAGTGTGGTCGGTGTACGGCACCGATGCAGACGGAGATGGTCACGCTGACCCCTTCACCGCGGCTGATTCAGTCGCGACGTCGGCAAAGTTCAACTGCTATTTGGCCCAGGAATTGCGCTCGATGGGTGGGGATCAGACGGAACTGCGCCTTGCGGCTTACAACGCGGGACTAGGAGCGGTGCAGCGGTACGACGGGATCCCGCCCTACCCAGAGACCGAGGAATACGTGAAGCGAGTCGCGCATCGAACTGAGGCATTTGCCGACGACTTCGCCACCAAATCCGCGAAGCCTGGAACCTGAGACCCGCTCGGGCGAATAAATCTTCGCCATGAGTCGACACAGCGACTCAATCGCGCAACGCTGTACCCATGAAGAAGCTACTAGTTGTCGTTGTTGTTGTTGCTGCTGCTGCTGGCGTTGCTTACGTCATCAGCCAACGGTCCGGACAGGACGAACTCGGCGCATAAGCCGTCATGAGAAACCGGCCGATGTCAATTGGCATCGGCCGGTTTCTCGTGCGATCACTCGGCGCCGATCGCCTCGAGCACGTTGAGCCGCGCAGCGCGATAGGCGGGACGCAGTCCTGCGACCACGCCGACCAGCGCACCCACCAAGCCGACGACCAAGAGTTGGTCGACAGGTAGGGCGAAACGAGCAACCTCCTCGGTGACGCTCACTGCCTTGAGAAGAGCCCAGCCAAGTAGGACGCCGAGCCCGAGGCCGCCGACGGTGCCAAATACGGCGATGATGACGGACTCCCATCGCACCATCGCTCTCGCCTGCGCGCGGGTTTGTCCAACAGCACGCAGCAGACCAAGTTCACGCGTGCGTTCGTGGATCGACAACGACAGCGTGTTCGCGATTCCCATCAGCGCGATGATGATCGCCAAAATCAGCAGAATGTAGACGACGTTGAGCAGTTGATCAATCTGGCTAGCCGCGCTGTCGACAAATTGATCGCGGGTCTCCACCGGGCCCGCATTGAACCGATCTGAAACACCCTGAACTGCCTGTTGCACCTCGTCTGTAGACGCATCTTCGGCGACCCCGATCAACACTGTGCGGAAGTTGAGTTGGCGCACGTGCTTTTCATAGATCGCGGTCGGCATGACCGCACTGCCCACAATGTCCTCGTTGGCGTAGATCGAGCCAACTGTCATGTTCTCCAAAGAGCCGTCGGCGAACGCGACCACAACCTTCGTATCGAGTGCGAGGTCGTTCTGGTTCGCCGTGTCTTGCGACACCGCCAGCTCACGTGGTCCAAGTTCGCTGACCGGCTCACCCTGGCTCGGGATCTCAAGGAGTTGCCCAAGTTGGCGAGGGTCGCTGACGGTGACGTTAAGTTGTTTGTTGTTGGCCAGCACCGTGCCTCGCGCCATTGGGGCTAGCGCGCTAACCCCTGGAACGGCCGCAATCTCGGGGAACATCGACGGTGAATAGCCTGCACCATTGAAGTTCTGGTTCGACATCACCAAGTCCCCCTTAAAGGAACCGGCGATGCTCGCGTCGATTGAGGTCTTAATCGACTCGGCGAAGATCGTAAACAGCGAGACCACTGCAACCCCGATCAGCAACGCTGCCGACGTGTTTGCCGTCCGTTTCGGGTTTCGCACTGAGTTGCGCGCCGCCATCCGGCCCGACACACCTCGGAACCAGCCAATCGGGGCGCCGAGGACAGCTCCCACCGGACGCGCAGCAATAGGTGAGAGCACCAAATAGCCCACGAACACCAGCCCCGCCGCCACTGCGGCACGCTGCAAGATGAGGGTGTCGTTGCCTGAGAAGAGCGTCGCGATCAGCAGGAGTCCGGCAACGAAGATCCCCGCGCCAATCCAGAACCTGCGAAGCGACGTGCTGCTGCGGTCAATCGCGACGTCTCGAAGGGCCGCGATCGGCTTCACCCGCGACGCGCGGACCGCCGGGACAACGCTCGCCCCAATTGTGACCGCCACGCCGATTGCGAAGGCAGTCGCCAACGTGGGCAGAGTGATCGTCAAACCACCTGGTGGTAGGCCAAATCCGATCGCACCCAAGCTGATACGCAGACCCCAGGCCAGTGCGATACCGACAACGAGGCCCACACCGGAGGCGATCAGTCCCACCACCAGAGACTCCACAGATAGGGACCTCAATAGTTGCCCGCGCGATGCGCCGATTGCACGCAGGAGTGCTGATTCACGAGTCCGCTGCGCGACGATTACCGCGAACGTGTTGTAGATGCTGAACGTCGCGACAATCATGGCAATGGTCGCAAAGACCAACAAGAACGTTCGGAAGAAGCCGAGAAAACCATCCTCGATCTGCTGGGTTTGATCGGCAGTGAGTTGATCACCGGTGACCGAAGTTGTTCCGGTCGGTAACACCGGCGCAATCGCAGCCTGCAACTGCTCTTGCGAGACTCCTGGTTTGGCCTGCAACACGATCGCGTTAGCTTTGCCTTCTACCCCGAGAAGTTGCTGAGCTTGGGCGAACGTTAGGCCGGCATACGTCGTGCCACCCAGGCTGTCGGCATCACCAAACGTGGCGATTCCGACGACCGTCATCGGCACCAGTTCCGGAGTTCGCAGGACTGTCTTCGATCCGACTGCCAAATCGCCCTCGGAAGCTGCTCCCTGGTCAATCACCACTTGACCGTCGCCCGTTGGCGCCGAGCCTGCAACGAGTCGATAGGGATTCAGTGCAGGACTTTGGATCCAACTACCGGCCAGCGTCGGCGGCCCGTCGCCACCGATCGGCCTGCCGTCGGCACCGGTGAGTTGACCTGCACCTTGGATGGTTGGCTCTGCGACGGCGACTTCAGGCACATCTGCCAGGGTCCCGGCAAGGTCTGCGGGGATGAGCCCGACTTGGGCGTTGCCGCCTCCGCCGATGCGCTCCGAGCTTCGAACAACCACATCGGTGCCGGCGTTCGCTGAAGCGAAGATCCCGTCGAAGGCCGCGCGCATTGTGTCGGTGAGCACAAGTGTTCCGGCGAGGAACGCCACGCCAAGCACGATCGCTGAGATCGTGCCGAGAAGCCGGCGTTTGTGGTTCGCGAGGTTCGCCAACGCAATCCGGACCACCCGCACGCACCTCCACCCAACGCCGTGACAGCACGGTACCCCGACGACAGCAACGGCGATTCCGCCTGGTCGCTAGGAGTTGCGCCGCGCGGTCACCGCGCGAGCACCTAGTCGCGGTAGCCAGGCGATTCGCGATCGAGCTTGCGAAGCAACGCCGGCCACGCAATGTTCCCGCCCATCCCCATCGTGACCGCGTCGATGTTTGCCGCGACGCCGTCGAGGATCTGCTGGTTGATCATGACCAACTCTCCCCCGCCACTTTGAGCTTCCAGTTGAATTTCACAGGACTTGATCATCACGTACATGTTCAGGAACGCCTCGCCTACGGTGGTGCCAACGGTGAGCAGTCCGTGATTGCGCAGGATGAGGTTCTTGGCATCGCCGAGGTCGGCAACGAGGCGGGGCTTCTCTTCATCGCGAAGCGCGATGCCCTCGTAGTCGTGGTATCCCAACGACGCCAGCGCGATCGACGACTGTTGCGAGATCGGCAGCAAGCCACCTTCCTGCGCTGACACCGCGACCCCTGGCGCACAGTGCGAGTGCAGCACACATTGGGCGTCTTCGCGGGCAGCGTGAATCGCCGAATGGATGACAAAGCCGGCCGGATTGACTGGCCACGGGGAGTCCTCGACTTTGTTGCCGTCGAGGTCGATCTTGACCAGACTGGAGGCAGTGATCTCTTCGAACAACATGCCGTAGGGGTTGATCAGGAAGTGGTGATCCGGTCCTGGGATGCGCATCGAGATGTGGGTGAAGACCAAGTCGTCCCATCCGTACATCGCCATCAACCGATAGGCAGCTGCGAGTTCGACGCGCACGTTCTTTTCGACGTCATTCGTGACGGATTCCGACATTCCAACTCCAAGGGTGGTCAACGATTAGGCACAATTCGCGGCCGACTCGGGAGCTCTGGCTCGCGCGCCGGTTCGTACATTGACGTTACCCGGCGGCAACCGAAATTAGTCTCAATCTGACACTCCAATGTCTGACAGCGGCGTGTTTCCGGGGTCGAACCTGCGGCGTCTCATACCTGCGGTGGGTACCACGTCCGCCAATGGGCGGGGAATAGTGCTCTCCACCAATTCGTTCCCATGGTCGAATGATTTCGACGCATTGAGTTTCGCTACGCGATTGGACGTGAACGACATGCCTGCCGTCACCGTTGACAACATTTTGGCGCTACCCCGAGTCCAAACGCCGGACCCGTCCATCAGCGTGGACCGGCCGGTGATCTCCGTGACGACGGCACCCACCGGTCACGAGGGCGAAGGGTTCCCCGTGCGGCGTGCGTTCGCCGGAGTTGATATTCGCGCCCTCGACCCGTTCATCCACATGGATCAGATGGGCGAGGTTGAGTACGCGCCGGGCGAACCTAAAGGGACACCGTGGCATCCCCATCGCGGGTTCGAGACTGTCACGTACATGATCGACGGCCAGATGGCCCACCAAGACTCTCACGGTGGTGGCGGCCTCATCACCAACGGCGACACCCAGTGGATGACCGCCGGATCCGGGCTCTTGCACATAGAGACGCCGCCGGAGCATCTCGTTGTCAGCGGCGGCCTGTTCCATGGCGTGCAGTTGTGGGTGAACTTGCCCCGCGCAGACAAGTTCTTGGAACCCGCCTACCAGGACATTCGAGCAAACAACGTCGCGCTGCTGAGTTCTGCTGACGGCGGCTCGCTCATCAGGGTGATTGCCGGAGAAGTAGACGGCCATGCTGGCCCGGGCTCCACCCACACTCCGATCACCTTGGTGCATGCGTCGATTTCTCCTGGTGCGTCTGTGACGTTGCCGTGGAATCGCGACTTCAACGCGTTGGTGTTTTCCCTTGGCGGCAATGGCAGCGTTGGCCCGAACCGACAGCCACTACGCGATGGCCAGCTTGCCGTCTTCGGAAAGGGCGACACTCTCACCGTCGCCGCTGATTCGAGTCAAGATTCCCGACATGACAACCTCGAGGTGTTCGTCCTCGGCGGGCAGCCGATTCGCGAACCCGTGGCTATGTACGGCCCGTTTGTCATGAACACCAAACAAGAACTCGTGGAGGCGTTCGACGACTTCCAGGCAGGCAAGCTCGGTACGATCCCGGCCGTTCACGCCGGGGTTTCGGGCAGCACGCCCGACGCGTGAGTGAACGACCATGACCGAAGGCGGTAGCAGCGCACCCGTTGCCGAAATCACCGATGCTCGAGAGTCGTTCGTTGGGGCAACGAAGGTACGCCGCGTGCTGCCGCTAAGACATCGACGCACGGTCGGTCCGTGGTGCTTTGAAGACCACATGGGTCCGACCCACGTCACGCCAACTGCAGGACTTGATGTGGGGCCGCACCCGCACATTGGCTTGCAGACGGTGACGTGGCTGACCGAGGGCGAGGTCCTCCACAAAGACAGCCTCGGCACTGAGCAACTGATTCGCCCAGGGCAGGTCAACCTGATGACCGCGGGCACTGGGGTGGTGCATTCCGAGGAGGCGACCGGTAGCTACGCGGGTCGGCTACAGGGAGTCCAACTCTGGGTGGCGCAACCTGAGGAAACCCGTCACACCGAGCCAGCGTTTGAACACCATGCAACGCTGCCGATGGTTGAGCTAGGCAATTCTGACGCGACCGTGATCACCGGAACCTTTGACGCTTGCACCTCCCCTGCTCGGCAGGATTGGGCATCGGTTGGCGTTGAAGGCCGACTTCGTGTCGGACGCTCGATCTGGCCGCTGAATCCGGATTTCGAACATGGCCTCATCGTCGTTGAAGGTGAGGTGAAGGTTGGCGAACAGGTCCTTACCCCTGGAAAGTTCGCGTACTACGCGGCTGGGATCAGCGAGCTTCCCCTCGATGCCCGGGAGACGGCAGTAGTTCTCCTCGTTGGTGGGAAGCCATTCGCTGAGCAGGTGCTGATCTGGTGGAACCTCGTGGCGCGCACGCCCACTGAGATCGACGAGGCATACGACAGTTGGCGCAGCGGGCGCATCGGCACCGTCGACACCATTCTCCCCGCGATGCCAACCCCCGTCCCACCTTGGCGCGGCGTCACCTAACCCTTATCCCGCCCCTAGGTGGTCCCGTTTGGTAGACACGCCCGGCAGACCGGGCGTGTCTACCAAACGGGACCACCGGGTCGGGTTAGGACCGGTCGGGACCGGCGCGGGAATGGACGGGGTTGCTGGACTAGCGCCAGTTGCTGGTCCATTGGGTTCCGTCCCACCACATCTGTGAATCGGAATCAGGGCGGTAGGGGTTTGGGTACCAACCCGGCGGCGCGGGCCCGGCGGTCACAGGCTGCGTGGGACCGACGGCCGTCGGGGTCGAGCCGCCGCCTCCCCTCACTACCAACACGACGCCAACGACCATCAGCACACCGCCCAGCACGCCAAGTCCGGTAATCGTCGAAGCTGACTCTTCGAGTTTTGAGACCGGATCGGCGACAGTCATTTCACCGGACGCATCCACAACGGTGATGGTGTACGGCCCTGCAACGTCCGCGCGGAAGTCAGCGACTCCGTTCGCCATCTGCAAGTCAATCGGCCACGAAGCGGCGTTCTGACTCGAGCAGTACACACAGGTCAGCGGCACGTCCGCACCTGATGGATCGGTCACCTTGATCTGCTCAACGTTCACCGTGCGAGCAGCAGCGACATCCGCCGGCATGAACGCGGTTGAATCCGTGGGCAGCATCTGGACAATCCGCCAGGTCCCCGATTGGAGGTCTGTTGTCGTCGAGCCGGGAGCTGCCCATTGCGCAACGCTCTGGAACGCCGAGAACGAGACGACTGCCGCCCCCGCCCACGCTGCCAAAGCCAGCAGAATCGCTGCAATTCCAAATACCCGCTTGGTCGTCACGTCGTCGGAGGACCTGACTGCTCCATGGCTCGCAGGATCGCGATGCGTTCGGAAATCGGTGGGTGGGTGTCGAACAGGCTGCGCGACTTACCTTCTAGCGGCGACTCGATCCACACGTGTGAGACTGCGGTTGATCGCTCGTGGACCACGGTGGAGTCCGCCGCTAAGGTCTCTAAAGCCCGACGAAGCCCAGCAGGATTACGGGTGAATTGGACTGCTGTCGCGTCGGCGAGCGACTCACGCTTGCGAGACACCGCCGAACGCATCATGACCGCCGCGATCGGCGCCAATAAGAGGATGACGAGGCCAATAACCGTCGCGATCGGATTACTGTTATCGCGCCGCGTGAAGAACGCCATTCGCACGCCCACGTCGGCGATGATCGCGATCAGCCCGGCCGTCGTCGCGGCTACTGCCATCACGAGTGTGTCGCGGTTGCCCACGTGCGCCATCTCGTGCGCGGTGACCCCCTGGAGCTGCTCACGGTCCATCGCGTTGAGGATCCCGGTGGTAAACGCGATCACGGCGTGGTCAGGATCACGGCCGGTAGCAAATGCGTTCGGCGCAGGGTCATCGACAATCGCCACGGTCGGCATTGGTAGCCCGGCCGCAATCCGCACCTCGTCCACCACGTTGAAAAGCTGCGGAGCGGTGTCATGGTCGATGATCTGAGCACGCGTCATCTTTAGAACCAGCTTGTCGCTGTTCCAGTACGAACCCCACACGCCAATCAACGCAATCACAACTGCGATTGGCACAAGCCAGACCGACCCGTAGCCGAAGAGTTGTCCGACGGCCCAGATAACGGCAACAACAAACAGGAACATCACGAACAGCAAAATGAACGTTTTGCGCTTGTTCTTTGATTGCGCGGCGCGGAACGACACACTCACCGCACCTCACCCCCTCGACGTGCCAGATTCCCCTGCATGACTAGTTGAATCCGACATCGGGAGCAACGCGCTGGCTCACATCGGGAACTTCATAGAACTCTTGCTTGCTCACTCCAGCCATACCGACGAAGAGCATCGAAGGGAACGTGACAATCGCGGTGTTGAGCGCCCGGACACTTTCGTTGTAGTACTGGCGAGCAAACGCAATCTTGTTTTCAGTCGTCGTGAGTTCCTCCTGCAACTGCAGGAAGTTCGTCGAAGCCTTGAGATCGGGATAATTCTCCGCAACCACCATCAAGTTATTGAGCGCACCCGTGAGGGTCGCGTCGGCAAGAGCAGTGGCTCCGACACCGTCAGCTTGCTCGATGTTGGCACGTGCGTTGGTTACGGCCTCAAGCACCGACTTCTCGTGCTTGGCGTACCCCTTGACTGTCTCGACCAAGTTGGGAATGAGTTCGGAGCGACGAGTCAACTGAACCTCGATTTGCGCGAATCCCTCGTCCACGTTGACGTTGAGAGTACGCAACTTGTTGAACTGCCAAAGCGCAATGACCGCGAGCAGCGCAACGAGCACAATCACGATGACCAGAACAACCATGTTCTGACTTTGCCTCATCGCTATTCAATGGGCAACTTCGGGTTCGGTCTGCGCGTGTTGGATTGGATTCACAGTTCGTGTCGTGCGCAACCCAGACGCCAAGGACCGGTTCCGTTCACCCCCGAATTGGCGTAGGGTCAACTCTAGGAGCGTCAAAGCGAATTGGCGAAACCTGAACAGGATCGGGAGTCCGACATGAGTGTTCTATATCGCGTCAAGTACTACACGACCAAGGGATTACTCACTGTCTTCGGGCCAGCTCAATTGGATGCCGGAGACGACCCAATGGAACGCCTCGAGCGCCAGCGGGACGCCAAGCTCGGGCCGCGTGAGGAAAAGCCGGCCAAGCCACACGTTCACAAGCGCAGCTTTACGAGCGGAACCGACAAGACGAAGAAGTCGTCGGCAGCCAAGTAGCAATGCACCGGCTGTAGCAGTGCACCGGCCGTGTGCTCCGATGCACTGCTGACCTCGTCACCCGAGAGACAACCGCGCCTCAGTGGCGAAACGTTCAATGAGCTGCTGACGCGCCGCGATCTTTGTCTGTCCGTAGGCGTCCGCAGGACGAGCCGCAAGTTCACTCGCGCGGACAATGGCTGCCTCGATGACCGCGTCTGCATCGCCCTCAACCACGAGGTCAAATAGGCCTGCTTCGCGCGCGGCTTCCGGTGCGTACATGTCGCCCAAGAGGATCGACTCGGCCATCGGCGGCAGGACTCGGTACTGCGTCAAAGAAATCCCGAACTTTGGCATCGGAACTCCGATGAGGACCTCGTTGAAACCAACCTTGTACGCACCGGCCCGGCCAACGCGGGTATCGCCAACCAGAAGGAAGACAACGCCACCGGCAACAGCGTGGCCCGTGCACGCGATCACAACCGGCTTTGGGCACGTGAAGATTTCGTAGAACCAGTCACCACCGCTGCTGATGATCGCGTCACGCTGCTCTGGGCCCTGCATCACTTCACCGAGATCAAACCCCGCCGACAAACATTTGCCATTGCCAGCGAGCACGATCGCGTCTGCGACTTCTACAGCCTGAGCGAAGGCCGCCCTGCCTTCGCTCAGGAGCCGGTAGCTCAAGGCGTTAACTTTTCCGTCATTGATCGTTACGACAGCAACGTTGTCGCGCATCTCGACAGTGACAGCAGGCTCATGCACTTCGGCAGGTTCACTCATGACATCAGTTGTACCCAATAGCCACCCCTGATGCCCGGCCTGAAAGGCCCGACTGGCTCTTTTGTCACCCGCGCCGCACTGCTAGCGCTGCGACGCTAGTAGCCCTGGTTCTGACCTGCAGACCAACTAGCGAACTTTGCCATCCCATATCGGTTCTTCGCATAGTTCAGGCCCGCCCAGATGTTGGCGTACGGCAATGTCTGGAACTTCGCAGGGCGTAGTCCGCGCTTGGCATAGAACGTGTACGTCGGCGCGATCACCTGCAACAGTCCTTTGGACGGCGTTCCACGGCGGGCGTTGCTGTCCCAAAGGTTGACCGCATTCGGATCGCCGTAGGACTCCTGCTGAATCTGCGCCAGGATGCCGCTGAGGTACGCGGCCGGAATCTTGTGCTCCGCCATGATTGCCGAGACCATGTTGGCCCAACGACTCACTGCTCGCGGGATGGTCTGCCCGCTCGGGTGGACCACTGCGATCCCTCGCCACTTCGATGGGGTGCTCATCTGCGCTGCATGTGCTCGGATGGCTTTGCGCTCCACCTTGCTCATCCGAACCTTCTTGGCCACCTTCTTTGCCGGTGTACTAGCAGGAGCAACAATCGCGTGTGCTCGAGTCGGACTCTGTGCCGCGCTCGCTGGGGTTGCGCCGAACAAGGCTGCCACCAGGGAACCAACCAAGAGCATCGTGAGCGTCATCGCGAACTTCTTCATACAAATCCAATGTTTGACTTTGCCGCGCCAGCATTCTTGAACTGACGAAGTCCGATGCGCGAAGACCGGCACCGAACTTCCGAGTCACCGTGGTGATGTGACCGTCGACGTGAACGGTGTGAACCATGCCGAGAATTGAAGCCAATCTTCAACCGCAGAAAGTTATCCACAGGTGGTGTCTGTGGATAACTTCGTGCAGAAGCGGTCAAACCGCCCATTCTGCGGGCATTGGTGGTCAGGGTCACACACTTTGATCACATACAGTAAGCAAAGGAATTTCCGGAAATAGTCAAAGAAAGTTCTCAAAAAGTGTTGGGAACGACCTGCGGACCCACTCCTACAGGTGAGAACGCCGCAACCAAGCGGCCC
>JBAYVO010000011.1:0-26448 GCA_041674545.1 Candidatus Nanopelagicales bacterium | reverse complement strand
CTTCCCGGAGTTCACCGGCAGGTTGTGCCCAGCACCGTGTGAGACTGCGTGCGTCCTCGGCATCAACCAGAATCCCGTCACGATCAAGCAGGTTGAAGTCGAGATCATCGACCGCGCGTGGGAGGAAGGCTGGGTCAAACCTCAGCCGCCAGATCGACTATCTGGCAAGACGGTCGCAGTTGTGGGATCAGGTCCCGCTGGATTGGCAGCAGCGCAACAACTCGCCCGTGCGGGTCACACCGTGGCGGTGTACGAACGTGATGACCGTATTGGTGGTTTGCTTCGGTACGGGATTCCCGAGTTCAAGATGGAGAAGGTTCACCTGAACCGGCGCTTGCAGCAGATGGAGGCCGAAGGCGTCAAGTTCCGCGCTGGGATGAGCGTTGGCGTTGATGTGACAGGTGACGATTTACGCCGTCGCTATGACGCAGTCGTACTGGCCGTGGGTGCGACCGAGCGCCGTGATCTACCGGTTCCCGGCCGCGAACTCTCGGGGATCTACCAGGCGATGGACTACTTGCCGTTGGCAAACCGGGTCGTAGAGGGTGACACTGCGACGGCAGCAATTGACGCTGCAGGAAAGCACGTGGTGGTGATCGGCGGTGGCGACACCGGTGCGGACTGCCTCGGCACCGCGACGCGTCAGGGAGCGGTTTCCGTGACGCAACTCGAGATCCTCCCGCGCCCGCCAGAGGAACGTCCGCACGGTCAGCCTTGGCCGACGTATCCGATGATCTATCGCGTTTCATCGGCGCACGAAGAGAATGGCGAACGTGTTTACGCCGTGTCGACGACGAAGTTCGTCGACAACGGTCAGGGTGGCGTCGGTGCGCTGGAGTTAGCCGAGGTAGAGCTTGTAGATGGGCGGTTCCAGCCAGTTGAAGGCGGCACCAAGCACCTCAAAGCCGACCTCGTGTTCTTCGCGATGGGATTTACGGGTCCGGAGCGTGGCCCGCTCGTGGATCAATTGGGGCTAGACCTCGACGAGCGCGGCAACATCGCGCGGGCAAGCAACTACGCGACGAACGTTGATGGTGTGTTCGTGGCTGGCGACGCCGGTCGCGGGCAGAGCCTGATTGTTTGGGCAATCGCCGAAGGTCGGGCCGCAGCGGCGGGTGTTGACGAGTACCTGACCGGATCTACCAATCTGCCGGCACCGATTCCACCAACAGCCCGCCCGTTGGTGGTCTGAACCTGATGAGACGCGCAAAGATCGTTTGCACGCTTGGTCCGGCAACCGCCAAACCCGGCGTTCTGGAGAAATTGGTGCTGGCCGGGATGGACGTCGCCCGGCTCAACCTGAGTCATGGTGAACATCGAGATCACCAGATCGCGATTGACGCCGTTCGGCGTGCCACGGATGCAACCGGGCGCGGGGTCGCAGTGCTGGCCGACCTCCAAGGGCCAAAGATTCGGCTCGGTCGGTTCGGGAGTGGGCCTGTTGAGTTGACAGTGGGCGCTCGATTCACGATTACGACCGAAGCGTGCGTGGGCGATGTCAATCGGTGTTCGACGACGTACTCCGGGCTTGCGCAGGATGTTCGCCCGAGCGATCTCCTGCTCGTCGATGACGGTCGAATCTTGCTGCGAGTAGAGGCAGTCAACGGCAACGACGTCGTTACCGAGGTACTTGAAGGCGGTCCAGTTTCTGACAATAAGGGCATCAACATGCCCGGTGTTGCGGTGAGTGTTCCCGCGCTGGCCGAGAAGGACATAGAGGATCTCCGGTGGGCGCTTAAGGCGGGGACAGACCTCGTTGCGTTGTCGTTCGTTCGCTCCGCCGCTGACCTCGATGACGTCCACGCCGTGATGGATGAGGTTGGAATTCGCGTGCCGGTGCTCGCCAAGATTGAAAAGCCACAGGCGGTTCACAACTTGGCAGAGATCGTCGCGGCATTCGACGGCATCATGGTTGCCCGAGGCGATCTTGGCGTGGAGCTTCCGATCGAGCAAGTTCCGCTGGTCCAAAAGCAGGCCATCTCAATGTGCCGCAATGCTGGCAAGCCGGTCATCGTGGCGACGCAGATGTTGGACTCGATGATCACAGCACGACGTCCTACCCGGGCCGAGGCATCCGACGTTGCGAACGCGGTGCTCGACGGGACGGATGCACTGATGCTGTCGGCTGAGACGAGTGTCGGCGACCACCCCATAACCGTCGTCGAGACGATGGCGCGCATCATTCGCCATGTCGAATCAGAGAGCCTTCAACAAGTTCCAAACGTCGCTGATTCAAAGGTTGGCTCAACTGCTCGCGCTCTGACGCAGGCGGCATGCCAGGTTGGCGGTGCGGTGGGAGCGACGCACCTGTGTACCTTCACCGAGACCGGCCTGACGACACGCCTCGTGGCGCGACACCGGTCACCGATACCGCTTGTCGCGTTTACCCCAAGCCAACGGGTGCGTTCTCAGTTAGCGTTGGTCTGGGGTGTCGAGACATTTTTGACGCCTCACGCCGAGTCGACTGACGAGATGGTTCGACTCGTCGACAACCAACTACTTGCGCTACGCCGGTGTGAACCTGGCGACCGCGTTGTGGTTATTGCCGGTGTTCCCCCGGGCGTTGCGGGTACCACGAACGGCATGCGCGTTCACATTATGGGAACGCAAGAGATCGACCTCAAACAATAGGCGGTGCCAGGGGAGTAGCGGGCTATTCCATGGCCCGACGGGCTTCAGGGTTGAGCACTCCCCAAGCAATAAGTTGTTCGGCCAATAGGCTGGGCGATTCGTCGTAAATCACGGCGAGGGTCCGCAGGTCGTCCTGGCGAATTGACAGGATGCGGCCGTTGTAGTCGCCTCGTTGGGCCTGAATTGCTGCGGCGTAGCGGGCAAGCGGCCCGGCCTTTTCGGCTGGGACCTGGCCAAGACGCTCGAGGTCGAGCACCAAGCGAGGTGGTGGCTCAGCTGCCGGAGCTGGGGCGGCGTCGGGTAGCAGTTCTGAGACCGGAACGCTGTAGAACTCAGCGAGCTCGGCCAGTTTTTGGACAGTGACGGCTCGGTCGCCTCGTTCGTACGAGCCAACCACCACGGCCTTCCAGCGCCCTCCAGAGCGTTCTTCCACGCCGTGAAGACTTAGTCCTTGCTGCTGGCGGATGGCACGAAGCTTGGCACCGAGTGCCTTCGCGTAGTCGCTGGCCATCTCACCCCCTGTTGGTCTCGTCGTGATCATTGGTCTCGCCATGCAGACGCTACGGAGCGTGACGATAGGGACGCAACTTGGGAGCACCAATTGGCCAGAAATCTCAACCGAATGAGCGAACCGAGCGATCTGCGTCACGCTGGCAGTGGGTCGCCGAAGGGGCGCATACGGTGCCGTTGCTAACCTGAGTCCCGTTGCACGACGTCCTTTAATTTCCGTCCTGTGAGGCGGGGAAGGGGGTTCGCGCGTGAATTCGCCGCGGGTTCGCACGGTCTTTGAGGCCGCAGATATCGATCGGGTATTGACCCGAATTTCACACGAGATTATTGAGGGTGCCAAGGGTGCCCAGGATCTGGTTCTGCTGGGAATCCAGTCCCGTGGAGTACCTCTCGCCGACCGTATTGGCCGCCGGATCTCCGAGTTCGAGAAGGTTGACGTCCCAGTCGGCGCACTGGACATCACTATGTATCGCGATGATCTGCGATTGCGCCCCGCGCGAGCACTCGAGACCACTGCGCTACCTGATGTGGGCGTTGATGGCCGAATCGTGGTGCTCGTCGACGACGTCCTGTTTTCTGGTCGTACGGTTCGGGCGGCATTGGATGCGCTCAACGAACTTGGTCGGCCGAGAGTGGTGCGTCTTGCCGTGCTCATCGACAGAGGCCATCGCGAATTGCCAATCCGGGCGGACTACGTAGGGAAGAACCTTCCAACGTCGCTACAGGAGTCGGTGCGAGTCCGACTCGCTGAACTCGATGGAGAGGATGCCGTCACATTGTCATCAGGTGGGCAGTCACCCCGTGGCGGTCCGAACCCCGGCGGTGAGGTGGCATGAAGCGACACCTGCTCTCAGCCGCAGACCTAAGTCACTCGGACGCGCTGCTCGTACTCGACACGGCGGCTCAGTTGGCGAGGGTCGCCGACCGGCCGGTGAAGAAGCTCCCGACGCTTCGCGGGCGAACCGTTGTCAACCTGTTTTTCGAAGACTCGACCCGTACGAGGATCTCGTTCGAAGCCGCGGCCAAGCGACTCTCTGCCGATGTCATCAACTTCAGCGCAAAGGGTTCAAGCGTCTCCAAGGGTGAGAGTCTGAAAGACACCGCGCTTACCCTCGAAGCGATGGGTGCCGATGCGGTGGTGGTTCGGCATGGATCAAGCGGCGCCCCGCACCGGCTAGCTAGCTCTGGCTGGATCGGCGGCAGCGTGGTGAATGCCGGCGATGGGACTCACGAACATCCCACCCAGGCGCTCCTTGATGCCTTCACCCTCAGAGAAAATCTGGTCGGGGGCGAAGGCGATCTCACTGGCAAGAAGGTCACCATCGTCGGTGATGTGCTTCATAGTCGAGTTGCGCGTTCGAACGTTCTGTTGCTGTCGACGCTCGGCGCCGACGTCACTTTGGTTGCGCCGCCAACGCTGCTGCCGATCGGGGTCGAAACGTGGCCATGCAAGGTCTCTTACGATCTAGACCCAGTGATTCCCGAGTCCGACGCGGTGATGATGCTGCGCGTCCAACTTGAGCGCATGACCGATTCATATTTCCCGACTGCTCGTGAATACAGCCGACGTTACGGGTTGGACAACCACCGCATGTCGTTGCTCAGCGAGCGGTCGATCGTGATGCACCCGGGCCCGATGAATCGCGGAATGGAAATCACTGCCGACGTCGCCGATTCGAAACGGTCGGTGATCGTCGAGCAAGTAGCCAACGGCGTGAGCGTGCGAATGGCTGTGCTGTACCTACTACTCGGCGGCAACGCCCCTGCGGCAACGCCAATCAACGAACCATCGGAAGGAATCTGATGCCTCGCATCGTGGTACTTGGAGCATCACCCCTCGGTGGCGCGCCGGTCGACATCGTCATGGACGGCGACCGAATCGTTGAGGTTGTTGGGGCAGGGAAGACCGACACTGGCGGCGCACGCACGATCGATGCACACGGCCTCGTCGCGTTGCCAGGATTCGTAGATCTCCATACGCATCTGCGCGAGCCTGGGCGTGAAGATGCAGAAACGGTCGAGTCCGGGACGAGGGCCGCAGCCCTTGGCGGGTTCACTTGTGTCCACGCAATGGCGAACACTGAACCGGTCGCTGACACCGCTGGAGTTGTCGAGCAGGTCTGGCGCCTTGGTAAGGAGGCGCAGTGGTGCGAGGTGCGCCCAGTTGGTGCGGTCACCGTCGGTCTTGCCGGGCAGCATATGGCGGAGCTTGGTGCGATGGCGGCGTCTGCTGCGCAGGTGAGGTTGTTCTCCGACGACGGCAAGTGCGTCGACGATGCCGTGATCATGCGGCGCGCGCTGGAATATGTAAAGGCATTTGACGGTGCAGTTGCGCAACACGCGCAGGAACCGCGGCTAACCGAGGGCGCGCAGATGAACGAAGGCGTGCTGTCAGGGACGTTGGGTCTTCGCGGGTGGCCAGCAGTTGCAGAGGAGGCGATCATCGCCCGCGATGTGCTGTTGACTCAGCATGTAAACAGTCGCCTGCATGTATGTCACGTGTCGACGGCTGGGTCCGTCGAACTTATCCGGTGGGCAAAGGCTAAGGGCATAAACGTGACGGCCGAGGTCACCCCTCACCATCTCCTGCTCACCGATGAGCTTGCGCGCAGCTACGACCCACACTTCAAGGTGAATCCTCCGTTGCGCACGCAGGAAGATGTGATCGCGTTGCGGGAGGGACTCGCAGACGGCACGATCGATGCCGTCGCCACAGACCACGCGCCGCATCCGGTGGAAGACAAAGAATGTGAATGGAGCGCCGCGGCGTTCGGGATGCTCGGTCTTGAGACTGCTTTGTCCGTTGTCGTCGAGTCAATGGTCAATACTGGGCTACTCGATTGGGCGGGCGTGGCTGACCGGATGTCGACACGTCCGGCGCAGATTGGCCGGGTGAAGGATCAAGGCGGATCAATCGCGGCAGGTGAACCCGCACATCTGACCTTGATCGATCCGGGCGCGACCTGGACGGTGCGACCGACCGAACTTGCGAGCTTGAGTCGGAACACGCCGTATCGCGAGCGGGTACTCCCCGGCCGAGTCGTGCACACGATCTACGCAGGCAATCAAACAGTTACCGACGGTACCGCTCAAAGGACCCGATAGTGACCCGTTTGATTCTGGTGATTCTGGTCATCGCCGCCATCGCGCTCGCGCTTCGTCTGATGTCGACGAGTTGGCGCAGACGCACAGCGGCCGGTGCAGACATTCCAGTTTTGGCAACACCGCCATCCCCGGTCGCCGACGAAGCGCTACGCATCGAGCATGCAACGTATCTCGGCACCGTCACGATCGAGCATTGGCTTGACAAGGTGGCGGCTCAAGGTCTTGGCAGCCGCGGACCTGCCGCCATCGCCGTTGAGAGCCAGGGGCTCATCGTTGAGCGGGTCGGAACGAACGCACTCTTCATCCCGCAAGGCGCCATCACCAAGGTCGAGCTCGCGCGCGGTTTGGCGGGGCGGGTCTATGGCAATGAAGGTGTCATCGTGGTGAGTTGGATATGGGGAGAACAACTTTTGCAGACCGGACTTCGGGTGCCAGATGCACAGGCGAGAGTGGCAGTCGTTTCCGCCTTGGCACAATTGCCGAGCGGGACGCTTTGGAGCGATGCACATCGCGGGCAAAGTGCCCACGGGGGAGGGACAAACCATGAGTAGTCGCAGATTGCATAAGCCAGGACTTCTGGTTCTTGAAGACGGTCGGGTTTTTCGTGGGAGTTCGTTCGGACCGGACGGAACAGCGCTGGCGGAGGTCGTGTTCGCAACCGGCATGTCTGGGTACCAAGAGACGTTGACGGACCCTTCATACCAGCGCCAAATCGTGGTCATGACGGCACCGCACGTGGGTAACACCGGGATGAATGACGAAGACACTGAGTCCCGCCGAATCTGGGTGAGTGGCTACGTCGTTCGCGATCCAAGTCGAATTGCCAGCAACTGGCGCTCGCAGCGGACGCTGGTCGATGATCTCACCGAATTCGGTGTCGTCGGAATTGCAGACGTCGACACTCGAGCAATTACGCGCCACCTGCGGGATCGTGGTTCGATGCGCGCGGGTGTGTTTGCCGGGGAAGATGCCGATCAAGATGTTGCTGACCTAGTTTCGTTGGTGAACGACAGCCCACCGATGGCCGGTGCCGACTTGTCAGCCGAGGTGACGACGGACGTGCCATACACCGTCCCAGCCGTGGGCGAACGTCGTTTTCGTGTCGCAGCGGTGGACCTCGGAATCAAGTCCATGACCCCAGCGCTCATGGCCAAGCGAGGAATCGAAGTTGTCGTCGTGCCGGCAAACACAACTTCCGAAGAGATCGCCGCGCTCGGCGTTGACGGACTTTTCCTGTCAAACGGACCTGGCGACCCGGCGACCGCCGACGCTCCCGTCGCGTTGGTGCGATGGGCACTGGCAAACCGCCTGCCGGTGTTTGGAATCTGTTTCGGCAATCAGATCCTGGCGCGCGCGTTGGGGTTCAGCACCTACAAGCTGCAGTTTGGTCACCGTGGAATCAACCAGCCCGTTATGGACCTGCGCACACGCAAGGTCGAGATCACTTCCCAGAATCACGGATTCGCGGTGCAAGCCCCCATCGACGAGGTCGTCGATACCGAGTTTGGGCGCGCGCGGGTGAGTCACCTCGGACTCAACGACAACGTGGTGGAGGGCGTCGAGTGTCTCGACGTGCCTGCCTTCTCCGTTCAATACCACCCCGAGGCCGCGGCCGGGCCACACGATTCCGCGTATCTCTTCGACAGGTTCTTTGAACTATTGGCAACAACCACGACGAAGGTAGGGAACTAGAGATGCCTCGCCGTTCCGACATCAACAGTGTGCTGGTCATCGGGTCGGGCCCGATCGTGATCGGGCAGGCCTGTGAGTTTGATTACTCGGGGACTCAGGCGTGCCGTGTTTTGCGTGAAGAGGGTATTCGCGTGATCTTGGTGAACAGCAATCCCGCCACAATCATGACGGATCCGGAGTTCGCCGACGCAACGTATGTCGAGCCCATCACACCCGAGATTATTGAGAAGATCATCGCGATCGAACGCCCTGACGCGGTGCTCCCGACGCTCGGCGGCCAGACCGCGTTGAACGCCGCCATGGCGCTACACGACGCCGGGACGCTTGAGCGATACAACGTCGAATTGATTGGCGCGAAGGTCGCCGCAATCGTCGCTGGCGAGAACCGTGAGCAGTTCAAAGAGATCGTTGCGACCATCAACATTGACGGCTACCAAGCCGAATCTGCACGCAGTGTCATCTGCCACACGCTCGACGAGTGCTTTGCTGCGGTGGAAGAACTGGGCTACCCAATGGTGGTGCGGCCTTCGTTCACCATGGGTGGAGCCGGTTCGGGAATGGCGTACAACGTCGAAGATCTACGCCGGATTGCCGGGTCAGGCTTGGCAGCAAGCCCAACCTCCGAAGTGCTTCTTGAGGAGTCGATCCTGGGGTGGAAGGAATACGAACTTGAGATGATGCGCGATCACCACGACAACGTTGTGGTGGTGTGCTCGATTGAGAACGTGGACCCCGTCGGAGTGCACACCGGTGACTCGATCACGGTCGCTCCTTCGCTGACGCTCACCGACCGCGAATTTCAGCGGATGCGCGATGTTGGGATCGAGGTCATCCGCAAGGTTGGCGTCGATACCGGCGGCTGCAACATCCAGTTTGCGATTGATCCTGACACCGGGCGCATGATCGTGATCGAGATGAATCCGCGCGTCTCGCGTTCATCGGCACTAGCGTCGAAAGCGACCGGATTCCCCATCGCCAAGATTGCCGCGAAGCTTGCCGTCGGCTACACGCTCGACGAAATTCCTAACGACATCACCAAGGTCACCCCGGCCGCGTTCGAACCAACGCTGGACTACGTGGTCGTGAAGGTGCCAAGGTTCGCGTTTGAGAAGTTCCCGAACGCTGATCAAACGCTGACAACCACGATGAAGAGTGTCGGCGAGGCAATGGCAATCGGGCGCAACTTCACCGAGGCATTGCAGAAGGCCCTTCGCAGCGTGGAGAAGCGCGGGGCTTCCTTCAGTTGGCCAGCGCATGCGTCAGACGTTGACGTGCCAGGATTGCTTGACCAGATGCGCGTTCCACGCGACGGTCGACTCAATGAGGTCCAGCTAGCACTATGGGCTGGCGCGAGCATCGAACAAGTCCACGAAGCGACAGACATTGACCCTTGGTACCTCGATCAAATCTCGCTGATCAACGAGATCGCTGACGAAGTGCGCGCTGCCGACTCTCTCGATGCCGTGCTACTTCGTTACGCGAAGCGGCACGGCTTCGCCGATGTTCAACTTGCGGCGCTGCGCAGTAGTGACGCCGCCTCAGTCAGCGAATCCGATATCCGCGCGTTGCGCAGGACGTTGAACATCGAACCGGTCTACAAGACGGTTGATACTTGCGCCGCTGAATTTGAAGCGAAGACGCCCTACCACTACTCGACCTACGACGAAGAATCCGAGGTGTCGTCGCGCGAACGTCCCGCGGTGCTCATCCTCGGCTCGGGGCCGAACCGTATTGGTCAGGGAATCGAATTTGACTACTCGTGTGTGCACGCGGCGCTCGCACTTCGTGAGGCTGGCTACGAGACGGTCATGGTGAACTGCAACCCCGAGACCGTGTCGACCGACTACGACACCTCGGATCGCCTCTACTTCGAACCATTGACGGCCGAAGATGTTCTCGCTGTCTACGAAGCAGAGGCAGCGGCCGGTCCAGTCGCCGGAGTGATATGCCAGTTGGGTGGACAAACACCACTCGGGCTCGCACAAACCCTCAAAGATGCTGGGGTCCCTGTCGTCGGGACTAGCCCGGAGGCTATCGACCTTGCTGAGGAGCGCGGTGAATTCGGCCGGGTGCTAGATGAAGCTGGCCTGCCCGCGCCCGCACACGGTCTAGCGAGCAGCTTCGATCAGGCCCAGGAAATCGCGCAGCGCGTTGGCTACCCCGTCCTCGTTCGCCCGTCGTATGTTCTGGGTGGTCGAGGAATGGAGATTGTGTATGACGACTCAATGCTCGCCGACTACCTTCAGCGGGCCACCGAAGCAAGTCCCGAGCATCCAGTGTTGGTGGATAGGTTCCTCGACGATGCGATCGAGATCGATGTTGATGCGCTCTACGACGGAACCGATCTGTTCCTCGGTGGAGTCATGGAACACATTGAGGAGGCGGGCGTTCACTCCGGCGACTCGGCGTGCGCGCTTCCTCCGATCACGTTGAGCCGGACTGAAATCGATCGTGTCCGCCGCAGTACTGAGGCAATCGCCAAGGGCGTGGGTGTCCGTGGGCTGTTGAACGTTCAGTACGCGCTCGCAGGCGGGATTCTCTACGTCTTGGAGGCCAATCCGCGGGCTTCACGCACTGTCCCGTTCGTTTCGAAGGCGACGGGCGTCTCGATGGCAAAGGCAGCTGCACGAATCGCGATGGGTGCCACGATCGCGGAGCTCCGCGCAGAAGGATTGCTGACGGCACACGGCGACGGAGGCACGCTTCCGGTCGGAGGTCCGGTGGCAGTGAAGGAAGCTGTGCTGCCGTTCGGTCGGTTCCACGGTGTCGACACGCTGCTCGGTCCGGAGATGCGATCCACCGGCGAAGTGATGGGCATTGACCAAGACTTCGGCACCGCATTCGCCAAGTCACAGGCCGCCGCGTTTGCCGAGGGACTTCCGACTTCGGGTCGGGTCTTTGTATCGATGGCCGACCGCGACAAACGTTCCATGGTGTTCCCGGTCAAGCGCCTCGCCGACCTTGGATTCGAGATTGCCGCAACGCCGGGAACTGCGGCGGTGCTGGCTCGTCATGGAGTCAAGACGACTGAACTGCGCAAGCATTTCGAAGGCGTCGGACCGAAGGGGGAACCAACCACCATCGATGCGATGGAGGCCGGCGAAATTGCGATGGTCGTGAACACTCCGTACGGGGTGGGAGCACGCGTTGACGGATACGAAATTCGAACTGTCGCGGTTCGGCTCGGAATTCCCTGCATAACGACCGCGCAAGGCCTCGCGGCTGCGGTCGAAGGGATCGAATCGCTCCTAAGCGGCGAGATGACGGTTCGCAGCTTGCAGCAACACTCAAGTGATCTCGCTGCATTGCGTGCGGCCCAGGTCGCGGCCGGCGAGGTGAGTTTCTAGTGGTTCCGCAACGCTTCGGCAAGCCAGAGGCCGGACCGATCCAGGTCCGAGGTGAAGTCCTCGCCGTCCGTCGCAGTGGTGACTACCACGTCCTCGTGTTTGCAGCACCTGGCGTCGCTGAGGCCACCGCGCCAGGCAATTTCGTGGCGATCGCCGTTGGTGGGCAACCCACGGCAATGTTGCTGCGTCGTTGCTTCTCGATTCACCGCGTCGATACTGCCGGTGCTTTGGGTGGGACTGTAGAAATCGTTGTCGATGCACACGGTCCGGGTACCAAATGGCTCGTGGAGCGCTCGGTGGGCGACCCCATCGACGTCATTGCCCCCTTAGGGCGTCCGTTCTCGTTGCCCAAGGATCCGGTGCCTTGTGTGCTGGTTGGTGGCGGCTACGGATCCGCTCCGTTGTTTATGCTCGCTGATCGTCTTCGCGAGCGCGGTTGCCGCGTCGACCTCGTTCTGGGTGCTGCGACTGAGTCTCGACTCTTTGGCGTTGTCGATGGTCGTCGGCGAGCATCGTCGTTAGCCATCACCACCGACGATGGTTCGCTCGGCACGAAAGGTCGAGTGACGGATGTCCTTGATCGCATCCTTGATGATCACGGCGGACAGGTCATCTACGGGTGCGGGCCGATGGGGATGCTCGCCGGCTTAGCAAAGGTGGCGCGGGAACGCGGAATTGTCAGCCAGTGTGCGGTCGAGGAGGCAATGGCCTGCGGTGTTGGAGTGTGTATGACGTGCGTGTTACCTGTGATTGGTTCTGACGGGGTGACGCGGATGACGCGTTCCTGCACAGATGGGCCAGTCTTCTTTGGCGATCAGGTGCGTTGGGAGTCGGTCGGTACGGTTCCGCCTGACTGCCTTGGCGCGCCAGTGTCGGCTCCTGGAGATGGTCAGCGATGAGCAACGTTGTCGATATGCGGGCCGACTTGGCGTCAGTGACCCTGCCTTCGCCTGTGCTGACGGCATCGGGTTGCGCCGCCGCTGGCCGCGAACTTGACAAGTTCTTTGACGTCACAGCAATTGGTGCGGTCGTAACCAAGAGCATTATGGTCCAACCGCGATCTGGTCGTGCCACTCCGCGAATGGCCGAGACACCTGCCGGGATGCTCAACTCGATCGGCCTGCAAGGACCGGGTATCGAGGAGTTCATCAATAAGGATCTGCGGTGGCTCCGGGAACGAGGTGCCCGAACGGTGGTATCGATCGCTGGAGGATCCGTTAACGAGTTTGCAGAATTGGCGAACCGACTAAGGCACGAAGAGGGCATCGCGGCGCTCGAAGTGAACATCTCATGCCCGAACGTCGAGAGTCGCGGACAAGTGTTTGCCTGCGATCCGCGCGCTGCGTCTTCGGTGATTCACGCGGTTCGGCGCCACACCAGCGCCCAAACGCCGATCTTCGCGAAGCTGTCGCCCGACGTCACCAACATTGCTGACATTGCGCAGGCCTGCGTAACGGCTGGTGCGGATGGCCTCTCAATGATCAATACGACGCTGGGAATGGTCATCAACACGGACACGATGCGGCCCGCGCTGGCCGGAATCACTGGCGGTCTGTCGGGCCCGGCAATTCGACCGATGGCAGTGCGGTGTGTGTGGCAGGTGCGCCAGGCCCTGCCCGACGTTCCCATCCTCGGGATGGGTGGAATAGCGAATGGGCTCGACGCGCTGCAGTTCATCTTGGCCGGGGCAAACGCGGTCAGCGTGGGCACTGCGACCTTCAATGATCCCAGTGCGCCGTTGCGCATCCACAACGAACTTGCGGCCGCACTCGCCGACCGCGGCTTCCGCAGGCTTTCCGATGCCGTCGGCCATGCTCACCGCGAAGAAGGAGAAAGTCTGTGACGTCAAACCGAGCGCCGATCGCGGTAGCACTCGACCTGCCCACGCTTGAGTCGGCGACGACTTTGGCGGGCGCGGTCGGCCCGACAGTCGCATTCCTGAAGGTAGGGCTAGAGACATATCTGCGCGACGGAGCAGCAGGTGTGGACACAATCCGTGCCGCAGCGGGTTCCGACGTCGAGTTATTCCTTGATCTCAAGCTTCACGATATTCCGAACACCGTTGCGGGCGCCGCGCGATCGATTGCCGCCCTAGAGCCTGCGCTGCTCACCGTTCACGCTTCAGGCGGGCCAGCGATGATCGAAGCTGCAGTCTCGGCACTACCAAACACTCAGGTCACCGCAGTCACGATTCTGACGTCATTGTCTGAACGAGATCTGGCACAGATTGGCTATGAGGGCGATCCGTTGTCGGCAGTTGTTAGGTTGGCGCGGCTGGCCACGGATGCAGGCGCGCAGGCGTTGGTCTGCTCGCCGCTAGAGGTCGCAGCTGTCCGGAGCGCAGTTGGCCCAGACATCCGGCTGGTTGTTCCGGGCGTGCGCCCCGCAGGTAGCGCCGTCGGGGATCAGCAGCGAGTCGCGACTCCTGCCCAGGCCCTCCAGGATGGTGCTGACTTACTGGTGATCGGTCGACCAATCACGGCTGCTAGTGACCCGGCGCAGGCTGCCAAGGACATCGCCGCCGAAATCGCTAGCCGCTGATTCGACCCCTTGCGGAGTTTCGCGGAGCCCAACCGTGCCTGATCGGTGTAGGTTTCCGCGACGTGGCACTACCGACGCTGACTCCGGAACAACGAGCTGATGCTGCGCAGCGGGCAACTGCCGCGCGCCGGGTTCGCGCCGACGTGCGAGCCAAGCTCAAGGTCGGTGAACTGCGTATCAGCGATGTCATCGCGTTGTCGGCTACCGACGAGGCGGTCGCGAAACTGAAGGTCGCCTCTCTACTAGAAGCGCTCCCTGGCGTCGGCAAGGCCAAAGCCGCGAACATCATGAATCGTCACACCATCGCCGCCTCGCGTCGAGTTCGTGGGCTCGGGCAGCACCAACGCGAATCGTTGACGGCGGAGTTCGGCTAGTGGCTGGGTCGGTCACCGTCGTTGCGGGTCCATCTGGCGTCGGAAAGGGAACTCTGATCCGCAAGGTTCTCGCATCGGACTCCGACTTATGGCTTTCGGTCTCGGCCACCACCCGTGCCCCGCGCCCCGGCGAAGTTGATGGCATCGACTACGTGTTCCTTTCGTCCGAGAGCTTCGACAACCTACGGGAATCAGGCGGATTCTTGGAATGGGCCGAGTTTGCCGGAAATTGCTATGGCACCCCCGCGGCGCCCGTGGTCGACCGCATCAGCCGCGGGGTGGACGTGATCCTCGAGATTGATCTCCAAGGGGTGCGGCAAGTGCGCGCGAACCTCCCTGCCGCCCGGACTGTGTTCATCTCCCCGCCATCCATCGACGCGCTCGGGTCTCGACTGGCCTCACGTGGGACCGAAGATGACGCCGCTATTGAACGACGTTTGGCCGCCGCGCAGGACGAACTTGCGGCCGCGGGGGAGTTCGATTGCGTGATTGTGAACGACGACGTCGAGGTGGCGGCGAACCAGTTGCTAGCATGGATACACAATCCTGCGAATGAGCATTGATTTCTATGCTCTCGCGTGCTTGACCAATACCCTCAACACGTGCCGATCAGTGGCTGACACTGGTCAGTCGCCTTGAGGCACATCGGAAGGAACCGCAGTGTCGACTGCACCAGATCCACAGGGCATCACCGATCCACCCATTGATGAACTGCTTGATAAAACTGATTCCAAGTACTCGCTTGTGATTTACGCGGCGAAGCGTGCTCGCCAGATCAACGCCTACTACTCACAATTGGGCGAAGGCTTGCTTGAGTACGTTGGGCCGCTGGTTGAGACGCATCTCCAGGAGAAGCCGCTGTCAATCGCGCTTCGCGAGATCGATGCTGGGCTACTCGTGTCAGAACCTGTCGAAGGTGCCGTGGAGAAGGTCCGCTGAAACAACACATCGTCCTTGGCGTAGGCGGCGGCATCGCCGCCTACAAGGCGTGTGAACTGCTTCGGCGACTCCGGGAAGCCGGTCACGAGGTACGAGTGATCCCAACTGAGTCCTCGCTTGAGTTCGTCGGGCGGGCGACCTGGGAAGCACTGTCTGGAAATCCCGTGTCGACGACGGTGTTTGACGACGTGCACGAAGTGGCCCACGTCAAGATCGCCCAACACGCGAGCCTGGTGATTGTCGCCCCAGCGACGGCGAACTTGCTAGCGAAAGCTGCCCACGGGGTCGCTGACGATCTGCTCACGTCCACGCTGTTGATGGCTCGTGCGCCAGTGGTCTTCGCGCCTGCGATGCACACAGAAATGTGGGAACACCCCGCGACTGCCCAAAATGTCGCGACTCTTCGCGAACGTGGCGCGCTCGTTATCGATCCGGCAAGCGGTCGCCTCACTGGTGCAGATTCCGGTCCCGGACGCCTGCCCGAGGCCTCGGCGCTCGCTGAAGTCTGCGACGTCGTCCTGGCACGTGGCTCGGTCACGAATGACTTGGCCGGTGTGCGGGTGGTCGTGACGGCGGGCGGCACTCGCGAACCACTCGACCCCGTGAGGTACTTAGGGAACCGCTCGAGTGGGCGCCAAGGTTGGGCGTTAGCCGCGGCGGCGGTTGCCCGCGGCGCGCACGTGGACGTTATCGCTGCAAACGTCGATCTTGCCGATCCCGCGGGCTGCACGGTCACCAGAGTTTCTACCGCTGAATCCATGCTGACAGCGGTCCTGGACAAGGCGTCGAAAGCAGATGTCGTCGTCATGGCGGCCGCTGTGGCGGACTTCCGCGCAAGGACTGCCGCGGACACCAAGATCAAGAAAACTGACGACGACCGAGTGCCGGAAATCACGCTTGCCCGAACGGCTGACGTGCTAGCGACACTAGGTAGCCTCCCGTCACCGCGACCGCTGCTCGTCGGCTTTGCCGCGGAGACGGTTCCATCGGGGCCCGAACTGGTTTCGCTGGCAACGAATAAATTGCTTAAGAAGCACGTTGACCTCATCGTTGCGAATTCGGTGGGCATCGACAAGGGCTTTGAGAGTGGCGTGAACGCAGCAACGATCGTATCTGCAGGCGGCGTTGAGGCGGAGGTCCCAACAGCAAGTAAGGCTGCAGTGGCAGTGGCTGTTTGGGACGTTGTTTTGCCGCGTCTACCGCGTGCCGACGCCTAGTCTCGACGCGGCATCGTTACTCTTTGGCGCGAGTGTGAACTTCTCAGCACCTAGGTCCAATAGTAAAAGGGGAAATTGATGGCTGGGCGTTTGTTTACTTCGGAGTCGGTCACCGAAGGACATCCCGACAAGATGGCTGACCAAGTTAGTGACGCGATTCTCGACGCGATGCTCGCTGATGACCCAGCAAGCCGCGTTGCAGTCGAAACCCTCTTCACCACGGGCCTCGTCGTGGTCGCAGGCGAAGTCACAACGTCGACCTGGGTAGACATCCCCGCCATCGTGCGCCAGAAGGTGCTTGAAATCGGCTACGACCATTCGGATAAGGGCTTTGATGGCGCGTCGTGTGGTGTGTCAATCGCGATCGGCAAGCAGTCCCCGGACATCGCGCAGGGCGTCGATGACGCGTTCGAAGAACGCACTGAGGGATCTGAAGATCCACTTGACAGGCAAGGCGCGGGCGATCAAGGACTGATGTTCGGGTTTGCGTGTGACGACACCCCTGAACTCATGCCGCTTCCGATCGCGCTCGCGCACCGCCTCGCTCGTCGGTTGTCGAAAGTTCGCCATGCCGGTGAGGTCTCCTACCTGCGCCCAGATGGCAAGACACAGGTCACCATCGAATACGACGGCGATAAAGCTGCTCGCCTCGACACCGTCGTCGTCTCGAGTCAACACGCGGCAGACATCGATCTCGAAACTCTGCTCGCTCCCGATATTCGCGAGCTTGTGGTGGAACCTGAGTTGGCGGAGCTCGGCATCGAGACCGATAGCTATCGCCTCTTGGTGAACCCGACTGGCGTGTTCGAAATCGGCGGTCCGATGGGTGACGCCGGCCTGACCGGTCGAAAGATCATCGTTGACACGTACGGCGGTATGGCCCGCCATGGTGGCGGCGCGTTCTCCGGCAAGGACCCGTCGAAGGTTGACCGCTCCGCGGCGTACGCGATGCGTTGGGTTGCAAAGAACGTCGTAGCGTCCGGTCTCGCGCGCAAGTGTGAAGTTCAGGTTGCCTATGCAATCGGCAAGGCGCGTCCCGTCGGACTATTCGTGGAGACGTTCGGCACGGGCGTGATCCCAGACGAGAAGATCCAGCAAGCGGTGCGGGAAGTCTTCGACCTCCGACCCGCTGCGATCATCAAGGAACTCGACCTTCGGCGACCGATCTACTCCAAGACCGCTGCGTACGGTCACTTCGGTCGTGAAGAAGAGAACTTCACCTGGGAGTTGACTAACCGCGTCGACGCATTGCGCTCTGCCACCGGAATCTAGATTGCGCATCCTGGCGCCGTGCTGTTGGGATGAGGTCGTGGATACACCGAGGGCCGGGGCGGCGCGACGCTAACCCCAACCAAGAAGGGCGCAGGCTCGGGGCGCATGGAACAGCTAGCGATTACCGGTGACGGCGATGTCGGCGCGTCCGCGAGCAAGCGGCGGAGCCCGACGAAGTCTCGAGCAAAGAAGTCCATCGAGCTGGCGACCAGCCAACCGGTTGCCGAGGTTGTCGTAGACATCAATGCAGCTGCGTTGGATCACCCTTTCGACTTCTCGGTACCGGCAAAGTTCGACTCAATCGCCCTGCCCGGGTCCCGAGTGAGAGTGCGCTTCGCCGGCAGACTCGTTAACGGTTTCATCCTGAGCCGCCGTGATCGATCTGAACATCACGGCAAGCTCACGCCGCTCGCTGGTGTGCTCGGTCCGGCAGTTCTGACCCCTGAGATCGCAGCGCTCGGGCGTGCCGTGGCAGATCGTTACGCGGGCACGCTGAGTGAAGTTCTGCGGGACGCGATTCCGAACCGGCACGCGCGTACCGAGGCGAAGTTCACCGAAGCAGGTGGCGCGTTCGTGGCTGGAGAGGTCAATGACCCAGATCCGCAACGGCGCCGAATCGTTGACTGGGACGCTTACGTCAATGGCCTTAGTGTGGTGGACGATCTGCAGGCCGGGAGGCAAGTTCGAGCCAGCCTCGTGGTCTCCACTGCAGACGAAGCGGCACATGCGATCGCTGACTTGGTGGGTGCGGCGGGCCGACGTGCCGTAGTTGTTGCACCCGATGCCACCGATGTCGCACGCCTTGGCGACTACTTGGAAAAGGAATTCGGATCGACAGTCGTTCGCCTGACTGGTGACCAGCCCGTAGCTGCCCGGTATGAGAGCTTCTTGCGGGTGCGGTCAGGAGCGGCAACCGTGGTCGTGGGGACTCGCAACAGTGTGTTTGCCCCGGTTTCAGATGCGCCGCTCGTCATAGTGTGGGACGACCTTGATGACTCCTTAGGCGAAGTGCGAGCGCCTGGATGGCACGCTCGCGAGGTTGCCGCACTTCGCTCACTGAGCTCAGCATCTTCCCTCGTCATCGCTGGCTACACCAGAAGCGTTGAGTCGGCGAAGTTGGTCGAGCAAGGGTGGTTGCGTGGCGTCGAGCCCACGCGCGAACAGCGTCACCGCGGGCCTGCGATTCGAACGGCTGCGAGCGCTCGGATGGGTGACCCCGCCGCTGGTGCTCGAATCCCACGATTCGCGTGGGAAGTGATTTCCGACGGGCTCGCGCGCGGCCCAGTGCTGGTTCAAGTCGGTCGCCGTGGCTACCTCGCGAGGTTGTCCTGCGCGAACTGCCACGAGCTTGCGACCTGCCTGGCGTGCAGTGGTCCGCTCGTGCAAGACGCAGCCGGTGAGGCCTTGCGGTGTCGATGGTGCGCGGCGGCATATCCAGAATTCGCGTGCCCTGCCTGCGCTAAACGGTCGTGGCGAGCAGTGGCGATCGGATCGGTCCGTTCCGCGCAAGAGCTCGCGGCCGCATTCCCGGCTGTGAAAGTAGTAGTCAGCGACAGTGAGAGCGGGATCATCCCCTCGGTTCCGAACTCTCCGGCGATCGTGGTGTCGACGGTGGGCGCTGAACCCCAGGCCAGTGATCGGTATGCCGCTGCAGTGCTTCTTGACGGTGATGCGCAGCTCGGTAGCGCGCATTTGCGATCTGGCGAGCAACTCGTGCGCCGCTGGTTCAACGCTGCTGCCTTGATCAGGGCAGCAGATGCTGGTGGGCAGATCGCTGTCACCGCTGACCCGGCGAGTCGCGCGGTTCAGGCGTTGGTTCGCGGTGATGCCGCGGCTTGGGCCACTCGCGAATTGGCCGAGCGCCGCGAAACAGCGTTGCCTCCGGTCGTGCGGAGTGCGCAAATTGCCGGCAGTCAGGCGCGAGTTGAAGAGTTCATTGCGGCATGTGCCTTCCCGTCCGACTGGCGGATCTTGGGTCCCACGCCGCAACTGAGCGCGGCAGGAACGCAACCCGGAGTGCAAATCGTGGTGCTCACACCGACCGCCGAGGGCCCCGTTTTGGCTGCTCGTATTAAAGCCGCGCTCGTAGCGGACGTCACCCGGTCCGGAACTGACCGGGTGAGCGTCCGCCTAGATCCGTTGTTGGCGCTGTAGCGCGTAGACTCGCAAGCCACCCACAACTTCTTTGAAAGGTTCCGTGTGACCGCCCAGCCGATTCGCCTGTTCGGAGACCCTGTGTTGCGTAGCCCGGCCGCACCGGTCGAAGTTTTCGACAAAGAACTTCGAAACCTCGTCAGGGATCTCACCGAAACGATGCAACAAGCACCAGGTGCAGGGCTCTCGGCAAACCAGATTGGGGTCGCGCTGCGAGTGTTCACCTACGACATTGACGGTGTCGTCGGCCACCTCATCAACCCCGATCTTGACCTGTCATCGGACATGGAAGAAGGCCCGGAGGGCTGCCTGTCATTGCCCGGATTGACGTTCGATACGCCACGCGCGATTCGAACGGTTGCAAAGGGTTTCAATATGCACGGCGAACCCGTGACTTTGGAAGGTAGTGGCCTGCTTGCACGCTGCGTCCAACACGAAACGGATCACCTCGATGGCGTGCTATTCATCGACCGACTGAACCCGGCCGAACGCAAAGCAGCGATGAAGGAGATCCGGCAGTCCGAGTGGTTTAGCGCCGAACCTCCGATGGTGAAGATCAACCCTCACCAGTTTGACCAGTGGTTCTAACGATGAGAATCGTATTCGCGGGAACCCCATCGCCAGCAATGCCGAGTTTGGCGGCGCTCATTGCCTCTGACCACGAGGTCGTCGCAGTCGTCACCCGACCCGATGCCCCTAGCGGCAGAGGTCGCAAGCTCACCCCGTCTGAAGTCGGATCTCTAGCGGCTGAACACGGCATCCCGATCCTGAAGCCAACACGGCCAGCAGAACCGGACTTCATTCGCGCCTTGACCGATCTAGAACCGGATGCCTGCCCAGTGGTCGCCTACGGCGCGCTACTCCCCAAAGAGGTTCTGGAGATCCCAAGGCATGGCTGGATCAACCTCCACTTCTCCCTACTTCCCGCATGGAGAGGCGCGGCACCGGTCCAGCACGCAATTTGGCATGGCGACGACCTCACCGGAGCAACGACGTTTCGCCTGGACGAGGGAATGGACACCGGGCCTGTGTTTGGCACGGTTGTCACACCAATCCGTCCAACGGACACTGCTGGCGATCTACTGGCTGAGCTAGCCGAAAGTGGAGCGCACCTGTTGACCCGAACGCTCGACGCGATCGAATCCGGTGAGGTCACAGCCGTTGCACAGCCGAATGAGGGCGTGTCTATGGCGCCGAAGATCTCTGGTGACGACGCTCGAATCAATTGGCATCTCCCCGCGATCGCTGTTGATCGCCAGATCCGGGCCTGCACGCCTGCCCCCGGTTCCTGGACGACCCGCGGTGAAGAGCGACTCAAGTTTGGTCCGGTGAAGATCCGCCCCGATGCCTCAGTGCTGGCGCCCGGACAAATGGCGGTGGGGAAACGTGAAGTCCTCGTGGGCACAGCGACGTCCGCAGTCGAGTTGGGAGCGGTGAGAGCGCCCGGCAAGCGTGAGATGGCAGCAGCAGACTGGGCTCGCGGCGCACAGCTTGGTTCCGATGTGGTGTTGACGTGAGCACGCCGCGGCAGAAGTTCAATGCGGAAAAAATTGATCCCGCTCGCCGGGCCGCGTACGACGTGTTGCACGAGGTTGGCAGTGGTGACGCGTACGCGAACGTCGCGCTCTCGCAGATCCAACGTAGCCACGAACTCGACTCTCGAGATGCGGCCTTCTGTACAGAGGTCGTCAACGGAACGTTGCGCTACCGAGGTCTCCTCGATGCCGTCATCGCACACTGCAGCGGGCGACCTACTGCGAAGCTCGACCCACGGGTCTTAGACATTCTGCGGATGGGCGCGTATCAGTGCCTCATGATGCGGACCGATGCGTATGCGGCGGTCAACACGTCAGTTGAACTGACCAGAAGTGTTGCGGGCGAAGCGCCCGTGGGGCTGGTGAATGCGGTCCTGCGCAAGCTCAGTGCCCGATCGGTTGACGCTTGGGTGTCGGCGTTGGCGGATTCGACCGCCTCACCTGATGAACAGTTGGCCTTTGAGTACAGCCATCCAACCTGGGTGGTGTCCTCCCTTCGCGATGCCCTCGGTAGCGAACGGGCAGCAGAACTGCCAGCGCTACTCGCTGCCAACAACGAACCCGCCCGCGTGACGCTTGCGGCACGCCCGGGCATGGCGACGGTGGACGACCTCATCGCGGCCGGCGCTGAACCTGGCCGGTGGAGTCCCTACGCCGCAATAGCGCCGAGTGGGCCCGTTGGTGGATTTCCCGCAGTCCGCGATCGGCGGGCATCTGTGCAAGACGAGGGCAGTCAACTCGTCGCGATTGCCCTAGGTAACGCGCAGCTTGAGGGAAGCGACGAGCGCTGGGTCGATCTGTGCGCTGGTCCAGGCGGGAAGGTTGCACTCCTTTCAGCTATCGGAGCCTTGCGCGGTGCCACGACCGTCGGTATCGAACTTCACCCACATCGTGCCGCGCTGGTTGAGACATCTGTCGGTCCGGTGCCAGGGTTTGCCGGAGTTGTCGTCGGCGACGCACGAAACGCACCCATCCGACCCGGTGTCGACCGGGTTCTGGTGGATGTCCCGTGTACGGGCCTCGGCGTTGTCCGAAGGCGCCCGGAGTTGCGCTGGCGGCGAACCCCAAGTGACGTCCCTGCGTTGCGAAAACTGCAGGTTGAACTCCTCAACTCTGCCCTCGATCTGGTCCGACCCGGGGGAGTCGTCGCCTATGTGACGTGTTCTCCCCACGTTGCCGAGACCGAACTTGTCGTGTCGGCCGCGACGCGTCGACGCAAAGACGTGCAGATCGAAGACTCTCGCCCGCTGTTCCCAGGCGTCCCAGATTTGGGCAACGGTCCGAACGTACGGTTGTGGCCTCATGTGCACGGAACCGATGGCATGTTCTTTTCCCTGATGCGACGCACCACACCGCCGGGCTAGCCTGCATCCGTGGGCGTACAAATTTCACCAAGCATCCTGTCATCGGACTTCGCTGACCTCGCCGCGGAATGTGAGCGGGTCGCGGGGGCGGCGGACTGGCTCCACGTCGATGTGATGGACAACCACTTCGTGCCGAACCTGACGCTCGGGTTGCCAATCGTTGAGGCGTTGTTGAAGCGCGTGTCGACTCCCATCGACTGCCATTTGATGATTGAAGATCCGGACCGCTGGGCGCCCGCCTACGCCGAAGCGGGAGCGGGAAGCGTCACGTTCCACGTCGAGGCAGCCCATGCACCAATCCGGCTTGCACGCGCACTGCGAACTGCAGGGGCTCGAGCAGGGATGGCGCTGAAGCCAGCGACGGCGATCGAGCCCTACGCCGACATGCTGGGCGAGCTCGACATGGTCCTCCTGATGACCGTTGAGCCGGGGTTCGGCGGTCAGTCGTTCCTCGACGTAGTAGTGCCAAAGATCGCTCGGACCCGCGAGCTACTCGGGCCCGAGTCCGACATTTGGCTCCAGGTAGACGGCGGGATTGACGTCAACACCGTCGAGCAGGCCGCTGAAGCTGGTGCGAACGTATTTGTTGCAGGGTCATCGGTATACGGCGCAGCCGATCCGGTGGAGGCGATCGCCAGGATTCGTGCGGCCGCGGTGGCGGCCGGGGCGTGACCGGAACCACTGAACTGCAAAGGCCGGTGGCCAGCACAGCCCCTGATAGATCACTATTGGCGTGTCGGCTGGTTCGCGGTCGGCTCAGTCGAGGCGAGGAGCGCTTGCGATGGTCACGGCCGCCGAGTCAGCCGCGATGGCGACTGCCGTCGGACTCGCGAGTTCTGTTGTCGCCGAGTTCGGACCCAATCCGCGAGTCGGATGCGTATTGCTTGACGCCGACGGCACAGTAATCTCGCAGGGCGCGCACTACGGCGCAGGTCAACCTCACGCCGAAGTGGTCGCCTTGCGTCATGCAGGTGAACGAGCTCGAGGCGCCACGGCGGTAGTAACGCTCGAACCTTGCGCCCACACTGGTCGGACCGGCCCCTGCACGGCAGCCCTGATTTCAGCGGGGGTGCGCCGTGTGGTCATTGGCGCGATGGACCCGAACCCGGCAGCCGCCGGAGGTGCACAGGTACTGCGCGCTGCAGGGGTAGACGTCGAGGTGGATACCAGCAGTTCTGCCGCAACTGAACTCAACCACCGCTGGCGTATTGCGGTAGGGCGAGGTCGCCCGTTTGTCACACTAAAGATTGCGTCTTCGCTCGACGGACGAATCGCCGCTGCCGACGGTACGAGTAGGTGGATTACTGGGGACCTTGCGCGCGCACAGGTCCACCAGATGCGGTCCGACGTTGATGCGGTTGTCGTTGGGACGGGGACAGCACTAGCCGATGACCCGGCCCTCACAGACCGTCGACCGGGCGCGTTACGCCAGCCACAAGCAGTGGTGATCGGCATGCGGGAACTTCCGCCGACGCTGCAGTTGTGCCAATCAGGAGCGCTCATGCTGAGAACGCGCGACCTTGGTCACGTGATGACAGCGCTCTTCGAGCGCGACGTCCGCAGCGTGCTCGTGGAGGGTGGCCCCACGCTGGCGACATCACTGATTCGCGACTCGCTCGTCGACGAATTGGTCTGGTACGTCGCACCGGTACTCCTCGGAGGGGGGCGCAATGCGATAGCTGACCTTGGCATCACCACAATTGACGATGCATCACGCTGGCAGCGCAATCGAGTGACGAGTGTCGGAAGTGATGTGAGAATTGACCTCACCCCAGTCACCGGGCAGGATCCAGGAGGGCCGATCACCGATGTTCACCGGAATCGTTGAAGAGGTCGGCACTGTTGCCGCGATCGAGGTACTCGATGGGAATGCTGCCAGGATCACGGTGAACGGCCCCAAAGTGGTCAGCGATGCCCAACTCGGCTGTTCGATCGCCGTCAGCGGCGTGTGCCTGACTGTGATCGACTTTGACTCCGAATCCTTCAGCGCGGACGTGATGGCCGAGACCTTGAACCACACGTCTATCGGCGCGCTTACACCCGGAAGGCGGGTGAACCTCGAACGGGCCGTCCAGGCGACCTCGCGGCTCGGTGGACACATCGTGTCCGGGCACGTGGACGCCGTCGCAACTCTTCGTGAGCGCGTTCCTTCGCCACACTGGGAGGTGTTTCGGTTTGAGGTCGACCCGGCGCACGCTCGATTCATTGCCCTCAAGGGATCTGTGACCGTTGATGGAGTCTCGCTGACGGTGAGTGGGGTGGGGGATCAAGAAACCTGCAGTTGGTTCGAGGTATCGCTCATTCCCACGACGTTGGCAGAAACGACCCTCGGTGCAACGGACGTTGGTGCGCACGTCAACATTGAGACCGATGTCCTCGCCAAATACGTGGCGCGTTTGCTGGAGGGTGGTGCTCGCTCATGATTCCTGCTGACGAGCTATTGAAGTCTGAAGAACGGCCCAAAGGGGCAGCACCACACGATGTGAAATCGGCGGCCCGATCGGGTCCGAAGTCAGCGACGAGCGTTGGGCTTGACCCGATTGAGGTGGCCATTGCCGATATTCGCGCAGGCAAAGCTGTCGTGGTCGTTGACGACGAAGACCGCGAGAATGAAGGCGACCTCATCTTCGCCGCGAGTAAAGCGACGCCGGAGTTGGTCGCGTTCATGATTCGACACACCAGTGGTGTGTTATGCGTTCCGATGAACGGCGACGACCTCGATCGGTTGAGCCTTCCACCGATGACCCACGTCAACGAGGATCGTAAACAGACTGCCTACGCGGTGAGTGTTGATGCGCGCGAGGGAGTGACGACGGGGATCTCCGCAGCAGATCGCGCTCACACCATCCGAATCTTGATTGATTCCGCGACGGACGCGAGCGACATCACGCGACCTGGTCACGTGTTTCCCCTACGGGCAGTGCCTGGGGGAGTGCTGCGCCGCGCTGGTCACACTGAAGCAGCGGTCGACCTCGCTCGCCTTGCTGGGCTCCCGCCAGCGGGCGCAATTTGTGAGCTCGTCAACGATGACGGAACGATGATGCGCGCGCCACAGTGCAGGGAATTCGCTGACGAGCACTCGATGTCGATGATCTCGATCGCGGATCTCATCGCCTACATCCGCCACCAGGAGTCATTCGTCGAACGTGTGGCACAGGCAGTGCTGCCAACGGAGCACGGTGAGTTCTCGGCTTTTGGCTACCGCGACACGATGGACTCCCTCGAACATCTCGCGCTCGTCTTCGGTGACATCGGTGATGGGGAAGACGTGTTGGTCAGGGTTCACTCTGAATGCCTCACCGGCGATGTCATGGGGTCCCTGCGCTGTGATTGCGGCCCCCAACTCAATGCAGCCCTTGGTCGAGTGGCGGTTGAGGGCCGTGGTGTCGTGCTGTACGTCCGTGGACACGAAGGCCGGGGCATTGGGCTCCTGCAGAAGTTGCGTGCCTATCACCTCCAAGACGAGGGTGCAGACACCGTCGACGCGAACCTGCTCCTCGGGTTGCCAGCGGATTCTCGCGACTACGGCACAGGAGCCCAAATCCTGGTGGATCTAGGAGTTCGCAGCATGCGGCTCCTCACAAACAATCCGGCGAAGCTTGCGGGCCTTGAAGGCTACGGAATTACGGTAACGGGTCGAGAGTCGCTCGAGATCGAACCGAATGAGCACAATGCGGCCTACCTGCAAACTAAGGCCGCACGCATGGGGCACCACCTCGTGACCAGCGATGAATCAGCCGCCGGCGACGCCGACCGGCAAACAGGAG
>JBAYVO010000010.1:0-26952 GCA_041674545.1 Candidatus Nanopelagicales bacterium | reverse complement strand
ACAAGCGCAGACAACCTGATCACCCTGTGCAGACGTCACCACCGACTGAAAACCCACAACCACTGGAAACTCCGAATAGTCAAACCACCCGACAAACAACGAATACACAACACGAGTACTGATGATGATCACGATGATGTCGATGACAACGCCACCATCACGTTCATCGAATGGGAAAGCCCCCGCGGCATGATCCACCGCCAACCACGACCGCGCCCACTGCCCATCGACAACGGCTACACCACCATCGAAAACGACCTCAACACCCACCTCCAAACCGCCTAACCACGCGCGCGTTCGCCAGAGGCTAGAGGCGAGGTGTCAGACACCAGGTCAAGGGTTAGGTCGGCGTCGGGCGACGGTTTGTGATCCAACCTTCCGGCGGTGGGCGCAGTTGGTTGCGTTCGGTCCCGCGCTCCCGGTCACGGGCATCAGCGATCGGCAGTCGAGCAACGGTCACCGTCTCTTCGGCATGCTGCGTAGAGAACGTCTGTAGGCCTGGTCCCAGCGCCAGTGCGACCCGCTCCCCAAAGCGCATGTGTCGGTCATGCCCGAATCGCTTCGCGCCGTCGGGAATCAAGATGACGTCTAGCATCACGTCAGCCTCCCCCAGCGACCAACGCAACTCTTGGAGTCCGTCAGCAACGACCTCAGCGTCCATGCGCCGCCCGGCGTCCTCCTCCATCACCGCGGTGATGAGGCGGACACGTCGGCCCGGATACTGCGCGATCTTCCCCAGCAGCCAGGTGAGTCCATCCCGACTGCGCAGTTTGTAGACGAATCGCCTGGCAGCATGAACTCCGGCGTACCTGTCGTAAATGACCACAGACTTGCTTACGGCCACGAATGGCGCGAGTCGGTCACGCCAGATGTCCTCGCGGTTGTCCCCTTCCCGGATCGGGGCATCAACCAATTCCCGCGCTCGGCTTAACGCCTTCGTGCGTGTCGCGGTCGACAGGCGCCCGAGTTCGGGACGGCCACCTGGCGCGTCAACACTGAAGGCATCCGGGGGTACGCCGAGCAGTTCTGCGTGTTCGCGTTCAAGGAGGACCAAATCAACCCGGCGACCCAGGTGGGTAGCAATCTCCTGCACGTCGAGGGTCTGTGCGAGCCCCGGTTCGACAGGCGGATCGAGGACTTCAAGCTTGATGCGACCCGACGAGATCAGGGCTTCCCACAACTTTCCAACGTTTGAGGGCAAACTCGAGATTTGCTCAACGAAGCCATCGCGATCCTGTTTTGACGTGAAGACAACTCGGCCATGAATCATCAACGCCTCGAGCAGTTCTTCATGCACAGAGCGTGCGAGAGCAGGATCAAGCACAGCGATCGGCTCGCCGATTGCCGAGGGATCGATTCCGACACCTACCACCACACCGGTCTCTCGCGCGGTTTCCTTAGACGTCACCAGCGCTGGCCCAATACCTCTTCGAGGCGTTCATCGAAGAAACCCCCCGGCCAGCCTTCGACAAGGTCGCCGTCAGCGTCGACGTCCAGTCGGCGAACGTGCGCAGCACCATCAGCGAGCAGATCAACGTAGAGGATCGAGAGGTCCTCGGGTGCGAGCACACCCTCGCGCACTCGCCGGAGCAAACGAAGGACGAGGTGTTCAGAATGGGTTTCAACCAGAACTTGGTTTCCGCGCTCTTGAACGCTATTGATCAACAGATCGCCGACCTGCGCCTGAAGCCGCGGGTGGATGTGAACCTCGGGCTGTTCGATGAGCAGCATTCCGTCGCGGCTCAGCAGCGATTGGACAACAATTGGCGTGATCTGGCTGATCCCGTAGCCGACTGCCCGCGATGAGACGAGGCTCGGCGGGTCGTCGCGCACGTCGATAAGCCCAAGAACAGCAAAGTCGCCTGCAGTGACCGACACTTCATCAGACGTCGGTGTGACTATCCGAATCTGGTATCCAAGCCCTAGACGGTCGAACCACGCGTTGACCTCGTCGACCAAGCCTGGGTTGTCGGCAAGTACTTCGGTCGTGTACTCCCCCTCGGGACCGACGTAGTGGTAGGCAGTAGTGCTTAACGATGCTGAACGTTCAGGCCTTGCACGAATCGGTCCAAGGTAGGCGATCCGGGACAGGACCTCGCTGAGTTCCGCCTTCAACTGCACACCTAGACCGAGGCGCGCGGCGGCAACCGGATCGCCTGAGGCCAAGGGACCTGAAGGATGTGCATCGTCAGTTCGGCGCATGATGGGTTGGCTCGGCATCGATGCGATGGGATCCAGAACTTCACGAGCAATCGCTAGTGACGCCAGGAAGTCGTCCCACTGCGGGTCATCCTGGCCTGCCGTCACGATCCCGTCGCCGTCCACGAGGAACTCGGTGGCGATTCCGTCGAGGTCGATCGAGACGAGAGTGTCGCCGGGCCGTTCCCGCGCTTCATCCCACCCGTAGCCGAAGCTGAGTTCTCGAGTGACGCTTGAGCCAAGCCAGGTTGTGGCATCTGGATCTGGCGCTGGGAAGCCAATCCCCAGGCTGATCCGAGTGGCCGGATCGTGTTGATGCACCGCGAGTCGGAATGAACCAACATCGGCCAAATCGCCACGGGTACGAAGGTGGTAGGGCTTGTCGGATACCACCGTTTGGCGTAACAACGTCAACGTTGACAGTAGCGACGACTTACCCGCGGAATTGGGACCGAAAACCAACGTCAAAGGTGCCAGCGGAACCCTCGTTGGTGGCTGCGCGTACGACTTCAAACCACCGATCACCAAGTGATCGATAAGCGGCGGGCGAGACCGGGATACCTCTTCTGGACCACTGGCGGGCTCACTTTTGGCGACCATAAGCACTCATCCTGCCAGCACGCCTAGCATCAAGCGGCGTTATCTAAGACTATTGGCGCGTGGTTGCTAATGATCCCCGAATGGGTGCCTTTGACGCTGTGATGTGGGGGGTTGAAGGCGATCCGCTATTGCGCTCCGTCATCACCCTCGTTGCCGAACTCGATGCCGAGCCTGAAACGGACGTCGTCATCGATCGCGTGGAGCGGATGTCGTTGTCGGCACCGAAGTTGCGACAGCGCGCGATCGGCAACCCATTCTCTCTCTTGCCACCAAGATGGGAGACGGACGAGAACTTCGACCTCTCATACCACCTGCGGTGGGAGCGAGTACCCGGCAAGGACACAGGACTCCCCCAGGTACTCGAACTCGCCGAGACCATCAGTGAACAGGACTTCGACCGGGCCCGACCGCTTTGGGAAGTACATGTCGTCACCGGTCTAGCCGACGGGCGCGCAGCATTCATCATCAAGATCCACCATGCCATCACCGACGGCGTCGGTGGCCTGCAGATGGCAGCGTCGCTATTTGACCTCACCCGTGAACCGAATATGGATCTACCGCCGAAGCCCGAGGCGCCACTGCCGCACCACCTCGACACTCGCACACGGTTCAAGCAAGGCGTGAAGGTTGGTCGAGAGACCACCTTGAGCGATATGAAGGGCACCGCTAAGGGCGCATCTGAACTTGCGATGAAGGCTGTCTCCGACCCCATCTCTTCAGCCGTTGAGGCGCAAGAATGGGTCGCCTCGGCAGGCCGACTGATGGCACCTGCCGCGATCCCAATGTCCGACCTATGGACTGATCGATCGCTATCGGTCGCGTTTTCGGTGATTGAGTCGCCGCTCGACGACCTGAAGAAGGCAGCCAAGGCCGTTGGCTGCACCTTGAACGACGCATTCATGGCTGCGGTCGCTGGTGGGCTTGCTTCCTACCACCACGCCCACGGCTCGACTCCTGAAGCACTGCGAGTCAACATGCCAATCAACGTGCGCACCGAGGAAGACGAAGGCGGCGGCAACCGTTGGGTTCCCGCACGGTTCCTCGTGCCGGTCAACGTGGAAGACGCCGAAGCACGAATCAAGCAATTGCATCCAATCCTCGCTCAGGCTCGAATGGAACCTGCGCTCGCACTTTCAGACGTGGTCTACAAGGTCCTCACCTTGCTACCCCGACCGATCACCACCTCAATCTCGGGCGGCCTGATGAAGGGCACTGACTTCGCAGCCACCAACGTCCCTGGTCCGCCGATCCCGGTGTACTTCGCCGGTGGGCTGGTTCGATCCCTCATCCCATTCGCGCCAAAGGGCGGAGCCGCGGTGAACATCGGCCTCATGTCCTACGACGGTCGCGTGTTCCTCGGTATCAACATTGACCGCGGCGCAGTGGCCTTCCCTGATCAGCTCACCGATTGCATCTCAGCATCATTGGAGGCCGTGATTGCAGTCGGAGCTAAGGCGGCGACGACGGATTCGCCAACCAAGACACCTGCTGCCAAGAAGGCCGGCACAAAGAAGGCTCCAGCCAAGCGCGTGCCTGCCAAGAAGGCGACCACGAAGAAAGCAACCGCCAAGAAGTAGGTGTTGGGCGCCTACATCGGGGTGGCTGGCTTCATCCGAAACCGCTGCTTGAACTCGTGGCGGAACAACTCCTGCATGAGGTCGATGTCGATCGGACTCCCGTTGACGTCACGTTCGAGCATGCGCTCGCAGACCTCAATCCACGCACGTCCGACCGCAGTGGTCAGGGATGCAGCGACTGTGCCAGAAATAACGGCAGCCGGAATTTGACCTCCCGGCGCAAACCGCAAGAGGGAACCGACCAGCCAACGCCCTGCCGTGGTCGCACCTGAGGTCAGCATGAGCGAACCAACGAGTGCAGCAAGCTTGGACGATGGCACTGACAATCCGTACGCCGCGGTAATTCTGGCGATCATCGCAATCTGGATCGGCACGAGGATGGCGGCGTCGGAGAACGGAATCGGTGTCACGCCAGTCGTTAGCGCCGACGCCGAGGCAGCTTTAACGATCTGATTCGACGCCTGTCTTTTACGCTCCTTATCGATCAATTGAGCGGCGGTGAGCGCGCGCCTACTCGCCTCGGGAGCAGTTGCGAACGTCGCATCAAGCAACCTGTCTAGGCCGAACACCACATTGCCGTGGAAGTCGTCGAACAGCGCATTCGTCAAAATCACCGACCCATCCGGCGAGGTCGGAAGCGTAAGACTCTCGATGTACGACGCGAAGGCAAGCGCATCATGGTGAATCCGGCCGTCAGGCGCCTTCGGAACCTGGCTAAGCACAAAGATCACTGGCACCAGGGTCGACAACTTCCGCACGAACGCTGCTTGGGCCTGTTCGAATCGGCGATCGCTCCACCTGACGACGTACCACGCCGCATGAATCTGGCGTTCGACTGGCTGAGTTCGACTGTCTCTGACGATTCGTTCAAGGCCGGCAAGCACAGCATCGCCACCGTGACCAGTCTCGAACCCCTGCGAGTCATACAGCCCAAGAATCCCATCGGGGTGTTCGTAGTACGTGACGTCTGTGGTGACGGGTGGACCGGTGCCGGTCGCGGCAACGTCGCTACCAAAGATCGCATTGATCAGAGTCGACTTACCCGCACCCGTCTTGCCGAACACCGCCAAGTTGAAGCGCCCAAGATCTTTAACTGCTTCAGCATGCCGCTCAGTGAAGAGCCTTCCTAGGTCGGCTGCACCAAAGTCGGACGCCACAATGACTCCTCGAGGAATTGATGGTTCACGCAATCGCGGATAGGCGCGGTTCAGCCGTGTCGTTACCCAGTTCCTGAGCCACTTCCGAGTGCGCCCGCAGACATCGCCGTCAAGCCGGAGAGTCCGCTCGGCAAGACTTCACCAGTTGCACCCCACGAACTCATTTGACGTGAGATTGCTTCCTTCGCTTGGGCAATCTGTTCGGCAACCAGGCGTTTCTCGGCCCAGGTCAACTCACGTTCACGCAACGCCTGCTCGATCGTGGCCAACTCGGCTTCTCCGACGTCCAGACCAAAGGACAGCGCGGTAAAGCGGGCAAGGTCTGCCCGGTAGTCATGGCCGAATGCCTCGAAGGTCCCGGGGACAACGTCGGTTGCGTTCTTCATGTCAACCGCTGTCAACACAAATGTGGTGAAGGGACGCCAACTGACACCTTCGTGAACCGCCGGGGAACGACGTGGACCATCCTCAAGCCACTCTGGCTTCTGAACTGCCATGGCCGGAGAGAACTTGGTAATCGGGTCTTCGTGATGGCTGAGCAAGATGTAGCGAGCACTGTCGCGGCGCTCCGGTGAGAGTTCTAGCCACTCCTCGTAACTCGCCACCTCGACGACCTCTGAGTCAGGGTCATACCGCTGAGGGTCGAAGCGCCACTGCTCAGCCCACTTGCTCTCGGCGGGCGTCCCAATGAAGAGCCCGCGATCAATTCCTGCCCGGTGCAGGCCGCCGGTTCCTTCATGAAGGAAGGCATCTTGCATCGTGAATGCACCGAGGCTCTCCCCCATCGTCACAAACCGTGGCCGTTTTGCCGGATCAATGCCCATCAGACGACCATGAATTGCATGTAGCAATGCCCGGTTCTGTTCACGCCCGAGTTTCACCTTGTCTAGCGACAAGAACGAAGGACGGAGCGAATACTGCAAACCGACGGTGGCGCAGTCGCCACCCGTCAGATATTCGAGAGTTTCAGCAACCACGTAATTGATGTAGCCCGTACCGGTTGGAGACGAGAAGCACAGGACCGAACGTTCAAATGCTCCCAAGTTCTCGAGTTCCTGCATCGCGATCGCAACCCGGGCATCTACCGTCGGAGCTGTGGTTAGTCCGACGAACGCACGAACAGGAGAGATAGCTGGCTTGCCCGTGACCGCGGTGATCTCATCTGGAGTCAGCGCCATGTTGACGAATCGGCGACCCTCGCGACTCAGCGATTGCCAATCGACAACAGAGTTTGGCCCACCACTGACTCGTTCACCGGTTGCTGGGTCTTGATAGGCGGCCTCGATCGCTGCACCACCTTGCTCTGCCTGCCGATTGACGTATTCCATTCCGAACGTCAGGCCCGCTCCGATGATGCCCAGGCCAAAGGCGTGACCAATCGGTTCGGCCAGCAGCGATAGGCCTGGAACTGTTCGCCGCACACCGAGCGCAACAACGCGCGCTAGTCGAGTCTCGGCAAATCCAACACCGCTCACACCGGCCATGACCAAGAGGCCTTGCCCAAGAGAGTTGACCAATGGCGGCGCGTCTTCCTGATGGCGCCGGTACCACGTGATTTCACCAGCGGCGATCACGGCGCCGACCGCGAATGAAATCGGCAATACTGCCGGATGGGTCTTGCCATCTGGACGATCAGTTCGACGCTCAAGAGCGCCCGTCACCGCGGTGATGCCAAGGCCGGCGATGCCGCTAAAGGTCAGTTCCCAGCCAATGGTGCGTACAGCGGCGCGCTTTACCGGCTCACCACGACGTTGAACGAAGACACGTTGCAGCGCAACACCTGCTCCGATAGCCGTCAGGTTCGCGATCGTGTTGAGGTATTTACGACTTTCGGTGGGGGCTCGATCCCGCCCGGGCGCAACACGTCGCGACAGCCCGTCGATGAAGGATTGGCTCATATTGGCCACCCCATACGCGATGCTGGCCGACACGCCTGTAGCGATCGCTTGGTCAAGCGGCTTGCGTGGCAAGAGGTTCGGCGCGAATGACGCGCCGACGTCAGCAGACGCCGCAAATGCGGCAGTCCGGGCCGCAAGATCGCGATGCCGGAACACTTCAAGTCCCCAACTACGGGTCACGGTGGGACGCCTTTCACTCCAATTGAACCAATACTCCGACCCAAGCATGCCCCACGAGAGCACCAAATCCGCGGCAGATAGGCCGTTGGGTGGTCAAATTGACCGTTCCCATCTTGCGTAATTATGTCTTGGCAGCGCGCAACCGCGTGCCACATCGAAGTAGCGTCCCGACTCATGGCAACTGAGTTGCGTGTTCCCACGGCGGAAGACCACCGATTTCTTGGTCAACCCGTCGGTTTGGCGACGCTGTTTAGCACCGAACTGTGGGAGCGATTCAGCTACTACGGGATGCGCGCCATCCTCGTCCTGTACCTCGTTGCACCCACGGAAAACGGTGGGCTCGGAATGTCGACGGCAGAGGCCGTCGGAATCTATGGCGTCTACTCAGCGATGGTATGGCTGCTCGCGGTTCCAGGTGGCTGGCTTTCTGACCGACTATGGGGTCCACGACGAACCGTGCTGATCGGCGCTTTCATCATCGCCGGTGGCCACTACGTTCTCGCAATCCCCACGTCATGGGCTATCTGGCCGGGGCTCGCCTGTGTCGCACTCGGGACCGGCTTCTTGAAGCCGAATATCTCGGCGATGGTGGGTGGGCTCTACGACGACGACTCGGACGAAGGGGAACGTCGCGACGCCGGTTTCTCGATCTACTACATGGGTATCAACATCGGCGGGTTCGTCGCGCCATTCGTCTGTGGCTACCTGGGCCAAGAAATCGGATGGCACGTCGGGTTTGCCGCGGCGGGCATCGGAATGACGGTCGCACTGTTGGTCTATGTCCTCCTTGCCCCCCGCACTCTCGGATCAATCGGCAAACGTGTCCCGAACCCGGCAGAGCGAGCACTACTTCGCAAGGTCTTCACCATCACCGGTGTCGGGCTAGCGATCGTCGCAATCCTGGCCATCATCGATGTCGCGCTCGGAACCTTCGACAGCAAGCACGTGATCTGGTTCCTGAGCGCCGTCACAATCGCGACACCGTTCATCTACTTCACTCGCATTTTCCGTAACAAGGCACTCAGCGCCATCGAAGTCAGCCGTATGCGCGCGTACATCTGGATCTTCATCGGTGCAGTGATGTTCTGGATGATCTTCGATCAGGGCGGGTCGATTCTCAACCTGTTCGCGGAGAACAACACGTCGCGCTACATCGGCGACTTCCAGTTCCCCGCAAGCTGGCTGCAGTCTGTTGATCCCATCGGCATCATCATCTTCGCGCCGGTATTTGCCTACCTCTGGATCAAACTGGGCAAACGAGCACCTTCGTTGCCGGCGAAGTTCGCGATTGCAATCTTCCTCATCGGCTTCTCGTTCTTCGTGATGTCGTACCTCGGCAAGGTGAGCGCAGGCGGCACCCTCGTCGCATGGGAGTGGCTGGTCTTGGTGTTCTTCATCCAAGTCATCGCCGAACTCCTCCTAAGCCCAACTGGACTGTCCGCCTCTACCCAACTCGCACCGCGCGGAATGGAGAGTCAAGTACTCGCCCTGTGGTTCCTCGCCACAGCGGTTGGTGACGCGATCGGCGGCCTTCTCGCTGGTCTCCAAGAACCGCTTGGCAACGCCGGATACTTCGCGGTCCTCGGCCTTGGTGCGGTGATCGTCGCTGCGATCTTTGCGACTCAGGTCAAGAAGATCAGCAGGCTGATGTCGGGCGTGCACTAGTCCCAAGACTCCTTCACGCGAAAGGCCCCGTCGTCGCCGACGGGGCCTTTCGCGTGAACTGGACTACTAATCCGGTGTCTGATTCCAACCGGAAATCACGTGCTGAGTGCGCTCGAAGCCCAATGAAGACAATGCGCCGGCCTCCAACATGAACAGCCGTCCCTTGTCCGACGGTAATCCAAGCCAGGTCGCAGTCAAGATCCGCAGCACGTGGCCGTGAGCGATCAACGCGCAATCGCGCCCAGAGTTCAGCACCGGCAAGCACTTGTCGATCACGCGCTGGCACCGAATTGCGACCTCATCCGTCGACTCCCCCGGTGTCACCCCAGGCGGGATCGGGTAGTCCCAGATTGCCCAATCTGGGTTGCCGAGCTCAACTCGGATATCGGGCGTCGTGCGTCCTTCCCAGGCGCCGTAGTCCCACTCCATGAGATCTGGATCAATCTCGTCGGGGGTCAAACCTGCTAAGTGTGCGGTGTCGCGTGCGCGCTCCATCGGCGAACAGACGGTGAGTCCAAATGCTCGGTGGCTCAAGAGCGGCTGCAGTTCTGCAGCTCGCTTTCGGCCGTTGCGGGTGAGCGGGATGTCGGTCCGGCCAGTGTGCTGCCCGGACTTGCTCCACTCGGTTTCGCCATGTCGGATCAGAACCAATTCAGCCATGGCTTCACCCTGCCACGCATCTACGCGTGGTTGCTCGCTACTAGGGCATAACAGGCGATGGCCGCAGTAGCGGCAACGTTCAGGGAGTCAACCCGATCTGTCATCGGAATTCGAACCCTGGTGTCAACGGCACTGAGGGCCGCGTTCGACAGTCCGGGACCCTCACTCCCCAGCAGGAGCGCAACCTTTGGTTCCGAGCCTGTTGGACGCCAATCGCGCAAGTCCACCGCATCTTCGGCAGGCGTAAGGGCAATCCGTTCAAAGCCGCGCAGGCTCAGATCGTCGACGATCCACGGCCAAGGGTCCGCCCTAGTCCAGGGCGTTGTGAGCACCGCCCCCATGGACACCTTGACACTGCGCCGGTACAACGGATCCGCGCATTGTGGCGACACCAGCACAGCGTCAACGCCAAGCCCGGCCGCAGACCTAAAGATGAGGCCGACGTTGGTGTGGTCCACCAGGTCTTCGAGTACCACTACCACGCGCGCACCGTCGAGTACCTGCTCGACTGACGGCAATGGTTGCCTGTGGAACGCAGCAAGTGCACCTCGGTGCAAGCGATACCCAGTCACAGACTTGAGGAGTCCCTCATCTGCGAGGAACACCTGACAGTCGTGAGCATCGAGCGCTTGTGCCAAACCCGGTAGCCACTTTTGCTCCATGAGCGCGCTCACCGGGGTGAACCCGGCTTCGAGCGCACGCAGAATGACTTTTTCGCCCTCAGCCAAGAAGATCCCCTGCTCCGGTTCAACCTTTAGCCGCAGCTGCATATCCGTGAGCTTCGTGAACGGAAGGAGAGCGGGATCGTCTAGATCACCTACGAGAACGGTTTGCATCGCGCCACCTCACGGGGTGAACCCTACTCGCCGCTGCACGTAAGATTCTGACAACTATGACTGAAAAGCCACACTTCGCCACGTCGGTGCCACAGGCGCTGCGTGAGCCAATCCCTCGCGCGGTCGTACTGGCCACTTGGGCGAACGCATGGCTCGCGAACGACTGCAGCGCCGACGACGTCACGGCAGCCCTTTCACCTTTTGGTGCGCAACGGATTGCTAGCTCACTCTCCGGGCCCGAACCGGACGGACCATCCGACATCGGCACCGACGAACACTCGGTCAGCGGCCTCATCGTCGGTCTCGCGGAGTTGGGCGTCACGCGTAGCTCGAACGTCTCGCGCCTGCGCGTTGTGCTACCAGCGATTGGCGATCCAACCGGGCTGCCAGGACCTGCCCGGTTCAACCAGCAGGCGATCGAGGCCGGCCAAGCAATCGTCGTCGATCACCTGAGCATCGGGTTGATTCCACAAACAGCGGGAACAACGACGCACTGGGTGGCTCATCAAACAACACCGGGTTTCATTCCCGGAGTTGCAATTCGGCCAGAGGAAGCCGCCCGTCAAGTCCGACTCGCTCTCATCGAAGCAACGTCGCAACTTGCGAGCCTCGATCTAGCGGCGGGACGTGACGATGTGTCCGAAGCAGTCACGCGAATGCAGGCTCAGCTGAAGCAGGCACACTTCCCCGCATCGCTAGCTGGATCGGATCAGCACACAATCTTCAGTGCTGCTCAGATCCTTGGTATTTGTAAGATCGCGTTGGCATTCGCTAGGCCGACCCCGACCGCTAGCCTCGACCAACAACGGACCCGTGTTCTGACCGATCTGGCCACAACTGCGCGCCGCTGTCTCGCGGCCGCAGCGAACCCGCGATAGCGTCGCCCTCACCATGACTGAAACCCTGCTTGTCACAATCAGCGGCAAAGACCGACCAGGCGTGACCACCCGCATCCTCGAAGCGCTTGCCGCTTCCAACTTCCCGGTCCTCGATATCGAACAAGTTGTCATTCGTGGCCAACTCGTCCTCGGTCTCCTCCTATCAACAGCAGGACGCAGTAGCGCGGATTGCCACGCTGCGTCCCAAAGTGTCTACGCAGCGACCCAAGATCTCGGCCTTGCCTGCACGATCGACGCCGACACTGCTGAATCAGGCCCCCAGCACAAAGCCCGGTTGATCGTTACCGTCATGGGCAATCCTCTCCCACCGGCAGGCTTGTCAGCGGTAGCGGGGCAGATTGCTTCACGCGGTGGCAATATCGATCGAATCGTTCGGGTAGCTGCGTACCCCGTCACGGCTCTGGAACTGCACGTGAGCGGAGCGCAGATCGAAGACCTCCGGCCCGGATTGGCCGCCATTGCATCCGGAAGCGGGGTAGACCTCAGCGTCCAGAAGCCGGGTCTCGCACGGCGTGGGTCAAAGCTTGTTGTGATGGATGTCGATTCAACCTTGATCCAAGACGAGGTGATCGAACTCATCGCGGCACACGCAGGGTGCCAAGAATCGGTGGCGGCTGTCACAGAACGCGCGATGGCGGGTGAACTCGATTTTGCCGCGTCGTTGGAAGAGCGAGTCGCTCTCCTCGAGGGCGTGCCGGTTGAAGCGCTTGCGCGAGTGACTGAAGAAGTACGCCTGACGCCGGGGGCCAGGACCTTGGTCCGCACCCTGCACCACCTTGGCTTCCACGTTGCACTGGTGAGCGGCGGATTCCACGAAGTCATAGATCCAATCGCTGCTGATCTCGGGGTGGGTCACGTCAGAGCCAACCGACTAGAGGTCGCCGATGGGCGGCTCACCGGGCGAACTATCGGTCCCGTCATTGACCGGGCTGGGAAGGGCGTCGCCCTCACGGAGTTCGCGGCCGAACTCAACATCCCACTCGATCGAACGGTTGCCATAGGCGACGGCGCGAACGACTTGGACATGTTGGCTCGCGCAGGTTTGGGAATCGCCTTCAATGCCAAGCCGCTCGTGCGGACACAGGCTGACACCGCGGTAAATGTTCCGTACCTGGACTGTGTGCTCTTCCTTTTGGGTATCCCCCGCGAAGAGATCGAAGCGGCCGATCCAGGACTGCTTGCCGGCTCCTAGCTAGCGCAGCGGGCTAGCGACGTTGCGCATGGCCGCGAGGTGTCCACAGTTCTGCCAATTCACCGCATTGGCCGCCCCAAAGACGCCAGTCAAGATCACTGTGAACCGTCGCCGCCGCACACGTAGGGAACTTCGCACGTAGCTCGCGCACTGCACCGCGGTTGCTTTGGTCATTTGCCAATTGTCCGGCGATGTCCTCCATCGCTGGGTTGTGACCAATCACGAGCACTCTGGACGCACTCGCTGGCAGTCCGCGCACCACGTCCATCACATCCCACCAACTCGCCGCGTAGAGCCTCTCATCGAGTACGGCATCGGATTCCAGGATTCCGACCTCGGGCGCGACCCGACCCCAGGTTTGCCGCGTTCGCGTCGCGGGCGACACCACCACGGCATCGGGACGCCGATCATCTTCAGCGAGATAGCGACCAAAGGTCGTCGCATCACGGATGCCGCGGGCGGAAAGCGGGCGATCCGAATCGCGAACACCGACGGGCCAGGCGGATTTTGCGTGGCGAAGCAGGATGAGTTCGTGAATCACGGTCACAGCCTGCCAGGATGTTGCTCATGGCAACGACAGACGCAGTCGAAACTCGCCAAGATTCTGGTCGACTTATCGCCTTCAGCGACGGTGTTGTCGCGATCGCAATCACGCTTCTCATCCTGCCGCTGGCCGACATCACGCTGCCCTCGGATAACAGCACCGAAGCGGAGAACCCACTTGGGTACGTCTGGCAAGAGAATCAGTCACTCATAACAAGCTTTCTCATCAGTTGGTTCGTGATTCTGGCCTTTTGGCTGGCGCACCACCGTATGTTTGGTGACATCGAGCGGGTTAACGGCAACATCATCAAGTACAACGTGCTCTGGCTGTTCGGCATTATCATTCTGCCGTTCCCGATGAACCTGCTAGACCAAGTGGGGCCGAACTCGCCCAGCAAGACCGCTGCCTCACAGACGACGACGTTCTACATCGCCACAATGCTGTTCATTAGCTTGATGCTCGCGCTGATCAGTCGCGAAGTCCGCCGCAATCCAGACCTCCTCTCAGAATCTGCGCGCCAGAAGGTCCAGACCCGAACAGTTCGAAGTTGGATCATTACGTGGTACTTGCTGCTCCTGCTACCGGTCGCCTGGTTCGCTCCTGCGTACGCGACGTGGGCATTGTTGGGCCTACTCGCAGTGCAACCGATCGCTGACAAGATTGACTCCATCATCCTGGGTGACGAAGAGCCTGGGCCTTCACCAGCAAAACCCTCGAAGCACAGTTAACCTGCGAGGCTAGTCGGCGTCTTCCATGCGGAAGCCAAGCTTCATGGTCACCTGGAAGTGATGCACGTCGCCCTCCTTGATGTACCCACGGACCTGAGTGACCTCAAACCAGTCAAGGTGACGGACGGTCTGCGACGCCCGCGAAATGCCGTTACGAATCGCTGCATCTACGCCTTCTGCAGAGGTACCGACGACTTCAGTCAGTCCATAAGTACGGTCAGTCATGTTGGATCTCCATCTGCATCAGCAAAGTTGGTAGAAGTTTTCACCCACCCAGTCTGGCTTTGCGGGCACGCGCACCCTAGTTTAGTCGCATGCGCCGTGATGAGGTCTACAACATCACCGGAGCGCGGGAGTCTGCGCACATCGAACGGCAAGCACGGACCCGCAGATACCTCATCTCGATGGGGATCCGAACCGTCTGCTTCATCGCCGCCATCTTGGTATCGGGCTGGCTCACCTGGGTCCTCTTCGCAGCGGCAATCATCTTGCCGTATATCTCAGTTGTCGTGGCCAATACTGTGGTCCGACCCATCTCACCGCTGGGCATGCCACCCATCATTCTGAAGGACACCACCGAACTACCCGCCGGGCATCCCGACCGAACGTAAAGGGCGCGGGATAGTCTGGACCGGTGTTGCGGATGCTCCGAGAACCTCGTTGGATAGCGCTGCTCATCGCCGTCCCCATCGGAATAGTGATCTGCCTGGTTCTCAGCGACTGGCAATGGAACCGCTATGAAGGACGAAAGAGCTCAAACGCAGTGCAGAGCGCGAATATGGCGCTGCCGATGGAAGATGCAGCGCAGGCGATGCCACCGGGTACCGAGGTCACGGATGCCAATCAATGGCGGATGATCACTGCCACCGGAACATACGTGTCGGCCGGCCAAGTGCTCGTTCGGAAGAAGCCACTGAACAACACCAACGGCTTCTGGGTCGTGACTCCGCTGGTTACCTCCGCGGGCGATGTTGTGGTGGTGAATCGGGGTTGGGTGCGCGCGGATTCCGACGCGAAGTCCACCCCAACTGTCCCACCACCGCCAACCGGCACAGTCACGGTTGAAGGTCGGATCGAGGCCAGCGCCGCCAACCCAGGCCCGCGCCCTGCAGACCTGCCTGTTGGCCAGGTGAGCTCTTTGGATGTCGCAACAATTGGCGCCGTAGCGGGCGTCAGCGTGCTGCCAGGCTATCTCGAACTCACGAATTCTCAACCACCACAGGCACCAGGCCTCACGACTATCCCGGCACCAGAAATCTCGGAAGGACCGCACCTTTCGTACTCGATGCAGTGGATTGCGTTCGCCGTCATGTTCGGCATCGGTGTTGTACTCCTCGCCCGCAGAGAACTTCAAGTCAGGCGCCGCGAAGCAGAAATAGCGCAGGACGACGCACCTGGAGACGGCGCACAAGATGACCCGAATGCTGACACTCGGCCGGGCCAATCCACAGAACTCCCGCAGGACTCCCGCTACTAGCAGCGAGACCATGGCCGCATGAGCTTTGGCCTCGATAGCCGCGTCTACATCGTGACTGCGGGCTCTCGCGGGCTCGGGTTCGCAGGTGCGAAGTTCTTGGTGGAACAAGGCGCCCACGTCGTCGTGGCCGCTCGCGATGAACAAGTACTTGCCAACTCCATCAAGGAACTCGGCGGGCACGAACGCGCCGTCGGCCTAGCAAGTGACCTCACCGACCCCGCAACGGCTGAACGCCTCACAGCGGCGGCAATTGCACGATTCGGCAGACTCGATGGTTGTTTGATCAGCTCGGGAGGACCTCCCTCCGGAGCCGCGATGAACGTCACCGACGACGAATGGCGGACGGCGTTCGAGTCTGTCTTCCTCGGACCCCTGCGAGTAGCAAAGGCTGCGGCCGCCGCGATGGAACCCCATCCCGGCGACGTAAGCGGGACGTGCGGTTCGATCGTGTTCGTCCTATCGACTTCAGCAAGAGTTCCACTACCGTCAATGGCGATCTCAAATGGCATTCGCCCTGGTCTCGCCGCAGCCGTGAAAGATCTCGCGGATTCGCTGGGCCAACGTGGAATTAGAGTCAACGGACTGATGCCCGGGCGAATCGCGACTGATCGTGTATTTGCCCTCGACGCCCGTAACGGAAGCCCAGAACGGACCCGGATAAAGGCAGAAGCGACCATCCCCCTCGGGCGCTACGGCGAACCAGCTGAATTCGCTAAGGCGGCAGGATTTCTCCTCTCGCCGATGGCCTCCTACATCACTGGTGCGGTGATTCCCGTCGATGGCGGGGCAACTCCGACCTGGTGAGTCCACTACGGATCGGTCCGCGGAAACCGCGATCGAGGGGACCTAATGCTTCTAGGGTGCCTATTGTTCGGAATCCGCGAACTGCGTGCGGTACAAGTCCGCGTAGAGCCCGCCGGCGAGCAACAACTCTGTGTGCGTCCCGCGCTGCTCAATCTGGCCTCGATTGATGACCAGAATCTCGTCTGCCTCCCGAATCGTCGAGAGCCGGTGAGCCACCACGACCGACGTCCGACCGTGTAGGGCGGTTGCCAACGCCCGTTGCACAGCAGCCTCACTCTCACTGTCGAGGTGTGCGGTCGCCTCATCGAGCACAACGACACTTGGTGCCTTCAACAGCAGTCGAGCGATGGCAATTCGTTGCTTTTCCCCCCCGGACAACCGGTGCCCACGGTCGCCGACGACAGTGTCAAGACCATCAGGAAGTGAGCGGATCAGTTCGCCGATATTCGCGTCGTCGCATGCCTTCCACACGTCTTCCTCACTGGCGCCTGGCTTGGCATAGATCAAATTCGATCGAATCGTGTCGTGGAACAAATGCGCATCCTGGGTGACAGCACCTACTGTCGCGTGCAGCGACTCCAAGGTCGCCTCCCGCACATCCATGTCGGCCACTCGTACAACGCCGCTTGACGCGTCATAGAGTCGTGCGATCAGTTGCGTGATTGTTGTCTTGCCAGCACCGCTCGGCCCTACAAGGGCAAGCATCTTGCCGGGCTCGACCGAGAACGACACGTCAGTAAGTACAGGGCCGTCCCGGCGACTCGTCGTTCGGGCAACCGCTTCCAACGATGCGAGCGAGACCTCGTCCGCACGCGGGTATGAGAATCCGACGTGACTGAATTCGACCCCTGCCGGCCCCTTCGGTAGCGGCTTTGCGTCCGGCTTCTCGGTGACGAGCGGAGGAAGGTCGAGGACCTCAAATACGCGTTCAAAACTGACCAGGGCAGTCATCACGTCGACCCGCACGTTGGAAAGCCCAGTCAGTGGGCCGTATAGCTGAGCGAGCAGTCCCGCCAGCGCGAGCAACGTGCCAAGCGTCATCGCACCGCTAATCACGAGATTGCCACCAACGCCGTAGACCATCGCCGTCGCCAGCGCAGCGACAAGTGTCAACGCGGCAAAGAAGTACCGGTTTGCCATCGCGATTCGAACGCCGATGTCACGAACCCGTCCGGACTTCTCGGAGAATGACGCGTCTTCATCAGCGGGACGGCCGAACAACTTCACCAATAGTGCGCCCGACACGTTGAACCGCTCAGTCATTTGGGTACTCATGTCGGCGTTCAACTGCATCTGCTCGCGAGTCAGTGTCTGCAGTCGCCGCCCCATCCACTTCGCGGGAATAATGAAGATCGGAAGCAGAATCAGAGCGGCCAAAGTGATCTGCCACGACAAGAACAGCATCGCAATCAGCACCGTCACCAAGCTGATGACGTTTCCAAGCACACCGGACATCGTCGAGGTAAACGCCTGCTGAGCGCCAATCACGTCGTTGTTGAGCCGCGACACAAGTGCCCCGGTTTGTGCGCGCGTAAAGAAGGCGATCGGCTGACGTTGCACGTGGCCGAACACCGACGTCCGCAGGTCATAGATCAGGCCCTCCCCAATTCTGGAGGACCAGTAGCGGCCGATCAGTCCGAGGATCGCGTCAAATAGTGCGACCACCACCAACAGCAGTGCGCTAGTCGTCACCACCGCGGCATTGCCGGGCGTAATACCTTGATCGACTATTCGCTTGAAGAGCAGCGGACTTGCGACGACAAGGAGGGCATCAAACACCAATGTGATGATGAAGAACGTGATGATGACTTTGTACGGTCGCGCGTATCGCAAGATCCGGCGAACTGTTCCTGGCGCTAGCTTCTTTTCTTTGACGGAAGGATCACGCGTGTATGAGCGAAGCGTGCTCCACGGCCCACCCGACATCGACATTCGCTACCGCCATCTGCGTCGTACGCGTTGGAATTCGGAGATACTCCCGCGTCAACAACAAACGGGACCAGCGTCATTCCCCAAACCTGGGTAGGACGCTGTAAGCGTAACTGCGCTACGAACCGAGCAGCGATGCAAGATGGGCGATACGACGCTGCTGGGCGCGCCGCTCTTGACGCACTTGCTCGCCGCGAGAACTTTGGGCGGCACTGACCAACAGGTGTTTCGTCTCAACAACCGCCTCTGGCAGCGCTGTAAGAAGTGATTCGGCCAGCGACTTCACCTCAGCATCGAGCACGTCGACCGCGACACTGCGCAAAGCGATCCCTAACGACACAGCCTCTGCCGCACCAACACGCCGACCCGAGGCACATATCTCAAGTGCCCGCGGGTAGCCGACTGCCGCCACCAAAGGATGGGTTCCACCGAGGTCGGGAACCAGACCAAGTTGGGTCTCCTTCATACAGAACTGAACATCGTCAGCAACGACGATCATGTCAGCCCCTAATGCCAGTTGAAAACCCGCTCCGATGGCATGGCCTTGAACGCCAGCGATGACGATGGCATCAAGCTCGCGCCAGCAGGTGAACGCCTCCTGAAAGCCTTCGATCGTGACATCAAACTCCTCATCTGACAGCGACGCCATACCAGCAAGCGGCAATTCACCGGGAACACCTTCAGTGAACATTCGTTTGTCTAGGCCAGCCGAAAATGACTGACCTTCACCGCGCAATATGACAACGCGAATGTCAGAAGCCAGCGACGTGGCAATGGCACTGAGTGCCCGCCACGTCGCTGGCGTCTGAGCATTCCGACTCTGAGGTCGAGCCAGGGAAATAGTCAGGATTGGCCCTGATTGATTGACGTCGAGCCCGCCAGCTGTCAACAGCGCTTCATCTACGTTAGAAAGCATCAATCAGGCCCGCCGCTACTTCTTACCCTTGACCTTCTTGCCGCGGGTTGCGCCGCCGCGGCCACGCAACGTGACACCGGATTCTGTCAAAACCCGGTGGACGAAGCCGTACGAACGGCCCGTCGACTCTGCAAGTTCTCGGATACTAGCGCCAGAGTTGTACTTCTTCTTAAGCTCGGTTGCGAGCTTACTGCGCTCGCCGCCGGTAACCCGGCGACCCTTAGTTAGTTCAGCCATGTTGCACTCCCAGTTGCTCTGCTGATCTGCCTTCACACCCGTGTGTGGAGGCACCTGATGTTGATCCTTGCACCGGGAGTCGCTCCATGGGGGGAAACCTGCCGGTGAGTTCGATCACCATCAATATTGGTGGGACCATTGTGCATGATCACGCCAGTGAAACAAGATCCTTGTACGAGTCATTCCAGAGATCCTCATCACCATCTGGCAGTAGCAGAACCTTGTCTGGGGTCAACGCATCAACGGCGCCCTCATCGTGCGTGACGAGTACAACCGCACCGGGGTACGTCGACAGTGCATCGAGCACTTGATCGCGGCTAGCCGGGTCAAGGTTGTTGGTTGGTTCATCGAGTAGGAGGACGTTAGCGCCACTGACGACCAGGGTCGCTAACGCTAGCCTGGTGCGCTCCCCTCCTGACAGTGTCCCTGCCAATTGCGAGACACGGTCGCCTGAGAAGAGGAACGAACCAAGGAGGTCTCGGGCTTGCTGTTCACTGAGGTCCTGCGAGGCACCCTGAAGGTTCTGCAGGAGACTTTGGTCCTTTCTGAGCGTCTCGTGTTCCTGTGCGTAGTACCCGACTCGCAGCCCGTGACCAGGTAGCACGCGCCCGCGATCTGGTGTCTCAACGCCCGCGAGCAGTCGCAGCATCGTGGTTTTGCCGGCGCCGTTGAGGCCGATGATGACGACCCTGGCACCGCGGTCAATTGCCAGATCGACACCACTGAATACCTCGAGTGACCCGTAGGCCTTGGTGAGACCTTCGGCAGTCATCGGCACTTTGCCGCACGGTTGTGGATCGGGAAAACGCAGGCGAGCGACGCGCTCAGCTTGGCGCAGCTCAGGTTGCCCGTCTCGTAGTCGTTCCGCGCGTTTGAGCATTTGCTGTGCTGCCCGCGCTTTGGTGGCCTTTGCGCGCATCTTCTCGGCCTGAGCCGTCAGCGCAGATGCCGTCTTGTCAGCATTCGCCCGTTCACGACGACGTCGCTTCTCGTCAGTTTCACGTGCCTTTAGATACGTATTCCAACCAACGTTGTAATGATCAAGCACCTGCCGGTCGCCATCGAGGAACGCCACCTTGTTTACCACGGCGGCAAGCAGTTCGACGTCGTGGCTGATGATGACGAGTCCCCCAGTGTGTGAACCGAGAAAGCCCCTCAACCAGGTGATGGAGTCGGCGTCCAAGTGGTTTGTCGGCTCATCGAGCAACAGCGTTGAGTGTTCGGCAAAAAGCAGTCGGGCCAACTCAACCCGACGACGCTGTCCACCGGAGAGGTCACCGAGGCGCCCATCCATCATGCGGTCATCGATTCCGAGCCCGCTAGCGACTGCTGCAGCTTCGGAGCTTCCGGCGTAGCCTCCCGCGGCGATGTAGTCGGCCTCGGCGTTCGAGTACCTACGCATGGCTTTGTCACGGGTCTCGATGTCAGCGCTGGCCATCGCCTTTTCAGCCTTGCGCATCCGCAACTCGATGTCTTGGAGACCTCGAGCCGACAGAATCCGTGCCCGTACCAACTGATCTTGATCAGCCGCCTCGGGATCCTGCGCCAAGTAGCCGACAGCTTCCGAGCGGGTGACCTCACCACCAGCCGGCGTGGTCAGGCCTGCGAGCACCTTCATCAACGTGGTCTTGCCCGCGCCGTTGCGCCCAACAAGTCCAATTCGGTCACCGTGGGCAACCTGCAGCGATGCGTCGGCGAGCAGTAGGCGTGCGCCTGCGCGCAACTCGATATCGCGGGCGGTAATCACAAGGGCGAGAGTCTACGTGGGCGTGGTATGACCGAGCGGCACTGGCGTTGACGTTGTGCCCGCCAGGGAAGGCTCAAACGTTGAATCCGAGCGCGCGAAGCATTTCGCGACCCTCGTCGGTGATCTTGTCGGGGCCCCACGGCGGCATCCAGACCCAGTTGATCCGAAAGTCCTCCACGACGTTGTCTAGTGCTGCGCGGGTCTGATCTTCGATCTCGTCGGTCAGCGGGCACGCGGCCGAGGTCAGCGTCATGTCGATCGTCGCAGTGTTGTCTGTGTCGACTGTCACACCGTAGATGAGCCCAAGGTCAACCACATTGATCCCGAGTTCCGGGTCCACAACGTCCTTGAGTGCCTCGAAAACGTCGTCGTCGGAGGCCTTCGCTGCCGCATCAGATGCGACCACTTGACCAGTCGGCGCCGTCTGAACGACTTCCTCCACGTGTTCCACGGTCTCCGCGTTCATATCACTCATCTCCTGTTGCTTCGCTTGCATCAATCTGAGGCACTGCACTTGCTTGTACGGCGGCATCCTTGAACGCCATCCAGGCCAAGAGCGCGCACTTGATTCGGGCTGGGTATTGCGCAACACCCTCAAACGCGATCGCATCGCCGAGGAGTTCTTCGTCGAGGTTGACGTCCTGGGTCGCAGAGCGCATGAGTTGCGAGAACTCATCGAGGGTGAGCATGGCTTGATCGAGCGACACACCTTGGACCTGGTCATGCAGGACACTCGCCGATGCTTGCGAAATGGAGCACCCTTGGCTGTCAAATGACACCGATTCGACGGTGTACTCCCCCGGTTCACCGGCGAGCCTCACCCGCAGGGTGATCTCGTCGCCGCAGGTGGGATTCACGTGGTGAACTTGGCTGTCGAACGGTTCCACCAGACCCTTGCCATGGGGGCGCTTGTAGTGGTCGAGGATCACCTCTTGGTACATCTGGTCAAGGCGCATTAGCTAGTCACTCCAAAGTAATCTTGAGCGCCGCGCACGGCGTCAACGAGTGAGTCGACGTCGTCGAACCCGTTGTAGACGCCAAACGATGCTCTGACCGTGGCCGTGACTCCGTAACGCTGGCAGACAGGTGCCGCGCAATGATGCCCAACACGCACCGCTACCCCCCGATCGTCAAGGACCTGGCCAACATCGTGAGCGTGGATCTCATCAACGACGAAGGAAATCGCTCCACCTCGGTCAACGTTGGTGCGCGGCCCAATAATCCGGACGCCGTCGATGGCTCCGAGCTTCTCGAGCGCGTACCCGGTCAGCGCATGTTCATGCGCGAAGACGTTGTCCATCCCGAGCTCGTTGAGGTAGTCGACCGCAGCGCCTAACCCGACAGCCTGCGCAGTCATCGGGACGCCTGCTTCAAACCGCTGCGGCGGGTCCGCGAACGTCGTCGCTGCCATTGTCACTTTCTTGATCATCGATCCACCACTGATGAACGGTGGCATCGCAGCCAGAATGGACTCGCTACCCCACAGGCAACCAATACCGTTGGGGGCCAACATCTTGTGCCCGCTCCACGCGACAAGATCTGCACCCAGAGTCGCGACGTCTACCGGCATATGGGGGATGGACTGGCACGCGTCGACGACAAACAGGCTACCCACGGCGCGAGCGTGTCGGCCCAAAGTCGAGACATCGTTGATAGTTCCCAAGATGTTCGACTGGTGGACCACCGATACACACTTCGTCCGCTCCGTGATGAGCGCATCAAGCCCGGTCAGATCAAGGCGGCCATCGTCAGTCAGGCCGATCCAACGCAGTGTGGCGCCAGTCTTCTCACACAACTCCTGCCAGGGCACGAGGTTCGCGTGATGCTCCATCTCAGTGACGACGATTTCGTCACCCGGTGCCAGGACAAATCGCTGGCCGCCGTCAGGGAGGTCTAGCCCCCGAGCTGCTTTCAGCGTCGCGTTCAGAAATGCGTATGCGACGAGGTTGATGCTCTCGGTCGCGTTCTTTGTGAAAACCAACTCGTTCGCAGTTCCGCCGACAAACTCGGCGATCCGCCTACGCGCTGATTCGTAGGCGTCGGTGGCCTCTTCCGCTAACTGGTGCGCTCCACGGTGCACGGCCGCATTGGTGTGTTCGTAGTAGTAGCGCTCAGCGTCAAGTACGGCAGTAGGCTTTTGCGAGGTTGCACCACTATCGAGGTACACCAACGGACGACCTCCGCGCACGGTTCGAGAGAGGATCGGGAAATCCTTCCTGATCCTCTCAACGTCCAACGGAGTCGTGTACGTCATTCCTATGCACTCACCGGTGCGGTTGTGGCGAATGCTTCGTAGCCTTCAGCGTCGATCTTCTCGGCTAACTCGGGGCCGCCACTTTCGGCGATCCGACCATCCACGAAGACGTGCACGTATTGTGCTGGGATCTGCTTGAGCAGCCTGGTCGTGTGCGTGATGAGGAGCAGCCCGGTGCCTTGTTCGGCATGCACACGGTTCACGCCCTCGCTGACGACCTTGAGCGCGTCGACGTCGAGACCGGAATCGGTCTCATCGAGGATCGCAACCTTGGGCTTGAGCAGGTCCATCTGCAAGATCTCGTGACGCTTGCGTTCACCGCCAGAGAATCCTTCGTTCACGTTGCGCTGCGCGAACGCTGGGTCAACCTTGAGCTTTTCCATCGAGTCCTTGACTTCGCCCATCCATGTGCGCAGCTTCGGGGCTTCGCCGCGGATCGCCGTTGCGGCAGTTCGCAGGAAATTCGAGACCGTTACCCCAGGAACCTCTACTGGATATTGCATTGCCAAGAAGAGTCCCGCCTTCGCACGTTCGTCAACCGACATCGCGAGGACATCTTCGCCATCAAGCGTGACCGAACCTGACGTGACGGTGTACTTCGGGTGCCCAGCAACTGAGTAGGCGAGCGTTGACTTGCCGGAGCCGTTTGGCCCCATGATCGCGTGGATCTCACCGGACCTAATCGTGAGGTTGACGCCGCTAAGAATCTCGCGAGCGCCCTCTTCGCCCTCTACGCTGACGTGAAGATCGCGGATGACAAGTTCGGCACCCTGATTCGTGGCTGCGTCGTTCGTTAGTTCTGCCATGTGTGTCCAGCTCCTTGTGTGACGCTTACGTAGATGGTGGCGTCGGCACCAGTTCCTTCGACGCGTGCTGTGTAGACCGGAACCGGTTCGACTGCCGGTGGTCCCGTGGGTTCGCCGGTTCGTAGGTCGAACCGCGATCCGTGTAGCCAACATTCGATGAAGCAGCCTTCCACTTCACCCTCAGACAGCGAGACCTCTGCATGTGAACAGATGTCGTCGATTGCAAAAACGTGGCCCTCGGTGTGCACGACTGCGACGTCAATTCCATCGACATCAACGCGAAGGGCCGTTCCCGGCGGAATGTCTGCGAGCTTGGCGACAGCGTGCTCCTGGCCGATTTCGGCGGTCATGACGCGACCCCTGAACCAACCGCTCCGATTTCATCGTCGACGGCTGCCCACAGGCGCGTTCGGATCGCTTCGTTGGGGATCTGATCCAAAACTTCAGTGAAGAAGCCACGAACTACTAACCGGCGGGCTTCGTCGGCAGGGATGCCGCGTGCTTGCAAGTAGAAGAGTTGTTCGTCATCAAACCGGCCAGTGGCGCTTGCGTGACCAGCACCAGTCACTTCACCGGTCTCGATTTCGAGGTTCGGCACCGAATCCGCACGCGCGCCATCGGTCAGCACAAGGTTGCGATTGATTTCGTAGGTGTCCGTTCCGACGGCCTTCGCACGAATCAGTACGTCGCCGATCCAGACCGAATGTGCGTGCTCACCTTGAAGTGCGCCCTTGTACACCACATTGCTGCGGCAGTGCGGAGCATTGTGATCAACGAAGAGACGATGCTCTAGGTGTTGACCAGCATCGGCGAAGAACGCCCCAAGTAGCTCCGCGGAACCGCCTGGGCCGTCATAGTCAACAGTCGATACCAACCGCACAACGTCGCCGCCGAAGGTTGCCACAACCTGAGTAAGGGTTGCGTCACGACCGACACGAGTGTGAACTCGACCGAGGTGAACGGCGTCGCGATTCCAGTCTTGGATAACGACCAACTTCAACGCGGAACGATCACCAACCTCGACCTCGATGTTCTCACTGTGACTACCCGAACCCTGGTGGTTGATCACCACTGTCGCCGCGGCATCCGCTCCCACGGTGATCCGTACCCGTTGATAGGAACTCGTTGCACCCGTGATCGTCACTGTGACAGGCTCAGCAAGGTCAGTCTTTGCTGGCACATCTACTGCGATGACTGAATCCGCACCCTGCCAAGCTAACGCGCTGGCAAGGTCCACCGGAACGAGTGCGCCTTCGCTCGCCGCGACCTCTGCAGGGTTCTGAAGCGTGACGACACCAACGCCATCTTCGATGACGACATCCGCGCCATCAGTGGTTTCAAGGGCACCTAACAACCCGCGAACCCGGCGCATCGGCGTGAATCGCCACTCTTCTTCTCGCCCTGTTGGGGCGGCGAAGTCTGCAGGCGAGAACGACGTCACCACTTCGCTCTTGTCTTTGGGAACGGTGATCGCAATCTCACGTTCCTCGTTGATAACTGACATCTAGCCGACCGCTCCTTCCATCTGCAGTTCGATCAGGCGGTTCAGTTCCAACGCGTATTCCATTGGCAGTTCCCGTGCGATTGGCTCGACGAAACCGCGAACGATCATCGCCATCGCCTCCTCCTCGGTCATACCGCGCGACATGAGGTAGAACAGTTGATCCTCGCCAACCTTCGACACGCTCGCTTCGTGACCCATCGACACGTCGTCCTCGCGAACGTCCGCGTACGGGTAGGTGTCGGAGCGGCTGATGTCGTCAACAAGCAGCGCGTCACAACGCACGGTGCTCTTGGATCCCTTGGCGCCTTCGAGGACCTGAACGAGGCCGCGGTACGACGTCCGTCCCCCGCCGCGGGCGACAGACTTCGAAACGATCGATGACGACGTGTTCGGTGCAGCGTGCACCATCTTTGAACCGGCATCCTGATGTTGACCTTCGCCAGCAAACGCGATCGACAGCGTCTCACCCTTGGCGTGTTCCCCCATCAACCAGACCGCCGGGTACTTCATGGTGACCTTGGAACCGATGTTGCCGTCGATCCACTCCATCGTGGCACCCTTTTGAGCAACTGCTCGCTTGGTGACCAAGTTGTACACGTTGTTCGACCAGTTTTGGATCGTCGTGTAGCGGCAACGACCTCCCGGCTTGACGATGATCTCCACCACGGCGCTGTGCAACGAGTCGGAGCTGTAAATCGGCGCTGTGCAACCTTCGACGTAGTGAACGTAAGCGTCTTCGTCAACGATGATCAGCGTTCGTTCAAACTGGCCCATGTTTTCCGTATTGATCCGGAAGTAGGCCTGCAACGGGATGTCGACCTTGACGCCCTTGGGCACGTAGATGAACGATCCGCCAGACCACACCGCGGTATTGAGCGCAGAGAACTTGTTATCCCCAACCGGAATCACGGATGCAAAGTGCTCCTTGAACACATCTTCGTGTTCGCGCAACCCCGTGTCAGTGTCGAGGAAGAGCACACCTTGAGCTTCCAGGTCCTCGCGAATCGCGTGGTAGACGACCTCAGACTCGTACTGGGCGGCAACACCGGCGACGAGCCGTTGCTTCTCGGCCTCCGGGATGCCGAGACGGTCGTAGGTGTTCTTGATGTCCTCGGGGAGGTCTTCCCAACTACCCGCCTGCTT
>JBAYVO010000009.1:0-27297 GCA_041674545.1 Candidatus Nanopelagicales bacterium | reverse complement strand
GGGCTCAGCTTGTAGTCGTTCATTTGGTCTCCTTAAACAGCGAAACCCCCACCGGGCGGCAGGGGTCATGGGTTGGAGGTTTGGGTTAGTCGTTGAAGTCCAGGCCGAGGGCGCCCCCGATTTGGGCTTGGCGCATCGACAACTTCTGCCGCTCAATGCGGTCCTCGGCACGGGCCAGCTTCATTTCTGCGCGCTCGGCCACGGCGGTCTCTTCGATCCTGGCGACGCGGCCATCGATCTCAGTGATCCGCGCCTCCGTCGGCCCGACGATCAGCTTCCGGACCGCGACGAGTATCGGGATGACGGTCCCGACAACAGCAGTCGTGAACGCGGCGACAGCGAGCAGGAGGATTTGCAGATCCTGGGCGAAGTCGACGGCGCCGTCAGGGATCAGCGACTCGGCGACGAGGAAAGCGAGGAGCATCAGCTAGCCCTTACCTGGTTTCACCGGCTTCACTTCACGCGAGGCGGTGAGCGCAGCCGACGCCTTCGACAAAGACTCGAAACCCTCGGTGTCCACGTCCTTCACGGAGTCCAACGTGACCTTCATCGCCTCACCGATGTGACGCAGGGCGGTGTCCATGTCGGAGGTATCAGCATCAGGGTCAGCGGCGAGCACAGCGGCCTTGTTCAACTGATGCCCGTACGCATCGGCAGCCCACGCGCGCACACGCTGCTCCGCGATCTGCGCCTTCTCGATGTCGGTGAGGGCTGAGGTGGGATCAAAGTCGGTCATGGGTTCTCCTTAGACGAATTGGATTTGCTTGGTTACGCCGTTGACCCGGATGTACGCACCCGCGGTGGTCGTCCAGATGTCGCCGTCAGTGGGTGCGGACGGGGCCGTGCCGTGCGGGATGCGAAGGCCCGCACGCGCTGATGTGGAACCCGGCGTGTAGAACTCGGCGGTTGGGCCAATCCCACCGAGCGTCGCGCCCGTGTTGTCTTGGAAGTTGACCAAGTAGGCACCTTGGCTTGCTTGCCCGCGAATCCATAGGGCGTTGCCGCCTGCACCGCTCGGACGTAGATAACTCAATCCGCCGCTGACGGTGAGCCCGGACGACCCCGACGCGGTGATACCAGTGAATGTTCCTGCTCCTGCTGCACTAATAGAAGCAAGCACAGACCCAGACGAGTTTTGAACCTCGACACCGGCAGCGGTTTGCGCGGGTGCCATGCGGGCGACCAGCGCGGTAGTGGTCGCAGCCTGCGCGACGAACCTATTGGATGTCGCGTCGAGCACGCCGACCACATAGTTGCCGTGCTGCAAGGAGAGCGCGCCTCCATATGAGGCGAGGGTGATTCCACTTGACGCGCCACCGTTACCAGCCGAGTTAGAGCCAACCCAACCGCCTAGGCCACCGCCACGAAAAAACCCAATAATGGCACCCTTGCCAGTAGCGGTTCCACCGTCCAGATAGAGCCGCGCATTGTCAGCGGTCGTTGGGGCAGTGAGGGAGGAGGTCGCCGCCGCGTTCACTGTTACCGCACCAGTAAATGTCGCCCCTGTGAGTGCCGCGTACGCGTTCGCCGTCTGCGTTGCCATCGACCCCAAACCGAGGTTGGTGCGCGCTACTGCCGGGTCTGCGATCCCGGAGAGGTTCCCTGCTTTGCTGAGGTAGTCCGACGCAGACGCGGTTGCCATCGTGCCGAGGCCGAGGTTTTGGCGGGCCGTTTCCGCGGTGACGTGGCCGACGCGGCCTTGGTCATCGACAGTCAAAAACTCGTCGTCGTCGGCGGCTGATTCTTGCGGCAGGTACAGGGAGTTCCCGTCGGCAGCGACGATCATGTCGTCCCCGGATTTCAGGCCGAACCCGGCGAAACCGGATAAGACAGGTCCGTCGATCCCGTCCGTGAGATAGCCCCAGCCGAGGGCGTGCATGTCGTCGCCGTAGCCATTCAAGAACAGGCGGTTGAAGTCCAAGAACATTGGGACGTTCGGGGTGAAGCCCTCGATCTCGTCGTCGTCGTCGTATTGGGGGTCGAAGAGGTCGTAGCCGGGGCCTGGTGTGCCAGGAGGACCTGGGTCACCGACGATGCCGACTTCGACGACCTCAATGGTTCCGTCTTCGCTGACGACGGTGACTTCCTCAACCACGGTCACGATCTCAGGCATCGCGGGTCACCGCCCTTTTCACTGTCAGGTGTCCGTCGGGAATCATGGGCTTCGATTTGCCGCCGACGGTCGTCACGTACAGATCCCAGACATAGGAACCCGCGTCGAGTGCGGCGGTCTGCTCGACAGTCATCGACCAGGTGACGCGTGCCCCCGCCTCGCTGATCACGAGGCCATTGCTCGGCGACGTGAACGCGAGGACCACGTCACCTTCGCTCGTGGTGCGCAGCTGCAAGCGCGCGGAGGCTGCGCGGGTGACGGGCATGTTGAAGGCGCGGGAGAAGTCCGCGCCCTGCTTCACCGTCGTCGCGTAGCGGCCTTGCTCGTCGTCACAGTCACAGTTCATCGCCAGTTCTCCCTGTTCGCTGGGTCGCCGGTGCCCTTGTATTGCAGCTTTGAGATCACCGACTGCGGATACACCTTGATGAGCTTCGTGATCGGTGGGCCGTCGGCGGCCGCCACGGCGAGGAACGTCAGCACGTCGCTGTGATGTTCGGGGCGTTCCACGAAGAACAGGTCACCGTCAGGGCCTTCGATCACGGCTTCGGTGCCTGTCAACTGTTCGACGGTGATGACCCCAGCGGATCCGTCGACGTCGACTTCGATCAAATGCTTGATCGCGACGGACAGGGACGGGTCGCCTTTGTATGGGCCGATCAGTCCGAACTGCTCAGTGTCAGTGACCAGGGCCAGTGCAGCGAAGTGTGCTGCCCATTCACCTGACACTGTGAGCTTCCCCCAGCGCCAGGATGCGAAGGGCAGCGTCCCGAGGTTCGCCGTCGACGTTGTGAACCCGTCGACGAGCGTCATCGTGTCAGCGGCGTACATGTTCACTGTCACGTAGCCAGTGGACGTGGTGTCCGGATGTAGCTCAATCTCGGCACGGTATTCCGTGGTTGCTGCGAACGTCGCCGTCGACAACCACAACTGTGTACCACCGGAGCCGGTGACGCGGATCTTCCCGTTCGTTTGCAGCTGGGCTTCCAGCATCGCCACATCCGCGGTGTTACGACCCTGGAACCACGTGTTCGTTCCGCTCGTTGGCAGCGTCGGGAAGTAGACCATGGACCGGAATGACGACCAGGTGTGACCGGACCGGTTCCATGCTTGGATAGCGGCGGCACCGTTGCCGTAGCAGCGAAACGACGTCGGAGACGACGAGTGCGCGTACGCGTTCGAGTAGGTGCGCGTGCCGCCGGTCGAGATGTCGAGGATGTCGCCACCGGCATCATCGGTCGTCGCCGTCGTTGCAGTGGCACCGTTCGCGCCACCGTCGGCGAGGTTGCGCCGGTACTCAATGTCTGTGCTCATGTGGTCAGCTCCTCGTGATCTTCGCTGGTGTCGTGGATCCCTGCACAAGTGGTCGACCATCCGGGCCGACAAGGAGCTCGACGTTGCCGGTGATCGTCGCGATGTCGTACGTGTTCGACTTGATCAGCGCAGCGTGGTTCGACTTGAACTTCGAGTGGTGTGAGATCCGGTTGTCGGTGATGTCAACGTTGGTCATCGCCCCGAGGCTCTTCGTCTCCGCGATGTTCAACCCGACCGCACAAGCCGTGGCCTGCGGTCCGTCCCACACCGACTGCACCCAGTTGTGGTGGACCGTCAAACCAGTCACGTTGGCGACGTCCTGAGTGACGATGATTCCCGACGTCGCCTTGTAGCCCATCTGAATCAGGCAGTAGGAGAAGTCGAAACCGGCGCCGCCGCCTTGGCATTGAATGCCGTCGTTGTGCGAACCATCCGTTTGCCACGGATCGAAGTCGTAGTAGGGCAGGTCGTAGATCCAGGACTGCCAGATTTTGACGTTCTGGTTCGTCGCCATCGCGCCGTCGACGGTGCCGTGGAACTTGCAGCGGTAGGCCTCGTAGTCGTGACCCTGGATCCCGACGGCAGAGCGCACCGACTGCACCGATGGGAAGAACTCGCAGTCGTAGAACTGCGCCGATGTCCCCGCGTTCCATGCCTTCACCAACGGCTTCATGTCCGTCTGGGTGGGTGGGGTCTCCGTGATCGGTGGCCCGAACTCGAAGATGCACGACTGGAAGATGACGTTCAGGTGCTTGAGGTTCACCTGCCCTGTGAATCGGACACCGGTGACGACCTGACCGTCATAGCCAGTCGTCCACGCGCCTTGCAGTTCCAACGTCGTGTTCGGTGGGACGCCAGTCGTGGCCGGGCCAGGAACATACGTGCCAGGAACGAGAAGGTCGCGGGGCGAGAGGACACGTCCCGGGGCGACCCACATTCCGGCTGGCGAATACTGCCAATGCTGGACCGGCATTATTCGATGATCTCTGGGTCTTCGGCTTCGGCGTCGCGCTCCCAGACGTCCACCCACAGCGAACCTTCGTGACCTTCGTACTCTCCACTAGTCGCTTCCCCCGGTGGCGGTGCCAGCGGATCTCCGACGGACAGGAACACGAACGGTTCGTCAATGTCGGGGCGGGCCTCCCACGCGCCTACGCCGTCTTCACCATCACGAAGCCAGCGCACGACCCGCGCCGATTGGGTGACCGCGGGCTTCCAAGCGGTCCCGTCGAACGTGAGGACCGTTCCGGCTGCGACGCCGGTCAGGTCGACGCCGTCGAGGTCCCCGATCGAGGTCTCGGTGACCACATCGAAGCCAGACTGTGCGAGCAGCGGGAACACGGCCAGCGGTGAACCGATCCCGGTTTCGACCCACAGCACACCGCGGTAGCCGTCGGGGCCGAAGAACGACAGGAAGCCCTGCTCGTCCGACGTCGGGTTCGGTGTGGAATCACCGAGGGAGTTCTGAAGATCGGTGACCTGCACGGTCCCCGCGAGTTGCGGATCAGACTCCGACGGGTATCGGACCGTGACGGGTGCACCGGCGATCGGAGCTCCGGTCACGGAGATGATCGCGTCGGCCGGTGTTGCGCAGTATCGGTATCGCATGGGGGCTCCTTGGGGCTGCGAGAAGGTGGTCAGGTTTTGATGAGCCAGAAGCCAGCCATCGACGGCTGAACGTTGTTGTGCGATTGGCCTCCACCAGTCGCACCGACCGTGACTGTGTGGCTGTGATGGGAATCGTTGATTGCGCGCAGTGAGTGCCCTGACGTTTGGCCCGTCCGGATACTGCCCGAAGCCTGGGATCCGTTCACGTCTCTGAACTGCCCGGGCACGGTGCTCGACCCGCTGGACGCGGGGTGGGCGTGTGACGGCATTTCGGCGGCCGTGAGTGTGTGCTTCACTGCGCCGAACTTCTTCCCGAGCGTGTTGAACTCCGCGACCGCCGGGTCCACGCCCACGGGTACGAAGCCGGGTGGCGGAATGTTGAACGTGGAGACCCCGTCGCCAGCGCCCCACGCGGTGCCGTACTTCTTGAAGAGGTTGTAGAACGTGTTGCGAGATACCGGAGCGTGTGAGACCGGGAGGAAGCCCGCAGGTTGGGCATCGAGCAGGCCTGGCCACCACAAGGTGCCGCCCGTCGGGATCCCAGTTGGCTGAAACTCGCGGCGCTCAAACACCTTGTCAGCTGCGATGCTCGACGCCCCTGACTCCACCCGCACCGCACCCAACGGAACCTCGAAGATCCCGGTGTAGGTGCGCGTCAATGCTGGTTCGACAGGTGAGGAAGCCGGGGTTCCGGTAAGGACCTCGAGGGTGATGAAGTCCGGTTCGTTCGTCGGGTCCAAACGCAGAACCACCAGGTCGATGCGCGGGGAACCGGACGCGTTCGCGTCGACCTCCACAGTCTCGACAGCGTCGGACTCCCACAGGTGTCCACGCAGCTGCGCGACACCTGCCCGCACCTTCACCTGCAGCCCCGAGTTGTCGGCGAAGACCTCGGCGACGCTGCCACCGGCGTGACCGATGACGCCGTCACCACCCCAGTTGCGGGCCATCAGCGACCACTGGCCGATGTTGACACCGGGATCATCTTCGGGATCTGCGTAGGCGAAGGGGAAGCGTCGTTGAGTCATGGCTATTTGCTCCGTTCCAGTTTGTCCGTGCGAGCCCGTAGTTGCCGGAAGTGCTTGTAGAGGGCCGGGGCGTCGGGGTCGGTGCCGCCGACGATCGGCTTCACCCTCACGCCGGATGCGTCGCCTTCGATGCTGATCTGCGCGATCGTGTCGGTGACCGTGACGTCACCGAGGTCGACTTCTGCGACGTCGCCAAGGTTGTAGTCCAAGCCAAACGCGAGGCCCGGGACGTCGACCGGTGTCGACGACAGGCCGCCGGTCCCGGCTGCTTCAGCGAGGACAGCGTCACCGCGCTGCTCATGTGTGGTGTTCTCGTCGGTGTCGCGGGCGTCTTGGAACACTTCGATGCGTTCGCCCCATGCTTCTTCGGCGTCAGTGTCGGCGCGTTCCACGAATTGGCGCTCCGTCAAATCGCCTTGCCCCGCGACCAGGACCCGAGTCGCGCCAGGTGCTGTGAGCTTCCAGTCGTGCGCGGCCAAGTTGCCCATGCCGACGGAGAACCGTGCGCGGCCTTCGACGGGTTCAGTGAAGCGCAGGCGCAGCTGCTCGCCGTCCTGCTCAATCCAAAACCGGATCCCGCCGATGCGTGCAAGCTCGGCGCATTCCTCGAGCAAATTCGAGAACCGTGCCTCGCACCTGACGGTCGCCCCGCGCGCTTCGTCTGCCTCGAGGGTCAGGCCTGCGATTCGCCTGGCCGTCAACGCGCCCGGACCGGCGTTCACGTTGATGAGGTTCCGAATCACAGTCTCGGCTGGGCCGGTCGCGACGTAGTGGGATTCTTCGGTTTGTGCTGTTGAGATCGCGGTCGGATCCGGGTAGCACAGGCGGAACCCCAGTCGTGCGGTGTCGTCGATACCGGTCGCGACCAGCGTTGCTTGCCCGTCGTCGTCGCGTGACCGCTCCGGGCTGCGCATCGGCCCGGAGAACACAACCCCGGCCGGTCCCCACACGACAACGCCGGAGCCCTCCGCGAGTAGTTGTGCTTGCTCGGCTGTGCTGGGCATCGTGATCGACCAGTTGCCGCCCGCGTTCACGCGGAGCTCGGCGCGCAGCTGCTCCCACACGTCGACCGCGCCCACCGTTTCGAGGGCAGCGTTACGGACGTACACCTGCCAAGGCGTCATGCCCACACCGACAAGAACCGCGGCGTGTAGCTGAGCTCGATGACTGATTCGGCGCCGATCTCACTGATCGCGAGCTCAATCGCTGAACGTCCCGGCTGCAGCGGCCACAGAATCGAACCCGTCGTCGTAAGGTTCCACGCGCGCTCACCGTTGAGCGTGATGGTTTGGACGCCGCGGCGGGCGTCGAGGATCAGTTCGTCGGTGGCGTCGAGCTCACCGAAACCCCAACTCGCACCCGTCGTCAAATCCGTCGCCGTGAACTCGTCACCGGGACCGTGGACCCGCCAGCGTGGGAACGCTTCAGCGTCCCCGGCCACGTCGATCTCGATCTCGCCAAGCTTGAATGCCGTCGACAGGCTCGGCGGAAGGAAGCCTTCACCGAGGAACGGGTCCACTGTGACCAGGCCGCGGGCGAACACGATCGTGCGCTGCTCGCCCTGCCAGTACGGGTCATCACACGAGATCGTGATTCCCGCCGAATGGCGCCACTGCCCGCCACCGACCGGCAAGTCCTGGTCGAAGCCACCGGCATACATCCCAGCGATCGTGTACTTGCGCCCATCCCGGTGCGCGACGGTCACTGTGACCGGGCCGCGGCGAACGTCAAGAATCCGGATGATCCGGGCGACGAGGGCCTGCAGCTGAGGCTGTGTGCCGACCATCTCAATCGGGAGGAACACTTCACGGAACCCGTACCGGGCCGACTCGTGGCGCCCGCCGTCCCAGCCGATTGGTTCCGTCGACCTGGTGATCGGATCCGGCATATCCAAACCCCGCACCCCGGGCAGGACAAGGACGCCGTTGACAAGCTCAAGGTCGAGGGTGTCATCGTTCGCCCCGGTAATGGAGTACCGGAGCATGTGTGACACCGGTTGCGGTAGTGGTCGAATCGGTGCTGGCGACGGCGGTGGGACCGGGATCGGTGCGACGAGAGGCATCAGGCACCCACCCCGTAAAGGTTCTCCATGTCACGCCACGCCTTCATCATTTGCTTCTCAGTCGGGATGTACGGAACCGCGTGCTGATGAATCTCAATCGGTCGACCAGTCGCTGAATGCGGTGACCCCGCGGTTGCGACTGACGGCACGTTGAGTGGCTGCACAAGGTCGCTGATGTTGAGGGCGTCGGCGATGTGACTCCGGAACGCGGGCAGTGTCGCGTCGACACCCGCCGATGCACCTGGAAGCAGGAACTTGCCGATCTTGTCGCGCATCACCCGCGACGGAGACTTGATGCCAAGTTCCTTGCGGACCGCCTTCGTCAAGCCCTTCGCGAGCTTCGCGGCCGCGTCCTTGATGCCCTTGTCGTTGAGCAGCCCGTCGATGAGGCCCTGCTGCGCTTGGATCCCGGCGTCGTACATCTTCGCCGCGATCGCCTCACCGACCGCGCTCGCAGCACTGGACACCCCGGCGTAGGAGTTGGTGAGGTCAGCGACCTGCTGACTCGTCCCCGACAGCAACGCATTCGCAACCGCGGTGCCCTTCTCAGATCCGAGCCCCGCGACTTCTTGCACCAGGCCGAGCGGGATGCCCTTGCGGATCAGCTCGGAGATTTTGCCGGCAAACGCGCGGATCCGGTTCGCCGTATTCGCGACGAAGCTGGACACGCCCTCAAAGGTCAGGGTCTTGCCGTCCTGGACGAGCGACCCGAGGTCAAGCTCACCAGTCAACGAGTCAGCGATCTGGGACTTCAGTGACGCGCGGCCCTCGACGAGTTCCTTCAGCTTCTCCTGATGCGCCTCGACCTTCCGCGCGATCGCCGCGAGGCCTTTGCCGGTTTGCTCGACGAGCGTCGTCATCTGCTTCGCCTGAGCTTTGCTGATCTGCTTCAAGCTCAGGGCTTTGCCGATCGCCTTCGTCATGCGCTCGAGGTAACCCTTCAAGCCGGATTCACCGGAACGGATCCCGTCGACCAGGCCTTGGATGATGAGTTGGCCAGCGCCGCGGAGAAGGACCCGGTCCTTCTTCGGCGGGCCCTTCCAATCCGTCAGCTTCGACGTGAGCTCACCGAGGGTGTTCTTCACCGTGTCGAACATGTTCCGGATGCCGTCGACCAAGCCTTGAATGATCTGCTTGCCAGCGTTGATCAACCAACCAACGGCGCCAGTGAAGAACCCAACCACTCGATCCTTGATGCCAGTGATCACCCCGACGACGGCGCTGACCTTCTGGCGCACTCCGGCGACCAGGTTCTGGAAGAAGCCGATCACTGCCGAGATCACTGTTCGGACGACGTTGAATGCGGTGCGCCAGATTGCGATCTGGGTGCGAATGACAGTGGATACGACAGTCATGACGACCTGGATCACGGTGCGGACCTGATTGAAGACGGTCGTGACAACAGTCTTGATCAGGTTGAACGCCACCGAGAAGATCGTCTTGTAGATGTTGAACATCACGGTGAAGTACGCCTTGATTCCGTTGAACACGAATTCGATCACGGTTTTGATGACGTTCAGGACTGGCTGAATCGCGGCCCATGCGGCTTGGAATGCCTGCACAGCAATGGCCCATCCGGCTTGGATGTATGGCATCGCGGTCTCTGTGAACCAGGAGACGACGGCGCCGACGACGGTCTTGATGAAACCGAAGACGGTGTCGACGACGTTGCGGAACGTCTCAAAGTTCTGGTACGCGTACACAAGGCCAGCGACGAGCGCAGCGATACCAAGCACGATCCACGTGAGTGGCGACGCTGCCATCACAGCGTTGAGCAGCGCTTGCGCGATCGCCCACACCTTGAGCGCCGCGGCAACAGCCAGGATGACGCCTGCAAACGCTCCGATCGGCCCCGCGTTGTCGACGACCCACCCAAGTCCCGACTTAAGTGCTTCCCCGACGTTCCTGGCAATGTCCTCTAGGGGCGCCAAGGCATCGGTCAGACTTCGCGCGCCAGGAGCGACGCCTTCGAAGATGGGGCCGAGGAGGTTCGCTCCGATGCGACCGAGGGAGGCAAGGAGGTTGTCGATTGCACCTCGAGCAGTCTTGCCGGATTCGAGGGCCGCACCACCGATGTTGTCCTTGATGGCCTTCTGGAAGTCTTTCGCACTGACCTTGCCTTGGCTGACCATCTTCGACATTTCGTCGCCGGTCACGCCGTATTGATCAGCGAGCCATTGCATGATCGGGACGCCGCGCTCGGAAAGCTGGTTTATCTCTTCCATGCCGACCTTGTTCTTGGCCGTCACCTTGCCGAAGATCGCGCCCATTTCGTTGAAGTCAGTACCCGCGATGGTCGCGGCGTCACCGACGAGCTTCAGATAGTTCTCAAGATCCTTGCCGGGCTTGATGCCGGATGCGATAGCACCAGCTGCAGCCGTCGCAGCGTCGCCAAGCCCGAATGCGGTGCCCTTCACCGATGCGAGCGCGTTGTCCATCACGGCCGCGATCTCTTCAGTGCTGAACCCGAGACCTTTCAACTTGCCCTGGGCATCGTCGATCGCCATGAGGCGTGAGATTCCGCCCTTGATGGTGAAGGCCCCGGCAATCGCAGCCCCGGCGATAGTTGCGCGGCCAACCCATTTGCCCACACCACTGATGAACGACGAGCCGCCCTTCTTCGTGCCGCTCGCGACGCCACCATCGATGTCGCGTTCGATCTGACGGCCGAGACCCTTGGTCGACGGGAGCACCGTCACATAGGCGGTGCCGATCTCTTGAGACATGACGCACCCCTAATGATCAAGTTGGTGTGCCGCGACAATTCCTCGATGGCACAATGGGCGGATGGCGTTGGACAGCTACCGGCAAGCCCACAAGTTCGATGCGCAGTTCGCCGGTGTCGCGATTCGGAAAGATCAGCTAAGGCGCGGCCTGCAAAAGTGGCCCGTTGCCGAATGTGAAGCGATGGTCGACCAGGGCGCCGACGTCGCCGCACGGATCACTGCGACCCGAGTTGCCGTGGGCACGGTGATCCTTCCCGGCATTGGAACGATCGTCGGTGCCCTCGCGCGGAAGAACCGAAACAAGATCTACTTGGCGATCACGATCCCCGAGGACGACGTCGTTCTCATCGAGCTGAACTCGAAGAAGGAAGGCGAAGCACGCCAGTTCGCGCTAGCCGTCAATCGGGCCGCGAAACATTTCCAGGACCAGCCGATAGCGACTGACGTCGTTGAGTCTGCGCCGACCACGCCACCGGCTGGCTGGTACCCGTTCGAGCATGAGCAGCGCTACTGGGATGGCACCCAATGGACCGGGCACTCAGCCCCTAAGTAGCGCCCTTGCGTAGTCCTTCGAGGACTGCACGCCGACGTTCCTTCCCTTCAGGGTCGTACTCGACCGCATGCTGTTTCGCTGCCCACGGTCGAGCTAGATGCTGCGCTGCCGTGCCTTCCTTGCGCTGCGCGTTCGCCCAGCCCTCAAGGAGCCCGATCGCTGCTTCCTCAGCTGGGTGCGGAACCCGAAGGTCCCCGCGTAGTGCCGAGTGAGTGTGCGAGTACGGATCCCGCAGGATCTCGGACGTCCACCACCAGGCCTTGCGCCAGCCGACTTCTCGCAGCTGCGTGATCGAGCACCGGAACCGGGTCTGCCAGTCGTACTCAAGTGCTCCCGGATGGTGCTCGATCAGGTAGATCAGGACGATGCTTTTGGGTCAATGTTCGACGCCTTCAGCCACGCTTCCATCAACCCGTTGACCCAGACGATTGGCTGCTTTTGCTTCTTCAAGTGACGCCACAGCTTCGGATGGTCATCGCGCAGGTATTCGAAGAACGCGACCCCAGCGGCGAGCGTTTCGCGCTCTGACACGTCGTCGTTCGTTGCCATCATCAGTACCGGGATGAGTTCCAGCGGAGCAGTCTCGGAGCTGAGCATTGGTAGTTCGAATTGCTCGCCCGCGAGCTCGAAGCGGAACGGCTCCGGATCGGTGGTCGTTGGGGCAGCGATCGTGACGAATTCAGACATAGCGGCAACCTTTCAAATCGTGTGTTGTTGGCGGCAACCGTTGGCGGTGCCTCGAGGCGCAGGTGGTTGCCGCAACCTGCGCCTCGAGGGGTCGTGTTATGCGCCGCGTGTGTACGCGAAGCCAGCCGTCGCACCGGCAGGAGTCGTGACGATGATCGCCGCGGAACCAGCAGAACCCGCAGGCATGATCGCCTCGATCTCCGTCGCCGAGTTGACGTCGAAGTCCGCAGCCGCGACACCACCGAACGTCACCGCAGTCGCACCGGTGAAGTTCGTTCCGGTGATCGTGACGACGTCGTCTTCCTCCGCACCAGAAGGTGATGCAGCGGTGATCGTCGGCGGGCCTACCTCAATGAGCGAGGTATCCCAGTCGCGCTTGTGGTAGCCGAACCCGTCGTCCTTGAACGTACGGAACGTCATCCCGTACGCCTTTAGCGTCTCGGGGTTGAACGTGATGTCCTCACGTTCGGCGACCTTCACGTGCGGCTGGTGCGACAGGATCAACTGATCCTCCTGGTGGCTGATGCCCCGCAAGATCAGCGCGTACCGGCGCGTCGAACCGACCGTTGCGATCGTGTACGACCCGTCAGGTTGGACCGTGGTATCCCAGTAGGCCTCGACAACTTCCTTGCGGGTTTCGAGTGCGGAGAACGCAAGCGTCACGTGACCTGGGTTCTCACGGTCGACGACGTCCTCGCCGTTCTGCGCTTTGTGGGTCGTGGTGTCACCGGGCTCAATGTGCTCAGTGAAACCATCAGATGAGTAGTAGCCGATGTGTGTGAACCCGAGATCCTCGGGATCTGCTGTGGCTCCGCTGATGACGTACGACTCGCCGTCATATTCCTTGAGCCAGATTTCGCCGTCTGCGATCAGGTGAACTTTCGATGCGTCGTTAGCCATGACTTATCCCCTTACTGATGTGTTTTCTTTCGGATGTGCCGCGTGGCAACGCGCAGCGATTTGTGATGGACGCAGTCAGGCTGCGTGGATCTGGGTGAGCACGTTCACGTAGGCGTATTCGCCCGCGTCGTCGGCCATGCGAGTCGGACCCGACTCAATCTCCGCGACCAAGAACGGCTTCACCGCTTGGCCCGGAAGTGTGGTGATGAACGCCGCAACATCGGCGGCATTGTCGTGCGCAGCTGCAATATCCGGTTCGCCTGATTCGCGGACCGCGAACGAGCTCACGCCGATCCGGCAATACCGAGTCAGCGGTGTCGAGTGCTGTTGCAGGTCAGCGCGGATCACGACGCAGCCGAACGGTGCGGGCTGCTTCGGCTTCACGTTGCGGATCGTAAAGTCCGGGAACTCGGCGCGCAGCAAAGGGAGCAGGATTGCCTCTACGCGGTCCCACTGGACGGGGATGGCGGTCATGCGCGTGCCCTGCCGAGTGCAGCTGACGCGTCGTCAGGCTTGCCCCAGGCGCGCACCCGTAGGCGGCCCTGGTTCTTCGCATCCGACGAGCGCTGAACTTCGGTGTCAACGTCTTCGGATTCCATGGAACTGGCGACACCACTGAGGAGTCGATTCATCCCGGCGCCGTAGTGGATCTGGGACTTGACGTTCGGGCGGTTGAGTACGAAACGCACGCGCTTAGCCATCAGCCAGACACCACCTTCACGGCGAACTGATCGCCCTTGTGAACCCCTTGCACGGACTTCCATTCGCCGACGATCCCGTCGACCGGGCACTTCACCCCGCGAACCTCGACGACATCCGACGCGAGGATTCCCGTCGGCGCGTGGCAGCGAACGTAGATCGTGTAGCCCGTGATCAGAGCTTGTCGGCCAACCTCGACCGGCTCACCCGGATGCGACGGCGCGACGTTCGCGCGGAACCGCTTCCAGAAGGCCAGGTCGCCCTGGACCGGGTTGCCGTCGGAGTCCTCGACGACCGTGCCGCGATAGACCTTGATGATCTCGCTCATGCGGGCGGTGTTGGATCGATCGAGAACGCCTTCTGCCCCGGAACCCCGAGCAGCTTGCGTTCGTTCTTCGTGAGGTACAGATCACCGTTCGGATTCGAGAACGTGACGCCCTCAGAAAATGGCCCCGTGCCCTCTTGGTATTGCGTGATGCCTTCACGGTCGACGCCGCCAGTCAAGACGCGCTTCACCATTTGACAGGTGACCCGCTTCACGACAACCGGGTTTAGACCGGTCGCCTCTTCAGGATCGAAGTCTGCGATACGGGCATCGATGTCTCGGACGAGCTCGCGGATCTCCGCCGAGGCGTCCTCGAGCAGGACAGTTGCCCGATCCTGTTCGGCGGAGGTCAAGGGGCGCCAGCGCGCGGCCAACTCTTCATGTGTTGCGAATGCGGCCACGACTGGCACCCCTCTCCCTCAACTCGTCTTACGTGCGGACACCGTTGGTCAACTTGATGAACCGGTTGGTGTTGCGGACCCGGAACCCGACCTCGACCACCACCTTGACCGCGAACATGTCCCGCTGCCACAGGTTGAGGATGTTCGGGATGTCAACTGTCTCTTCGCCAACATCTAGCGTGGTGACACCATCGGTGATGGACGCCTGATCGGTGACCGTGATCTCGATGTCGTTGACCGCACCCCAGACGGCGCCGTCAGCGAAGTCGCCAACGAATCCGATACGCGCAGGTGACCCAGCCGCGTACACCCCACGAGACGATGCGACAGGTGCGCCGAAGATGTCGGTGACCTGAGCACCTCCGATGATGGAGTTGCCGAGCAGCGGGCGACCGTCTGCGTCGACCTGTCCACGGAGCAGGCTCCGGAACTGCGGCGACAGCACCCATCCACCAATTTCACCCTCGTTCCCGGTGATGGTGGCTTCAGCCTCAACCAGGCCCGCGTAGGTGCCCTTCTTGACGTCAGAGGCATGCGGGGCGCAGGCAACGGCTGTTGCGCCGCCGAGCACGTCGAAATTGCTGCCCGGGGCGCTCGACCCGAACACTGTCGAATCGAACTTCTTCGCCAGCGCGTTCGGCAGTCGGCGAAGTAGCTCCGGGTACAGGCCAGCCAGATCGCGCTTGAATTCGTTGCTGAACGGAACGATTACGCCGAGCTTGTACGGTGTGATCGTCTTGTTGTCCAGCGTTGGGCGCGACACCGAGATTTCGTCGGTCTCATCAACCCAGTCCGCTTCAGCATCACCGGTGATGATGGGAACCGAGATTCCCGGACCTGGCATCGTGGTTTCGCGGGTGAGCTGCATGACAGCTGACGCTCCTTGAACGCCAGCCCAAACCTCGCTGGAAACCTCTGGGGGTAGAAGGACACCACTGGTCCCTCTTGAAATGTCTTCAGGCATGAGCCTCTTCCTTTCGTGTTATTGGAGCGCGGAACCCACGGCCTCAGCGAACGCGTCGGCGGTGGTTTGTCCGGAAGTACCGGGATTGGTGCCTTCCGGTGGCACGTACGGGCCGATGGAGGCCGTCTTCTTCGTGCCTTCGGAGCTGATGTGTGATTTCAGGGTTTCGGCGTGCGCCTCGAGCTCTTCCTTGCTGCCACCTCGCAGCAAGTCGGCAGGAACACCGGTGGCCGTGGCGACTTCCTTGACATGAGCAGCGAGTGCTTGCCTTGCGGCGAGTTCGTCCCGCTCACGCTCGGCAGCCTCGGCACGTTCGAGCACCTTTTGAAGCTCCGTCTTGTTCGCCTCTTCAAGCTGATCGAACTTGCCCGCCTTGTCTTTCAGGGCGTCGTAGTCGCCGAACTTCGCACGCTCGCGCGAGATTCGTTCGGCAATCATTCGATCGAAGTCGGCTTGCGTCGCAGGTGCGACATACGCATCCGCTTTGCCGCCGTCTTGACCTTCGGCACCCTTGTCCTGTTGTTCACCCATCGTGTTACTCCATTTCCGTAGCCCGTCGGCATTGACCCGCATTCACCGCTGCGGTTGGCGTGCATGTGGAGCCCTATTCGGGCTGGGGTGCGACGTTCGCGTTCTCACGCATTTGGGCGACGATCTTCCGAAGATCCCCGCCCGCACTTTCGCGAGCCGTGAGGTACTCGTCGTAGTACGGCTCCGGGTCGTACGGCAGGTCACCGTCGAACGACGGAACGATCTGGCAGTCACACTTGGCGTGGAACTGGCCAAGCGACCCAGCGGTTTCGGCTGTGTAGTAAACGGCCCCGCGGCTCGACAGGAGCCTGCAAAAGGCGCACGTCTTGCCGTGCGGGACACGCGCGAACCTTGGCTTCGCAGGATCGCGCCGAACGTTCCCGATCAGCGTCTTGCGACCCCACTGCTGAATGAGGCGCTGGGATGCCGCGGTGGCTCGTTCGAGCGCCTTCGTCCGGTCACCTTCATCGACGGCGTTCGCGACCCATCCAGCGGACGGGCCCACATCTTCCATCGCGACAGCGGTCATCATCTCCGCACGGAACCGGGGCAGCGACCGGCCTTCCGCTGCGAGCTCGCGCAAACCGTCGTAATACTCGACGGCCTGTAGCGACGACATCTCACCGAAGTAATTGATCAGCGTCGTCAGGAGGTCAACGATCTCCTGACGCGCCTTTCGCGGATCCGAATCCAACCGAGACCAAGCCCGCTCAAGCGCTTCGTGCGCCTTCGCGACGATCGCCGCCTGGTTGCGCTTGTACTGCTCAGCTTGCCGCGGCGTCGCCATCGGCTACGACCTCACCAGACGCGGTTGCTCCTTGTGCTGGCGTAGGCGGCGACTGCAGCAGGGTCGCAAGCCGATCACCAGCTGCAGCACGATTCTTGGCCGCCATCAGCCGCGCAATCGTCGGCTGGTCGTAGCCGAGCTCCTCGAGCACAACCTCAGAATCAGCCATCCACGGAAGCGCGGAAACCTGCTTCACGATCGCATCCGACGCCGACACAATCGACGGCGTCGCAGGGTTCCCCCAATGGGCGCGAATCTTGGCGTACTGGGCTCGCTCGGCTGGAGTCGACGGGCGCAACATCAAGGCCGATCGAGCCATGCGCTGCCAGGACGGACCGAACGTGCGGATCGCGAACTTCGCGTCCATCACCAGTTCTTCCTTCGCGCGCATGATTGCTTCAGCGCTCGAGGGATTGTCGTGAACGATACCCAGCGAATCTAGCGGCAGGTTCGCTTCCCCGGCAAACATCGCCGCGATCGCACGCAGCTGCTCGAAGTGCGGTTGCATCGACTGCTGCGAGAACTGCCCCACAACGGGAACTTCGCCATCCTCATCGCGGCCAATCGCCAAGTAGCGACCAAGGAGGGACGTCCACGCCGGGACCGGGTTGCCGTCGCGGTCGACGAACGAATTCTCATCCGCGCCGAGCACGTAGCGTTGCGGAGCGGAGAAGAACTCCGCCGACACTTCCGAGCGAAGCAACGTGCGAACCGCAGAATCGGTCAGCGCCATCACGGCGCGCGAGATCCGTGAACGACCAAACGGGCGCGACAGCGACGGGTTGTAGACCAGGGCCTCGACCGGGATCCCAAGCTCGTGCGCGGACTGGCGAACATCCCACGACGAACCGGTGCGCTTGACGATGATTGCCAGATTCGGGACGTACAGCACGAACTCTTTCGGGATACCCGACTCGTCGAAGTCGAACACCAAAAGCGCGGCCTTCAAAGCGCGGCGGCGGCCATCCCAAAGTCCAGTCGCAGACTCCGCATCACGCATCGTGATCAGAACTTCAGGCTCACCGGCCTGAACGTCGCCAACTGTCACCGACGTGAACGCCACCGAGTGAGTCAGTGCCGACGTGTGCGCCTGCGGAGCCTCAATCTCGAACCGGTTCTCCTCGAGCAGTGCATCCAAACCAAGGTCCTCGGTTGATCCACCTGGGATCGTGAAGCCGTCAAGGATCATGCGACGCGATAGTGCGTCGACGCCCTTCGCGGGCCAGCCAACGACAGTCTCGACCTTGCGCAGACTCGGAGGGATGGAGATCCCCAAGTCACGGAGTTCGTTCTTGTGGTCGTAGTAGCGGCGACGAAGCCGGTTGCGCCGGGACCGCGCTGACAGCTGCGCGAGGCACTGGTCCAAGGTTTCCTGATGGCTGTGCCCGAGTTGTGGGATCCGTAGCGAGGTCACGCTCACGTCATCACCACCACTCTCGAAGTCTTAGCGCCGGAGCGCTTCTTGGTCACGCTCGCGCCGAAGCGAGCAAGGGTCACCGCGACAAGCGGTGAAATGTCTGTGTCCGGGTCGGCGCGGTCCCAACCCCAACCGCCAGCCGTCCCGATCTTTCGCTTCTTCGCGCCATCGATCGCGGCGTTCAACTGCTCCTGGTCGAAGTGCGTCAACCGGCCCTGCTTCACGCCATCAAGGAATGCCCCGCACGCTTTCGACATGTCGCCGGAGTTCGTGACGATTACCTTCACCTTGCGCTCACGCAACGGAGCCGCGAGCGACGCAGCTGGTGACATCGAATCGATGACAACCGGGATCCGCCGACCCGCACGCTTCGCCAGCCAGTCGACAACCGCCAGCGTGTCCGTGCGGTGGCCCGGATCCGCAAGTTCGACATGGAAGTCGTCACCATCGCGAACACACACACCAACCGACACGGTCCGCTCATGCGACATGTCCAAACCGAACGCCGTCGGGGCAGCCTCCGGAACATCCTCAGCATCAACCCCGCGCGCAGACCACGTCTCCGTCGGGATCACGCCCAGATTCGAATCTGACTCCCACATTCCCAGACGCTCGCGGGCGAACCCGGCATCTGAGAAGCGGCGACGCTCAGTCTTGATCGTCGCCAAGTTCAACCGAAACCCCAACGCCGGGTTCGTTGCCGCCCACAGCTGCTGGTCATCCAGCGCAGCGGCGTCCTCGGAATCGATCGACCACTCGAAGTACGCAATCCGACGATCCGTGCGCTTCACCGCGCTCAATCGAACCCGCGTCCACACCTCGCCGTTCATCAGCGGCGACGGCGGCGTGCCCGTGAAGATCGTGACCGGATCACCCGACGGCGCCGCTGAGATCGTCGGCGTCAACGCCTCAAGCGCTTCGTCTCCGAGCTCCTGGGCCTCATCACAGACGAGCACGTCGACCGTGAAGCCGCGACCGGAACCCTTCGACCGAGCAATGAACTCGACCGAGGCCCCGTTCGTCAAGAAGATGGCCTCTTGGCCGTTGGCTTTGCGGATCCCGCCGCGGGACTGATCGACCAGAGCTTCGAGCTCCGGGAACTTGGGGTTCTCGAAGAACGACACCAGCCGCATGAAGGCTTTGCGGGCCGTCTTGACTTCGTGGGCGGTGTGAAGAATCTTCAAGCCGAGCACGACCATCAGGTAAAGCTCGACGACCTCGAGGCAGCCGTTCTTGCCGTTCTGGCGCGGAACCGCAAGACCCCACGTCGACGAGGCCCACTTGCCGTCAGCGCGGCGCTGCATCCAGCCGCACACCGCCGTTGCTTGCCACGGGTCCGGAATCAGCCCGTAGGACGAAGCCAGGAAGCAGGCGTCGTCGCCTTCAGACCACTTAGCGCGCGGGATTCGCGCGATTCGAGGAACTTGACTTCCTCGCAGCCCTGCGCTTCGCGACTTCATCGATCGGATTCACCTTCGCCTCAACAGGTTTCGCGGGATCGAGCTCGTCGATCTGGGCAAGGACATCCATGAGCCGATTGCTCAGCGCCGCGACATCGCGTGCGGATTCGCATTCGTCGATGTCGACCGCCAGGCGGTCACGCAGAGCCTTCAGCGACGCCAGGCGATCGCCATTCGGGACGACCGCGCCGAGGTTCTTCGTCACGGTGATCACCTCAAATGTGGAATCCGAAGGTCGGAGGGATATCGGCCCTTTCACCGGAGGAGGGCCTCAGGGTCGGCGGGAGGGGGTCACCCCCTGTCACCACCCTTTGCTACGCAGAGTCATTGACTCCGTGGTTACCACTGCCTCGACGTGATGAGTTTCGTCGGTGGTTTTGGTTGCTTCTTGGTGCCGTCGCCTCGTCTGATGTTGCAGCGCCTGTGGGCGAGTCGGCAGTTGTCTCGTTTGATTGGTGACCCGCCCCGGGTCACGGGTATGACTTCGTCGACGGTCTTGGCCCACGGATTCGGCTTACCGTCTGGTCCGAGGTAGGGCAAGGTCTTGTCGACGGGTTGTCCGCAGATCCAGCACAGGTGTTCTTCGGCGTACACGCGGGCGCTGACTTGGCGTCGTCGGTGGCCGTTGTGTTTGCGTGGGTTGGGCTTGGTCATCGTCGCCCCTTGCATGACAGAAGCCCGCCGCCTGATCGCTCAGGTCACGGGCTTTGGTGACGCTAGGTCTAGCGGACTGATGCGCCCACCGGGTCGTCGGCTGGTGCGAGTATTGCTGCACACCTTGGGCACGCATCTGGATCTTCGGAGTCGAACAGTGTCGGCAGGACAACCTGAACGTGCTTGCCGCACATTGAGAGTTGCCCTTGGTAGCGCGTGTAGGTGATGCCGTTGATGACGCGGTCACGCATCCGGTCCGAACGTGTGTCTCGGTCCAGTGCGTGGACGGTGCCGGGTTCGTCGGGCAGCTTTGGGTCGGTGACGCGAACACCGTTTTCGATGTGGTTGGTGTATGCGTGCTTCTCAATCGCTGCTGCTGGCCTCAACTGGTCCCCTCACAGGTCAAGTGACTGTACGCGAAGCTAGCGCTCACGAGCATGATCGTCAAGCTCTTCGCTGCTTGCGAGCGTCGCGTGTCGCGATTGCTTCACGTACTGACGCGACGTCGTAGCGTCCGCGCTCCCGGATAGTGGGGTTGTTCGGGTCTCTCGCCCAACGTCGAAGCGTCTGCTCGGGAATGTTGAGCAGAAGGTCGATCTCGTCGGCGGGTAGCCAAACGGTTGTGGCGCTGTCTGATTCGGCGACGAGCAGTAGTCGTTGAACGTCCCAGTGCGTGAGGCACCTGGGGCACTCGACGACGCTGTGGAGGTCTTCCCCGGTGACGCGCAGCGGGAGGCCACAACGAGTCGTGTCGCCATCGTCATCGCGATCGGTTGGGCATGGGATGACCCAGGCTTGGCGTGGTGCTGTCCGTGACGCGGATGTTGCTTGCCCGCTGAGGGTGGCAATTGCGGTGGCGAATTCGTCGATCCCATCGAATCGTTTGCAGGCCTCGTGTAGTCCGATGAGGAGTTCGTCGACGACGGCGGTGAGCGTGACTCCTGTGAGGTCGGCGCGCTCAGGGGTGCCTTTCCCGTAGCGGCGCAGGGTTGCGTGAAGTGCTGAGTATTCGGGGTTCGGTGGTGCCTGGTGTCCGCGTTCGTCGGGTTGGGTGGAGTTGATGCCGTCACGCCAGTGGTAGTTGATGTCGCACACGTATTCGAGTTGTGACGGTTTCGTGATTCCGTCTTCGCGCCATTGGCGGGCCCATTGGCCGAGCTCGTTGATGTATCCGGCGCCGTGGCGTAGGTCGAGGGCTCCGATACGTAGGCCGATGGATTGTTCGGTGCCTCCGGCGTGACCACCGCCACCGGGGACGAGTTCGTTCTCGGCTTGTTTGTACGCGATGGGGATGTCTCTCAGGTGTTGGTGGATGCGGTCGTGGCAGCTGGTGCATGTGAGTCCAATGTGTGGTTTGCGGCGTTTGCAAATCACGCATGTCGTTGGGGTAGTCGTTTCGCTTGCGTTCACTTGGTTCCCCTGCCGATAGTTTGGGCATGACAAATTTGATCAAGAAAATTCGAGATGACCTCTCTGAAAACGTCACCAACAATCGGCGCGGGAGTAAGTGGTGGGTTATCAGCCTCGTAGTGATCTTCGAGGCAATCGCCTTGGCGCTTGCAGCGGTCGTTGCCCAACACATGCATTGGAATCCGTTCTTGGTGTTCGGGGTGCTGAGTGCACTTGTCGGATTGGGGCTCCAGGTTCGAGAAGCGCTTAGGAATGATCGGGCGTCCGTCATGCTGGGTCTCGTTTTTTCCGAAGCCGCCTTCATCTTGTTGATAGCCGAATCCATCTTGTATCCGTAGACCTGAGCTAGAAGGGCGGGTCATCGGGCTGGTCCTTTCGTGGGTTCGGGTTCGGGGGCTTGGTCCAGGTCGCGGGCACTGGGTCGTTGCAGCGGTGTTCGGGCAGGATCGGGAATCGGCTTGGTTTCCCGTGCTCCGTGTCGCGTCGTCGCCAGAGCTCGTGGACGGCAAGTTCGAACGTCGCTCGTTGGAGCAGGACCGTTGTCGCGGTTTCCCCTGCTGGGGTCAGCTGGCGAATGTCGGCGTTCGCGGTGAACGCGCACCGGTCGTCGTCGAGGCCTGCAAGCACGGGTGACCCGCACGGGCAGATCGTGAGTTTGGCTTTGCGGGCGTTGGCGACGATTCGGGCGTGAAGCCAGCCGGGGCGTCGGGCCTTCATCGACCGTCACCGCTGGGTTCTTCGTGGCCTTCGGGTTCGCAGCCGTAGTGGTATCCGCGTTCGGCGAGGACCGGGTCGAGGTTGATGTCACAACCGCCGCACTTTTGCTTCTTGCGGCCGCGGGTCGAGGTGGACGGCTTGGATGGCGTTTGCGGCAGGGTCGAGGTGGGTTCTTCATCCCCATTTTCTGCGCCGACTGACCTCGACCCGTCCGGGGAGCCCCTTAAGGGGCTCTCCCCGTCAGCGGGGTCGAAGTCGTCCTGTCCCGTTTCTGACCTCGACCGGGTCGAGGTGGGGTCGAGGTGGGTCGAGGTCGTTTCGACTGGTTCTGACTTCGACCGGGTCGAGGTGGGGTCGAGGTGGGTCGAGGTCGTTTGACCTTCGCCAACCACGTCATTGATCTCCCGATATTCGGCAAGGACTTGATGCATCACCGCTCCACGCGGGCCCTTGTGACGGGCAACGAAACCCTCGTCGACGAGGGCCTGGAGCGCCTGGTCAACGTGGGCGACCTTGCCTCCCATCTCTTTGCGCAAGGCATTCCCGGACGTCGCGCCGCTGGCCTCGAGGTGCTTGGAGATTCGTTCCATCAGGCCTGTTGGACGCCACGAGTCACGGGCGCTGTGGGCCACGCTCGCGCCCTCATCAGGAGTCATGACCTGGGTGGTCGTCACGCCATCAACCGTGGAATCGATACGGATAGTTGCCGCGTGCTGGGTGCGGTCCGCACGTCGTTCACCGCTGTTCGCCCGGATCGTCCCGGGCCTATCCTTGGCGACCCGTAGTTCGATGTGTCCGACCTTGCCCGGTGCGATCACGTCGATGGGTTCGGCGATGTATGCGGCCCCGTTGACGGCCGCCAGTTTTGCTTGCGCCCCGATCGCGAACCTGCCCCGATCGTCCTTGGACTTGGCGACGTGGTCGACGAGGATCACAGCCGCACCGGTGCGTTCAGCGACGAGCCGCGGGAACGCACGAAACCATGCAGTGACCTCATCGTTGGATTCCGTCTTCGCACCGAACATGACGAGGGACTCGGTGACCCCGTCGATGATGACGAGGTCTTGGGGCCCGTTGAGCAGGTCCACCCACGCGGTGTCTTCCAAGCTTGGTCGGGCTTCGGGGGCGATGTAGCGCAGCTGCGCGCCCAGCTGGTCGGGGGCAACGCCGAGGGCGAGGAACCGCATCGCGAGCTCGCCGGGTGAGGACTCGAAGTCGATGAGGGTTGCGCGGCCGCCGTCTTTGATGACGTTGGCGATCGCGATCTGCGTGATCCAGGACTTCCCGGATTCTGATTCTCCGTAGATGGAGTGGACGAGGCCGCCGTAGAACATGCCTTGCCCGTCGGTGCGGTACAACCCGCCCGCGGCTGGTGGGCGCCACGTGCCGTCCAGGTATGGGGTCAGGTTGACCGGGGTCCACGACGACGGGCCCGCGGGCTCCTGTTCCTCGGGAGGCCGCTCCTGATGGTTCTGTTCGCTGATGTCGACGACGCCTGTGACCTGCCCGGGCAGGTGTGACTCAGGGATGATTCCCGCCAGCTGAGCGGTGACCGACGACTGACCCAGGGCAACGGCCCCGCAGCATCCTTTGTCGGCTTCAGGGGTGGGTGCGTTCCGGATCTTCTGGATTGCGGTTGTCAGCATCGATTCCCATTCACGCTGCGCCTCCGCGCCTCGCCCGGTTCGGTCAGGGGTGATCGCTGCACGGAAGTCCGCACCGAACTGTTCGAGGGCGTCGATACCGCCGCTGTGGCCTTGCTCGTCGAGGCGGGCAAGCACCAGCACATGTTTCGTGGCAGCGTCGTGACGTCCACCGCCACCGGCCAGATCCTTGAGCGCTCGGTCCAGGGCGTTGCTCATCGCTGGACACAGGTCCCTGGACCTGGTGCGTGGGCTTGGCACGCTCGAGGTGGCAGTGGTGGGGCGCTGCTCTTTCTGGAGCGCCTGGCACCAGGTGTCGGGGAGTTCGGGGAGTTCGTCGACGTGCGGCAGTCCGACACGGGTCACACCGGATGCTTCATCGATCGCCCGGTAGGTGGCACCGGTGTCCGGGTGGATGCTCGGTGGGGCGACGACATATCGGTGCCCGAACCGGATCACGTCGACGCATGCCCAGCCCCCACGGAACTGTGACTCGTCAACACCGTCAGGTAGCCGATAAAGGCGGATCCCTGAGTAGTCGTCGTCACGGCTCGTGATCTTCGTAGTGGCAGGCAGCGGGCCAAGGTCAGCGATGAGGCCGAGGAAGGTGACGGCGCCCACCTTGTTGCCGTACGCGTCAACGTCGATACCGACGACGTTGCGGGGAAGCCGAATCGCGATGTTGCCGGCCGCGTTCGTGCGAACCCAGTCAATGATGTTGTCCAGCGTCGGGGTGGCACCGTCGCGGCCGGTCCAGCCGCGCAACTCCATGCGCTTGGCTTGCTCAGGCAGCGGGATCGGCGCCCACCCTTGGTTCCACAGGGCGATGGCGCCTGCTGCGTATGGCCTAGCAACGTTGACGGCGATGTCCACAGTTGGTTGAGTCCTCTGCTCGCAAAGAAGGGGGTGGGGGGGCAACGCCCAACGGCTCTCGTCGGGTAGAGCCGTTGGGCGTTGTGGTCGTGAGGTGTTACTGCGCGAGCTTGGCCAGGGCCTGCTGAATCTCCTGCTCGGAAATCCCAAGGCTGCGCAGGTCATTGGCCTTCGCTTCGTACTCCGGCGAACCGGGCACGAACGTCGAAACCTGTTGGACTGGTGCCTGCTGCACGGGTGCAGGTGGCTGCTGCGCGTACTGCTGGACCGGTTGCGCAGGTGGTTGCTGCATGTACTGCTGTTGTGCAGGCTGGGCCGGTGGTTGCTGGGTGTATTGCTGAACCGGTGGCTGACCACCGGAGAGCACCTGTTCGACGCCAGCTGCCTGCGGCGGGACGTACTGGACCGTGTACAGCTTCGGCGGGTAGCCCTTCTTCCCTGCCGTGCGCTCCCCATCACCGGTGTAGGTAACGGTCAGACGTCCGCCAACCTCGATGGACTTGACCTTCGCGTCACGCAGAGCCTTCTGCAAACCCTTGAGCATGTTCGACTTCACGTACGCCCGACGCTTGCCATCATCATCAGGATCGTCGCGGTCCTGGGTGTCCAGGTCGATGACGATCTGCATCATCGCTGACCCGTCGGCAAAGAACTTCGGGCTGTTGTCGTCGAAGTCGGTTTGCTGCTGGGCCTCAAAGTGGGTGATCACACCGGTGCGTGAATCGCCGTAGTTCTCGAACTTCCATGCCGCTGAACCACCGGACAACAATTCCTCAACTGATTTCATCGCGCGCTCCTTAGCTAGCTTTCTTCTTGGGGGATGGATTCGCCGGACCCGATAGGAGGGCCTGGACATCTGTGACGTCCACAACGCCAGGGCACGCAGTGGTGGCGTCCTGGCTCGTGGGACGGAAGAACGGGCAGTAGTTGCAGTCCTTCGGGTCGTCAGTGATGGGGAGTCGTGGGAGCGCGTCAACGCCGAGAACGTCGATCGCGGTCTGAATCGACATGACGCGATCCATTGCGGCCCCGGCGATGGCTTCGTTGAACGGCTCCACGTGGAACACGGCCTTGTCGAGCTTGATCTCGTTGCGTGGAAGGAACGCGATCACGCACGCCTTCGGCTCGAAGCCCTGCTCCCGGATGCCCATCGCGTACGTCTGGATCTGCACCGCGTACTCCGCCTTGATCCGACCGCGCCGCGCCTCGTCCAGCGTCGTCTTGCCAACGATCTTCCAGTCGATGACGGAATCGGTGTCGGTGTCGTAGCAGTCCAGGCGGCCCCGCAAACGCATTGGGCGCATCTGCGGGAGCTCGACGTAACGCTCGATGATGAACCGGTCACGGCCAAGCCGGGCGTTCTCCGCATGCAACGCCGATTCCACGAACGTGTGCACAGCGGTGCCGATCGTCGGCAACCAGCCGGACGTGTCCCGGACCGGTTCAACCCCTGCCAGCTTGTAGCCCAGGCGCCTCGAGCAGGTTGCGCCGATTTCGCTGGGTCCGATGCGTTTCTGTTGGCTGCGCGGGTGCGCGTCAATACGACGCTGAATCACCTCGAGCATTTGCTCTTTGATCCCGGTCACGACTATTCACCGACCAGGACGAAGCGGCGTGACGGTGCCGATTCTTTGACGAACTTCGCGTGGATCTCCGGGAACTGCTTCTTGAACGCTGTCGCGTCGAACCGCTTCGCCGGTGCCGTGTACCGGTACGTCGCGACGACTTCACCGTTGACCGTGGCGTCCTCAGCGTTCAAGTCAGCGATGGCCTCCTTGACGCGGTCCGCGAGTGGGCCTTCGATCGCTTTGAGTTCCGCCATGCGCGCCCGAACTTGCACGAGGGCTTCAAGGTCGGCGGCAACATCGTCGGGCAGTTCAGCGGCTGCATGTTCGGTACTCATCTATCTGACTCCTTGGATTGGCAACGTGAGTTCGGTTCCGTGTTCGGGGGTGATCCCCTCGGGGCGTTTGCGTGGTGCCCGGGTCTTGTGTGCGGTGCTGGTTTTCGCGAGGGCTTGGCGCACCGCGTAGGGGCTGGTCACGGTGCAGTGATCTGCGGGGACTTCACCGATGAAGCCGTCGCGCAGCTGCACACGCATCCAGCCTTTGTTGCTGTTGAGCACGACGCCGACTTCTTTGACGTAGAACCGTGGATGCCCTTTGTGGCTGGCTTTGATTCGGACGACGCGGGCGCCGTCGGGTGGCCAGATGTCGCGGGCCATCAGTAGCCCGCTTCCTTGAGTAGGGCGAGCCAGGTCGCGGGTCGCATCACGATGTATCCGTCTTCGGCGTGTGCCTTGCCAACGGACTTGGCCCACACGGCACCGGTGGCCGCGCCGTCGTTGACCATTTCGACGTCGAGCTCGCGCAACCAACCGGGAATGTTCGCCTTGGCGGTGGCTTTGGCTTCGATGACGACGCCGATG
>JBAYVO010000008.1:0-31217 GCA_041674545.1 Candidatus Nanopelagicales bacterium | reverse complement strand
GAGCGCCAGAACGCTGGTCAGCATGACGGTCCAGGTGAAGACCGGCATGCGGAACATCGTCATGCCGGGTGCACGCATACAGATGATGGTCGTGAGGAAGTTGACCGAACCAAGAATGGTTCCTAGACCACCAAGGGTGAAGCCCATCAGCCAGAGGTCGCCACCAACGCCAGGGGTGTACACAGCACCCGAGAGCGGAGCGTAGGCGAACCAGCCGAAGTCAGCGGCACCATCTGGGGTGAAGAAGCTGTAGATGACGATGAGTCCGCCGAACAGGTACAGCCAGTAGGCCAACATGTTGAGACGAGGGAACGCAACGTCCGGTGCGCCAATCTGCAGCGGCATGATCGCGTTGGCGAAGGCCGAGAACAACGGAGTCGCGAACAGCAACAGCATGATCGAGCCGTGCATCGTGAACATCTGGTTGTACTGCTCGTTCGAGATGAACTGCTGGCCTGGGTTCGCCAACTCAGCACGAATCACCAATGCCATCACACCACCAGCGATGAAGAACGCCATGGCGGTGATGAAGTACAGGTTTCCGATCACCTTGTGGTCGGTCGAGGTGACCCACCTGATGATCGTGCGGCCCATATTTTGCTTGCGGACCTGCTTTTGAGTGACGGGCGCTTCCGCTTCGGTGGCCGGTACGGGCTCGTTCAGAATTGTCATGTCTGCCCCTTAGACCGCTTGTGCTTTGTCAGTGGAGCGGCCGTTGTCGAGTTGGCCGCTCTGCCCGCGCTTACGAAGTTCTTCCATGTGAGCGTCAAACTCTTCCTGTGTCACAACCTTGACCTGGAACAGCATTCGCGAGTGATCGACGCCACAGAGTTCAGCACATTTTCCGGCGTACGTTCCGAGCTTGTTCGGCGTCGCCTCAAATACGTTCGTGCGCCCTGGAACAACATCGAGCTTGAATAAGAAGTTTGGTACCCAGAACGAGTGGATAACGTCCGGCGAGGTCAGGACGAACTTGACCTTCTCATTCACTGGCAGCCACAACGTCGGAACGGCTGACTCGTTGTCCGGCGGAACCGGCTGACGTGGCGCTTCACCTTGGGATGCGTTCGGCGGGTACGCCGGCTCACCAACATCGTAGGTGTCTTCGTCAACGTAGTTGAACGTCCAGCTCCAGCGGAAGCCGACCACATTGACGGTCTGCTGTTGGGTGTCACTGACGTTGGTGAGTTCAGCTTCGTCACGTGCGGCGAAGTAGAAGATGCCCATCACCATGATGAGCGGGGCCACGGTCCACAGCGCCTCGATCGGCATGTGGTAGCGGGTCTGAACTGGCGTCTCGGCATTCTTGCGGCGTCGATACGCAATAAACGCCCAGAACATCAGCCCCCAAACGAGGACACCAACAACCATGGCGGCGATCCAGCTGCCGACCCAGAAGCTCTCAACAATCGGGCCTTGCTCGGTGACCGGCTCGGGCAGACCCGCCCGTTTCCAGTCATCGATTGCCGTCGTCGAGCAACCAGCCAGAATGATTGCGCCGAGGAATCCCATCGCCGCAACTCCGGCGCGTCGCCCAAAATTGAAGCCAGGGGTCCCAGAATCGCGTTTTGCGTCGCGACCGCCAGTGTTCACCGTCATCGCTTCCGTCCGTACACGTGAGGCCTTCCAGTGGGTAGTGACCCGCATTTGCAGCGCCATTTGCGGCCACCTTAGTGGCACGCAGCATGGCGGTACCGATGGGGTCGCCTGCAGCTTCTCGTCGGTGAGACTAGCGCAGCAAAGCCCAGAAAGCCGGAGCTAGGGCGGGTAGTTTCTCTACGTATGTCGCGCAGCTACCTCGACGCCCTGTCCGGCCAGCCCCTCCATCAGCAGGCGCAGGCCGCATTTGGGGCGTTTTCCGGGCGTGCATGGGCCGATCCAGCCCAACCCCACCATGAGGGCAAGATGGCCGCCCAAATTTTGCAAGCCTCGCGCGAGTCGGTGGCAAATCTGCTTCACATCGCCCCATCGGGAGTCTCGTTCCAGCCGAATGCACACGTTGCCCGGCTCGCAGTCGAAGGCGTGCTCGGCGCGTCCAGTCGCACGACTACCGGCCGAACAGCGATCACGACCGCGGTGGAACGTGCTGACGTCCTCGATGCCTTGCGGACGGCGATCGGCCCCGACTCCGTCTTGCAAATGGCTGTCGATTCAACGGGCGCAGTATCACCAAGGGCGTTAGTCGCGGCCCTCTCGCAGGCCTCCACGCGTCGTCAAGCTGTGGTCGTCGTGCAGGCCGGGAACGGCGAAGTTGGCACGTTGCAACCGCTGGGTGAGATCGCCCGCACAGTTTGCGACATGAACGTCCCGCTCCTGACTGATGCAACCGGCGCTCTCGGATTGACGCCGATCGAGCCGGGGTGGTCGGTCCTGTTTGCAGAAGCCTCCACCTGGGCTGGTCCTCCGGGGGTCGCAGTTCTCGCAATCGCAGACCCGGAAGCCTGGACCGGTCCGCTGCCTGCTGACGGTTCAGATGTCCTGAGCGCCGCAGCGGCATCCGCCGCCCTGGATTCCGTAGTCCGCGCTCAGCCGACCCTCAGCGCGCACCTGCGGGAATTGACGGCCAGAATCCGTGAGCATGTCCCGCTTCTCGTCGAGGACGTCGACCTGGTCGGCAATGCAGCCAATCGTCTCCCCCACGTGGTGACGTTCTCGTTGCTTTACGCCGATGGTGAGCAGCTCGCGAGCGAACTCGACCGGCTAGGCGTAGCGGTCGGCAGTGGATCCGCTTGTGCGTCGCGGGCGGGCCTGCCGAGCCACGTCCTGGCAGCCATCGGTGCACTAACCCACGGCAATGTGCGGGTGAGTTTGCCGATCGATGCGACGGTGGAATCGGTGGATCACTTCCTGGACGTGCTTCCTGAGGCCGCCCGGATCGTGCGCGCGCAAGCTGGTGCACCATGATCGAGCACGAGCGAACCGAGCTCGACGAACGCGGGACCAGGTGCCCGCATCCGATCATCGAACTGGGGAAGTTTGCGCGCGCCCAGCAGGGCCGAGGTGTTCGTGTTGTCCTGCTGGCCGACGACGTTGCCGCCAAGTCCGATGTGCCGGCCTGGTGCCGCCTCACCGGATCTACGCTCGTGAGCGTCAGCGAGCTTGAAGATGGTTCCGGTTTGAGGTTTGAAATCCAGCTCTGACACTCAACGCAAGCTGGGAGCAGGCATCTCTTGTGCCACCCGCAGCATTTGCAGGTAGGTCAGGCGCTCAACGGGTTCGACGCCCAGTGTCAACAGGTGCCTCGTTGGCCATTGGACATCGACGATGCGTTCGTCACCTGCGCCGTCAGCATTCAACAAGCCACACAAATGCACAACCGCGGCCTTGGAGGCGTCGGTTTCGCGATGAAACTTGGATTCAGCGGCGAAGAAGCCTCCGATTTGCAGCCCGAACAAGCCTCCGACCAGCCGCCGAGACCCTTGCCCCTCTGCCAGCCAAACTTCAACAGAATGGGCCCAGCCCAACTCAAACATCCGCTGATATGCCCGCCGGAACTCACCTGTGATCCAGCCGTGCTTGCGATTCGGATCACCGCACCCGGCAACCACTGCATCGAACGCGCGATCGACGCTGTAATCAAATCTCTTGAGGCTGCGCTTCAACGATCGGCTGACGTGAACAGAGTTTGGCCGCAAAATCGCCCGTGGGTTGGGCGACCACCAGCCAAGGCCAGGTTCACCGTCGGGCAGATCGACACCCATCGGGAACAGCCCGCGACGATAACCGGCAAGCATGGTTCCAGGCTCAAGATCAGCGCCGACAGCGATCAATTCCTGGTCGACGCCTGCAGTCGCCGGGTCGGGCAGAAACCACGGGCACGGGGGTGGCTCAACAGGTTGCACCGCCACCACGCAAGTACCTCCCGCTCATGCCGCGTCCTAGACGATCGTCGCCGGCAAGTGACCGGCGATTTCGTTCGCCGCACCGTCACCGTACGCCCCTGCGATGCGAGCAACGAATCCCTCGCGATCGAGTTCGTACTCCTGGGTTCCTGTGGTCTCGATGACCAGTGCTGCGATCGCCGAGCCGAGTTGGGCGCTGCGCTCGGCCGACACACCCCAGGCCAACCCCGCAAGATAGCCCGAACGGAACGCGTCGCCCACGCCGGTGGGATCTGCGACCGCGCCAATCGGCACAACCGGAACCTCGATAGCATCGGCGCCTTTGGATTCGATGATTGAACCCTTCGCGCTGCGAGTAGTCACGCGGGTCTCCACGCGATCCAAGATCTCGTCGGCACTCCATCCGGTCTTCTGCTCGATGAGTGCTGCTTCGTATTCATTCGTGAAGAGGTAGGCGGCACCGTCGACCAGTTTGCAGATTGACTCGCCATCCATAAACGTCAGTTGTTGCGAAGGATCGGCAGCGAACGGGATAGCACGGTCACGGCACTCCTGGGTGTGCCGAATCATCGCCTCGGGATCGTTGGGCGAAACCACCACAAGATCGAGACCACCCGCCCGCTCAGCGATTGGACCCAGTTCAATCTCGCGCGCTTCACTCATCGCGCCCGGATAGAAGGACGCGATCTGGTTGCTATCTGCGTCGGTCGTGCAGGTGAACCGTGCGGTGTGGGCAGTATTGGATTCACGAACGGCCGCAACATCCACGCCGTGACGCACGAGCCACGAGCGGTAGTCCGCCCAGTCATGGCCGACTGCACCAACGAGGATCGGGTCCAACCCAAGACGCCCGAGGCTGAAGGCGATGTTTGCCGCGACGCCTCCACGGCGAATTTGCAGGTCGTTGACAAGGAACGACACCGAGAGGTTGTCGAGTTGTTCCTCGATGAGGGAATCCGCGAACCTGCCCGCGAACGTCATCAGGTGGTCAGTTGCAATTGATCCAGTTACACAGAGTTTCACGCGGGAAACGTACCCGCTGCGTCGCCAGCTCCCGCGCTGACACGAGCGGACGTGCACCGTGAACCGGACTGTGATCTCTGCGTAAGTGTCGTACAAGAGCGAGTTGTGGATGGAACCACGACGCGTATCACATGTGATACGTTGAATCATGACCGAGATCCCAATCAGAGAACTCCGGAATAGTGGCGGCGAAGTCGCCGATCGCGTTATCGCCGGTGAGAACCTGACTGTGACTCGCGCCGGAACGCCCGTCATGGAGTTGCGTGCGGTGCGCGAGCCCACACTGGCAGCGGTGGCACTCATTCAACGGTGGCGTCACGTTCCTGCCGTCAGCTTCCACGAACTCCGTGAGGACCTCAGCACCCTCATTGACGACTCCGTATGAGAAACAGGGAGGGAGTTCTCGACACCTCAACAGTCATCGCGCTTCCTACCATGCATGACCACACCTGTTTGCCGGAATTCCCAATGATCACAACGATCACGCTCGCGGAACTCTCCGTGGGTCCACTGGTTGCCGACAACCTTGAGGTCCGCCTCGCCCGCCAGCTCGTACTGCAGCAGGCCGAGAACGATTTCGACCCGTTGCCGTTCGACGACGCGGCTGCGCGCGCGTTTGGACAGGTCGCGGCGGGCCTGCGTCGCGGCGGAAAGAAGCGGCGCGCGCGTGCCTACGACGCACTCATTTCTGCGGTTGCAATCAGCCGTGGCCTCGCGGTCTACACCGCGAATCCTGCCGACTTCGAGGGAATCGCGGGCTTAGAGGTCGTGCCCGTCACGATCACGACTGAGCCGTAGAGACAACAACGACCCGCCCTCTGAACTCGGGCGGGTCGTTGCGGTTACGTGGTTAGTGGAACGAATCCCCACAGGCGCATGAACCGGTTGCATTGGGGTTGTCGATCGTGAAGCCCTGCTTCTCGATCGTGTCCACGAAGTCGATAACCGCTCCGCCCAAGTACGGGACGGACATGCGATCAACGACAACAGCAACGCCGTCAAAGTCGAGCTTCTCGTCACCATCAAGTGAACGATCATCAAAGAAAAGTTGGTAACGAAGCCCTGAACAGCCGCCTGGCTGCACTGCGACGCGCAGCGCGAGGTCATCGCGGCCTTCTTGGTCGAGCAACGCCTTGACCTTGCCTGCGGCAGTGTCGGTCAGGACGACCTTGTCGCCCGGCGCTGGGGTCGATTCGACGGCTTCGGTCTCGGTTGTGGTGTCAGCGGTCATTACCGCAGCTCCCATCGCTGGTTGGTTTGCGAACTCGTCGCAACGTTCTCGGTCTGGGCAACGTTCCCGTCGGAGCAAACGTTCCTCGTGCAGCTGTAATTCCCGGCGAAGGCCGAAGACTTACCAATTCCCATAGTGACACAGCGGGCCCTATTTTGAGAACACCGCGTTGGCTAATTCACGTCACACAAACTGCGACACGAGGTTCAGTGCGACCACGTCCGAGCGACTCGTGCTGCGGTTTGAGCCAATGTTCCTACCGGATCCGCGAGCGACGCCTCAACCGATCCGACAACGTCGGCGACCGAGTACGCACTGCTGACCCCCAACGCACTGAACTCTCGCCGCCCCACAACGACGTCACCGGCAATCACGACGCACGGCCGAGCCGTGGGCATCGTGACCGTCGCGACTCCGGTCACCACCTTGCCGCGCATGGATTGCCAATCGAACAGGCCTTCGCCTGTGATGACAAGGTCACTAGCTCGGATTCGGGCTTCGAGATCGGTTGCTTCCATGATCGTCGAGATCCCCGCAACACGGTGTGCACCCAAGCGCATCAGGCCGTAACCCAACCCTCCCGCCGCACCGCTTCCCTTCGCGACCGCCGGGTCTTTGCCATCAGCGCGCCTACCGACCACCGAAACGAACGCCTCCAGCGCCGCGTCAAGTTGGAGCACGAGATTGTCATCCGCACCTTTCTGCGCGCCGAAGACCTTCGCCGCTCCCGTCAATCCCAGCAGTGGGTTGTCTACATCGGTGGCGGCGATCAACTCAACGTCGGCGACTAAGTCCAGTGCAGCGGAAATGTCAATCCTCGCGATCGACCGCAAGGCCAGGCCGCCCGCGTCAAGGGGGACGTCAGCCGTGGCTCCGAGCGCCGCGAGCATCCCTGCTCCCCCATCGGTGGTCGCCGATCCGCCGAGCCCGACCATAATTCGCGTCGCACCCGCTGCGATCGCTAGCCGCAACAGCTCACCGACTCCGAAAGTGGTGGCGACAGCTGGGTTGCGTTGATCGGCCGCCAGCAGGTGCAGACCACACGCTTGGGCCGACTCGACGTACGCGGTGTCGCCAACCATCAGGACCGCACCGGGAGTCTGCTCGCCGAGCGGACCGCGGATGGTCGCGCTAATGAGTTCACCGGGTAGGGCTGCTGCGAGCGTGTCGACGAACCCCGGACCACCGTCAGACATCGGGCACAGGTCGAGTTCGTCGTCGGGAGCAACCTGACGCCAACCTTGCGCGATAGCGCGCGCGGCTGCATCCGCCGTTAGACTTCCCTTGAAATCGTCAGGAGCAACTACGATTCGCACGCCGCTGAACCTACTTGCTTCACCGACCGTTAGTGGGCTGATGACCAGTACAACGCACAACGAGCCACCATCGGGATGGGTTGAGCCTGAACCATCCCCGCTCCTGCTCCTCCTCGGGCAAGCCTCGGATACCAGCAGTGAACGAGGGGTGGACTGCCCTGGCGCGCTCCCTGCGCCTAGCGACCCAGACCTAGTCGCCCGCGCAACTCGCGCAAAAGAAGCGCTCGGCGAGCGGGTATTTGTGCTTGGCCACCACTACCAACGCGACGAGGTCGTGCAGTTCGCGGACGTCACCGGCGATTCCTTCAAACTTGCGCGTGAGGCCGCCGCCCGCCCGGAAGCGGGATTCATCGTGTTCTGCGGCGTGCACTTCATGGCCGAGAGTGCCGACATCTTGACCCAAGACCATCAAAAGGTGGTCTTGCCTGACCTCGCCGCCGGCTGTTCCATGGCGGATATGGCCGGGATCGACCAAGTCGAGGACGCCTGGCAAACCCTGGAAGAAGTCGGTATCGCTGACTCCACGATCCCGGTGACGTACATGAACTCGACGGCGGCAATCAAGGCGTTCACGGGACGTAACCGCGGCACGATCTGTACGTCAAGCAATGCCGAGACCAGTCTGAAGTGGGCCTTCGAGCAGGGCGAGCGAGTGCTGTTCCTCCCCGATCAACACCTCGGACGCAACACCGCCGTGATGAAGCTCGGTCTCTCCCTAGAAGACTGTGTGGTCTTCGATCCCCGCAAACCAGGCGGCGGATTGACTCCTGAGCAACTGCGGGACGCGCGAATGATCCTGTGGCGGGGGCATTGCTCAGTCCATGGCCGCTTTACACCCCAGAACGTCGATGACGTGCGCGAGCGGATTCCCGGCGTGAACGTCATCGTTCACCCCGAATGCCGCAACGAAGTGGCCGTAAAGGCAGACGCAATCGGGTCGACCGAGGGCATCATCAAGACCATCGCAGCTGCCGAATCCGGTAGCGCCTGGGCCGTCGGAACAGAGCTGAACCTGGTCAAGCGCCTTGCTTCGCAGTTTCCGGACAAGCGAATCTCTTTCCTGGACAAGACTGTCTGCTACTGCAGCACAATGAACCGGATCGACTTGCCGCACTTCACCTGGGCGATGGAGTCCCTTGCTGAGGGCCGCTTGGTAAACCAGATCACCGTGGACCCGGACACCGCTCACTGGGCTCGGGTCGCACTTGACCGAATGCTTGCGCTACCCGGCGGGTAACTCTTCGGGGGAATTCGGGCACGTCGCAGACAGGTTCTTGACCCGCGACGTACCCTGGAGTGGTGTTATTCAAAAAGACTGATGACGGCTCCAGCGTGACGACTGCCGCAGACGAGCTCACCGTGACCGAATCAAAGCCCGCCGCCGAAACCAAGGGACGACCGACGCCGACTCGTAAAGAGGCCGAGGCCGCACGCAAGGCGGCCGCCAAAGGCGGCCCACCCCCCGGCGCCAACAAGAAGGAACAGCGCAACGCTGCCCGCATCCAAGCTCAGCAAGAACGCGCGAAGGCGCGAGCAGGGATGCTGCGAGGCGACGAGCGCTACCTGCCCGAGCGCGACCGCGGGCCCGTCCGCAAGTTCGTCCGTGACTTCATCGACTCACGTCGCACAATCGCGGAGTTCTTCGTCCCAATCGCTGTCATCGTGTTGTTGGCGGGAATGTGGCCCGATGTGCGCATCAAGGGTCTCGTCACGTTCGCCTGGCTGCTCATCATTGTTGTTGTGGTTGCCGACACTGCGTTCATGATCACCCGCATGAACAAGCAACTCAAAGCACAGTGGCCCGACAAGTCGGAGCGCAAGGGTGTGGCGCTGTACGCAGTAATGCGCGGACTTCAAATTCGGCGCCTTCGCGTACCGCCACCGATGTACAAGGCTGGCGGGGAACCCGTCGTGCCCAAGCAACCCAAGTAGTCGCACCCGAGCATCGATCGTCGAAGGGGTCTCGTCATGGAGTACCGCCATCTGGGCCGATCGGGGCTCATGGTTAGCGAACTTGCGTATGGCAACTGGATCACTCACGCCTCCCAAGTCGACGACGATGCTGCGGTTGCGTGCGTTCACGCAGCACTTGACGCAGGCATCACCACGTTCGACACCGCGGATGTCTACGCGGCAACGGAGGCTGAGCGAGTACTCGGCAAGGCCCTCAAAGGCCAACGGCGTGAGGGCCTAGAGATCTTCACCAAGGTCTATTGGCCTACCGGACCTGGCCGTAATGATCGAGGACTCTCGCGAAAGCACATCATTGAGTCCTGCAACGGTTCGCTCAAGCGCCTCGGGGTCGATCACATTGATCTGTACCAAGCGCATCGCTACGACCATCACACCCCACTTGAAGAGACCCTGCGCGCGTTCGACGACCTCGTGCGCAGCGGCAAGGTGCTGTACATCGGCGTCTCCGAGTGGCGGGCGGAGGAAATTTCTGCGGCCGTCGGGCTCGCCACAGAAATGGGTCTCGACCGAATTATCTCGAATCAGCCGCAGTATTCGGCGCTCTGGCGAGTGATTGAGGCTGACGTAATTCCTACGTCCAACGCCGCCGGGATTGGCCAGATCGTCTGGTCGCCACTTGCCCAAGGGGTACTCACGGGCAAGTACTTGCCGGGTGAAGACCATCCCGCCGGTTCACGCGCGACGTCGGCGGAAGGCACGGGCTTCGTATCCGGCTGGCTACGCGATGAAGTCCTCGTCGCCGTGCAGAAGCTCAAGCCCATCGCGGCTTCGCAGAACCTGACGCTCGGTCAACTGAGCTTGGCCTGGGTGTTGCAAAACCCCGATGTCAGCGCGGCGATCATCGGGGCGAGTCGTCCAGAACAGGTTGCAGAAAACGTGAAGGCGTCGGGCATCACACTCGATGCCGACGTGATGACGGCAATCAACGAGGCTCTGGCCGATGTGGCGGTCACCGATCCGAAACACACCACGTCACCGGAGGCCCGGCCATGACATTCAACTGGCAGTTCCTCGACGAAAATCTGTGCTTCGTGACTGTGCCCGAAGATGTCGCCAAACCTGCTGAGTTCCATGCGCAGGCCGATGCCGAGACATGGATCGGCGAGGAATGGGAAGCCCTTCTCGACGCTGGCGTGGAGTCTGTGAACCTCGTCAACGACGGCGCAATCGTATACGGCCCAATGAGCTTGCACCCGACCAATCCGGCCTAGCGAGCGGCCTGCCGCCGCGAGACGGCCTATTGGAAGGGGTACAGTCCGAATCGCTTCCAGTAGATCTGGAAGTCACGAGTTACTCGGGGAAGCCGGTCAAAGTCCGGCGCTGACCCGCAGCCGTAGGTGAACATCGATCGAACGTTCACAAGTCGGAGCACCGAGAACTCGGGGATTTGCTGACGTCCGTCGAGGTCTACTGCGACATCAGCTCACCTGCTTCACCAGCAGTGAGGGCTTGTGTAACGGCTGACCGCTTCACAAGGAGCCCTCCGGTGCGATTCCGCTCGCTACTCACCTTCTTCGCCACCCTCGGCGCACTGATCGCTGTCTCTGTCTTCGGCTCTGTGGCCACGGCGAACGCAACGGAATCCCCGAATCCCGTTTCATCGACGGGCACCACGTACGTCTATTGGTCGTATTGGAACGGCCAAGCCGATGGCACCTGGACGGCATCAAACGTCGGCGCAGGATCAGATACTCCCGCTGACGGATCGGTGATTGGCTGGCGTTGGAGCGCGGGCGCATCCGGCGACATCAACCAACCGCCGCGCGAAGCGGCCACGTTCGCTGCGATTTGTGACTCAACGCCTCCCCAGGATGGCCAGAAGCGCGTCGGTGTGGTCATCGACTTCGGCACCCAGGCAGTTGCTCCCGACGGACAGACTCCCCCGGCGAACGTGACGAAGTGTGTCGTGGGCGCCCCAAGCGAGAACGGCCTGCAGGTCACCTCCGGTGCGGCGGCCGAGCGGTCAACGCCGGAAGGACAGGTATGCGGGCTCGATGGCTACCCAGCGACAGGGTGCGGCGGGCCAGTCCCGGTCGCGTCCGCCATCGCTGACTCTTCCGCGGCACCAAGCACGGCGCCGGCCTCAACGGAAACCTCAAGCACCAGTTGGGTCCCCTTCGCGATCGGCCTGCTCATCCTGTTGGCACTGATCGCGGGTGGCATCGCCATCGCGAAGAACCGTAAGCGTGAGTAAGACTCTTCCCCGCTACCTGCACCCAGGAGCATGGTGGTTGTGGGCGATTGGCCTCGCAGTTGCGGCCAGCCGAACGACAAATCCACTCATCCTTGGGTTGATCTTGGCGGTCGCTGCGCTCGTCGTGGCAGCTCGCAAACCAGATGCACCCTGGTCTCGATCCTTCTCGGTGTTCCTCAAACTCGGCCTTTTCGTTATTGCAATCCGCTTGGTCTTTCAGGTGGTCCTTGGATCACCCATCGGCGATCACGTGTTCGTCACCCTGCCCGTCGTGCCATTGCCCGAATGGATGGCATCGCTACGCCTCGGTGGGGAAATCACCTGGGAGTCCATCATCTTCGCGGCCTGCGACGGACTCCGGTTGGCCGTCCTACTCGCGTGTGTGGGTGCGGCAAACTCGCTCGCTTCGCCAAGCCGCCTCCTGAAGTCCATGCCACCGGCACTCTACGAAGTCGGCGTTGCCGTTGTGGTCGCAATGACCTTCGCGCCACAGCTCGTGACCGACCTCGGCCGGGTGCGGGAGGCGCGACGCCTACGCGGGCGATCCAACAAGGGACTGCGCGGCGCAGCGGGTGCTGCCTTGCCAGTCCTCGAGGGAGCGCTGGATCGAGCAGTCACCCTCGCCGCAGCCATGGATTCACGCGGCTACGGCCGCACAGGACAATTGCCCGCTCGGGTGCGACACCTAACGGTCGCGCTGGTGCTTGGTGGACTCCTCGGGGTCTGCATCGGGCTGTACGGCGTGCTGTCGGCGAACGCGGCGGTTGTCACCGGCGCACCGCTCCTCCTGCTGGGCGTAATTGCTGCCTGCGTCGGTTTGTGGCTTGGCGGTCGCCGGTCAATCCGAACGCGCTACCGATCCGATCCGTGGGCACGTCCAGAATGGCTTGTGAGCGCAGCCGGAATCGCCGCCACGGTCGGCGTGATGATCGCGGGCGTCGTCAACCCCGTCTCGCTGACAATCTCAGTGGTCCCACTCGAATGGCCAGCACTGCCCCCGATCGCACTGTTGGGAATCTTGCTCGCTGCGCTGCCAGCCGTCGTCGCACCGCCACTGCCCATGCCCGCAGCGATCCGTCGACGATCCGGTGGGCTGACCGGCGTGCCGCAAACTGCAGTTGGAGCATCCTCATGATCACGTTTGAAGACGTCACCGTGACGTACACCGATGCGCCATCGCCGTCGCTACGCAACGTCAATCTGGAGATCCAAGAAGGCGAACTTGCCCTACTCGTTGGCCGGACTGGAAGCGGGAAATCTACGCTCCTTCGGTCTATCAACGGGCTTGTCCCGCACTTCACGGGTGGACTCCTCGAAGGCCGAGTGACCGTCGCGGGGCGTGACACCCGGACCAACCCACCACGCGAACTCGCTGACGTCGTTGGGATGGTCCCGCAAGATCCAATGAGCGGCTTCGTCACCGACACTGTCGAAGAGGAACTCGCCTACGGGATGGAGGCGCTCGGGATCCACCCGCAGACGATGCGGCGGCGTGTGGAAGACACCCTCGACTTGCTCGGACTCGCGGAGATCCGCGATCGGCCATTGCTGTCACTATCCGGCGGGCAACGCCAGCGGACCGCTATCGGTTCCGTCTTGACCACCAATCCATCAGTTCTCGTCCTCGATGAACCAACGAGCGCGCTTGACCCTGGTGCGGCCGAAGAGGTACTCGCCGCAATCCAACGTCTCGTGTTTGATCTCGGACTAACGGTACTGATGGCAGAGCACCGCCTTGAGCGGGTTGTGCAGTACGCGGATCGCGTCGTTGCAATCGAGACCGACGGATCTGTCGTGCACGGTGAACCGGCGGAGGTTCTCGCATCAGCCCCTGTGGCTCCCCCAGTCATCGAATTCGGTCGACGACTCGGGCTTTCCCCGTTGCCGTTGTCGGTGCGGGACGCGCGGCGCGAAACTGCGACCTTGCGGCGAGACTTCCACCCTAACAACGTTGTCACTGGTGGAATCGAAACCACCGCCGCCCAGGAACCGACTGACCTTGTTGCCGATATCGACCACGTCAGCGTCACTTACGGGAACTTCGTCGCCGTGAATGACATCGCGCTTCACCTGCGGCGCGGCGAGATCGTCGCGCTGATGGGCCGTAATGGTTCAGGCAAATCCACCCTTCTGAACACCATGGTCGGACTGCGCAAAGCGAGTCTTGGTCGAGTTCAGATCGGCGCCACCCTCGCTAACCCCTACGGCATGGAAGGCGGCGAACTACTCAAGCACGTCGGTCTCGTCCCACAAGAAGCTGGGGACATGCTGTACGCCCAAACCGTGACAGGTGAGTGTGCCGCGGCTGATCGCGACGCGAACGCAGAACCAGGCACGGCGCGCGCACTACTCGATCAATTCGCGCCGGGCATTAATGGCGAAACCCATCCACGAGATCTCTCTGAGGGTCAACGCCTCTCCCTCGTGTTAGCAGTCGTACTCGCTGCGAAGCCCCCTGTTCTACTGCTTGATGAACCTACCCGCGGGCTTGACTATCCAGGTAAGCGGAACTTCACCCGTGTACTCCAAGAACTCGCGAACGACGGTCACTGCATCATGCTGGCCACCCACGACGTCGAGTTGGTCGCTGCGACGGTCTCTCGAGTCATCATCATCGCCGACGGTGAAGTGGTTGCTGACGGCCCGACCAAGGATGTCGTCGCATCATCGCCAATGTTCGCCCCCCAAATCAGCAAGGTGATGCGGCCATTCCCATTTCTTACCGTTGATGCCGCCGTCGCTGCCCTGCAGAGCGGCACGCCATGAGTACAGCCGTAGCGGCGCCGCGCACTCACGGCGCGAAAGCAGTGCACATCGGAAAGCGATCGGCGGCGGCGCTGACCCTGGTGTCGATCGTCGGGATCATGTCGTTTGGTTGGCCGCTGCTCGCTGACCCCGAGTCCGCCGCCGTTGCCCATGCCTCCGATGCTCCCTGGCTCTTCGCAATTCTGCTGCCGCTGGTGATTGCGGTCGTTCTCGCACAAGTCGCCGACGGTGGAATCGACGCCAAAGGTGTTGCCATGCTCGGGGTGCTAGCAGCGGTCGGAACCGCACTTCGCCCGCTTGGTACAGGGATCGCCGGGTTCGAACCCGTCTTCATCGTGCTCGCACTTGGGGGGCGAGCCATGGGCCGGGGCTTCGGGTTTGCATTGGGCACCATCACCTTGTTCAGTTCCGCGGCGCTCACCGGCGGCGTCGGACCCTGGTTGCCGTTCCAGATGCTCGCTGCCGGTTGGTTTGGCTTCGGAGCTGGGTGCCTGCCCCGAAACCTGCGTGGCCGCGCCGAGGTGTACGCCTTGGCTGCTTACTCGGCCGTCGCAGCTTTGCTCTACGGCCTCCTCCTTAACCTGTCGTTCTGGCCGTGGGCGGTGGGCCTGAGTTCACAGATTTCGTTCGTCCCAGGCGCGCCCCTGTTAGAGAACTTGCAACGTTGGATCGCATTCGACATCGCCACCTCCCTCGGATTCGACATCCCACGGGCCATCATTACTGCTGTGGTGATTCTCTTGATTGGCAAACCGGTGCTCTTCGCGTTACGCCGCGCGACCCGACGGGCCGCATTCGGTGCCCGTGCGACCTTCGATGATGTGCAACCTGGGTCTGCTGCGGTGACACCATGAGTGAGGCCACCTCCGAAGAAGCCCCGGCACCGTACTTCGAAGAGTTTGAGTTCACCAAGCCGCTGCCGACGGAGCTAGGCCCACTCAAACACACCGTAACGTGGTGGAACGAGTCGCACGCAGTCACCGATGTTGCGACCGCACCAGCAGCGGTAATCAACGAGACCTTCACCCTCGAACTGATCGACGATGCCGCAGCGGCATCTGTCGCGGCGGCATTGTGCGGCCTTTTCACTAACTCCGACGCGGCGATGCTGACAGCGTCGACGACGCTGCCCACCGGAGAACTCGACCACAACGAGTGGATGCGCCAATGCGCGTCGATCCGTGATCACATCAATGAGCTTCGTCCACTGCGCATCGATCCACCCGCGTTGAAGGACCTGTTGCCGGGCGAGCTGCAAACACTGGTTGATCGCCTGGCAAGCCCCGACGGCGGGTGCATCGTCATCGACGGCCCAGCCGCTGCTGCCTGCCTGCTGCTCGCCTACGAACTAAATCCCGCATGCGTCGTTCGGGTCCGACCGTTGCAGCGAGGACAGACCCCGGTGGAAATGCGGGCCTTGGAGTACCTGCGGATCGAACCAATTCTCCCGCTTGAAACTGGCTACTCATCGGGTCAATTGATCGACGTCGCCACAAATCTCATCAACCTGAGCTTGGAACTGGCACGTCAGCAGTAGGTCGCCAAGGTTTGCTTCACAACTGGGCGCATGAACCGTGGATTCACCTTCTGACGTGTTCTCAGCCGCGCGGACTCGAATCAACGAACGGCGGGCGAACAACCTCAGCGCGGCAACTTCGTCCGCGGACGTCAACCGAGACGACCTGGCCAAGCGCCACCTCACTATCGAGCAACGCAAGGGCGATGCCCTGCTTACTCGTGGGAGAGAACGTCCCGCTCGTCGTCTTGCCCAGGACTGCGGAAGACTCTGCGTGGGCGGCGACGACCATTCCCGCCCGCGGCACTCCTCGATCGAGGAATCGCAGGCCGACCAGTTTACGTTCCGGGCCTGATTCGCGAATCGACTTGAGTGCGCTTGAACCGGGAAACGCCAGCTTCTCCCAACCGATGGCCCAACCGACGCCCGCTTCGACGGGGTTGATATCCAGGCTCAACTCGTGACCGTGCAGGGCGTAACCCATCTCGGTTCGCAAAGTGTCGCGGGCTCCGAGCCCGCACACACGCCCACCAGCCGCGACTGCCGCTGCCGTCAGTGCCGTCCACCAAAAGACGGCCTCGGACGCGTCGACGAGTAGTTCGTAGCCGTGTTCCCCGGTGTAGCCCGTTCGGGCCAGCAACACGTGTCCATGATCGGTGTCACGCTCAATGAACCCTAGGTACGGGAGGTCGGATGTGAGCCCAACCGATTTGACGACCTCCGGAGACTTCGGTCCTTGAACCGCAATAATCGCAGTGCTCGGCGACTGGTCAATCAGTCGCACATCACGCGATTCCAAGATGCGCTCGACCGTGCCGATGACGACCGAGGCGTTCGCTGCGTTCGGCACAACAACAACGCGATCGTCAGAAACCAGGTAGACGAAGAGGTCGTCGATCACGCCACCTGAGTCGTTGCACAACATGCTGTACTGCGCCTGACCGGGTGCGATTCGATCCAGATCGTTGGTGAAGATTTCGTTGAGACCGTCCTTGGCGCCATTGCCCGTGACGACGAAAGTCCCCATATGTGAGACGTCGAACAGCCCAACGGCGGAACGCACCGCATCATGCTCAGCGAGGACACCGCCGCCAGCGAACTCCAACGGCATCGACCAACCAGCGAAGTCGCCAAACTTCGCACCCGCCTCCTGATGTTGATCGTGTAGCGGTCCATTTCGAGGCGATGATTGCGGCACACGGCGACGCTACCTGAGGTGGGGGTTGCCCGCCAATAGCGCCACGACGGGTGAAGCTGTGATCAAACGATCACCGCTGGGGGCTAGAGTCTGCATCGACGTTCATCTTTCGACGAATTGCACCTCGCCCGGCGTGCCTTGGAGGCATCTGTGACTTCAGTTCGACTCGCGGCCCTAGACGCTCCCGGCCTCGCCCTAGATGCGGTCGTTATTGGGCTGACAGCGGGCAAGCGTGACGGAAAGCCCGACCTGCCTGCGACTTCCGGCCTTGGGGTCGGCGAGAGAAAGCGGGTTCTTGACGCCGTGGGCAAGGTCGCCGCGAAGGCACGTGCAGGCGATGTCATCAAGATTCCAGGGGTCTCCGGCATCGATGCGTCGCTGATTGTTGCCGTGGTCATCGGCGCCGATGTCGAAGATCTAACGCCCGAGCACCTCCGCCAGGCCGCGGGTGCCGGGACCATGAGCATTAGCGACCTCGATCGCGTCGGCGTCATTATGCCCGGATCGACACCAGCCGACGTGGCAGCTTCGGCACAAGGAGCCGTACTGGGCGCATACCGATTTGAATCGTTCCGTGGAACGGGAACTCCTCGCCCAACCCGCGGCCCTAAGACCATCACCGTGCTCACCGGATCGCACCGTGACCGCCACGTGCGCGAGGCAGTCCGTCAGTCTGAGATTGTCTCCGACGAGGTTTGCCGCGCTCGAGACCTCGTGAACACGCCACCGTCTGCGCTTCATCCAAAGGAGTTGGCTTCCGCGGCTATCGAAGCTGTTGCGGACCTAGACGTCACGACCCAGGTGCTTGACGAGCGCGCTCTCAAACGTGGGAAGTTCGGTGGCATCCTGGCCGTCGGGCAAGGCTCAGTGAACACACCTCGCCTCATTCGGCTGGCATACCGCCCCGCCCGAAGCAAGGTCCACGTTGCGCTTGTGGGCAAAGGCATCACCTTCGATTCCGGCGGCTTGTCACTCAAGCCACCAGGCGCGATGGAAACGATGAAGATGGATATGGGCGGTGCCGCCGCGGTCATCGCCGCAACCGCGGCAATCGCCAAACTTGGGCTGCCGGCTTCGGTGACCACCTATGCCGCCTGCGCCGAGAACATGCCCAGCGGTACCGCTCAACGACCGGGTGACGTCTTGACTACCTATGGCGGGCGCACCGTCGAGGTTCTCAACACCGACGCCGAAGGCAGACTCGTCCTCGCTGATGCACTGGTGCGAGCCGGTGAAGACGCACCCGATGTGATCATCGATGTCGCCACCCTGACCGGCGCGCAAATCGTGGCGCTCGGAACCCGAATCTCCGCGGTGATGTCGAATGATGACGAACTGCGCGATGACATCGTTCGATCAGCAACCATGGTCGGGGAGCAGTTCTGGCCAATGCCACTGCCGGTTGAACTGCGAAGCTCGTTGGACTCCTCGATCGCTGACATTGCCAACATCGGTGATCGGATGGGCGGGATGTTGACCGCTGGATTGTTCCTCCAAGACTTCATCACCGAGGGCACGCCATGGGCGCACCTCGACATCGCCGGGCCTGCGTACAACGAGTCCGATCCCCACGACTACACGCCCAAGGGTGGAACCGGCGTAGCAGTTCGCACCCTTGTGCAGGTCGTGCGGGACCTCGCTGACTCACACACTGCGTAGGATGAGTGCCGACCTAATTCAGTGATGCCACGGCCTTGGGAGTTTCGCGATGAGCGACCAGCAATCTGACCTCGTGATCCTCGGTGGCGGCAGCGGCGGTTACGCCTGCGCGCTGCGTGCGGCCGAACTTGGGCTGTCCGTCACCCTTATCGAAGAGGCAGAGCTCGGCGGCACGTGCCTGCACCGCGGGTGTATCCCGACGAAGGCGCTTTTGCACTCCGCTGAAGTCGCTGATACTGCCCGCGAGAGCGAGACCTTCGGAGTGAAAGCGACGCTTGACGGCATCGACATGCCAGCAGTGCTCGCATACAAGGATGGCGTCGTCGCCCGCCTCTACAAAGGCCTGCAGGGACTCGTGAAGTCACGCAAGGTCAACCTCGTCACTGGCACCGGGACGCTGGTCTCACCAAACACCGTCAAGGTGGGCGACACCACCTACCGCGGCACCAACGTCGTACTCGCCACAGGTTCCTACGCTAAGACCATTCCCGGCCTTGAAATTGGCGGGCGAATCATGACCAGCGATCAGGCATTGCGGTACGACGAGGTTCCGACGTCAGCAATCGTCTTGGGCGGCGGTGTGATCGGCGTCGAATTCGCCAGCATTTGGCGCTCATTTGGCGTTGACGTGACGGTTGTCGAAGCGCTTCCTCGCCTGTTGGCCGCCGAGGACGCAGCGTCGTCGAAGGTGTTGGAGCGCACGTTCCGCAAGCGCGGCATCGCGTTCCACACTGGCACCAAGTTCGCGAGCGCCGCGCAGGACGACAGTGCAGTAACTGTGACCCTAGAGGACGGCAAGACGTTGACTGCCGATGTCCTGCTCGTCGCTGTCGGTCGCGGGCCACGCACGCAGGGCCTTGGGTTCGCGGAGGCTGGCGTCTCGATGGATCGAGGCTTCGTCCTGACTGACGAACGTCTCAACACCAACGTCGCTGGAATTCGAGCAGTCGGCGACATCGTTCCCGGCCTGCAATTAGCCCACCGTGGCTTTGCCCAGGGCATTTTTGTGGCCGAAGACATCGCCGGACTCAACCCTCGTCCGATCGAAGAAACCGGGATCCCCCGGGTGACCTACAGCGATCCCGAGATCGCCAGCGTCGGGCTCAACGAAGATGTCGCCAAAGCTCAGTACGGGGACGAGGTTGTCAGCTACGAATACAATTTGGGCGGCAACGGCAAGAGCCAGATCCTTATGACGACCGGTTTCGTCAAACTCGTTGCACTCAAGGACGGGCCCGTGGTGGGTGTGCACATGGTCGGCCAGCGGGTAGGCGAGTTGATCGGCGAGGCACAGTTGATCGTAAATTGGCAGGCGGACGCCGATGACGTCGCCTCGCTAATTCACGCACACCCAACGCAGAACGAAGCTCTCGGCGAGGCCCACCTCGCGTTGGCGGGAAAACCGTTGCATGCTCACGCATAGCGTGCTTTCACTGAACTTCCAGAACTGAACTTGCACGACCTAGGCTCGACTACCGAACACATGACAGGAGCAGTCCAGATGCCGGTTTCCATCACGATGCCGCAGCTAGGCGAGAGCGTGACCGAGGGCACTGTGACGCGCTGGCTTAAGAACGTCGGCGATGAGGTCGCCATGGACGAGCCACTCCTTGAGGTCAGCACTGACAAGGTCGATACCGAGATCCCGTCGCCAGCGGCAGGGATCCTGCTGGAGATCAAGGCTGTCGAGGACGACGTGGTCGAGGTCGGTGGAGAGTTGGCGATCGTTGGCGAACCTGCCGAGGCGAGCGTTTCTGCTGCGTCACAGCCACCGGTTGAACCTGCAGTCACTGCACCGACACCAGCTGTCGAACCCGTCACCGAAGCCGCCCCCGCTGCAGATGTCGCAACACCAACGCCCGCTTCATCCGCGGTCGCCGCGGCAGCGAACGAAGCCACCGCTGTCACGTTGCCCGCGCTCGGCGAGAGCGTGACCGAAGGCACCGTCACCAGGTGGCTCAAGGCGGTCGGCGACGACGTTGCCGTTGACGAACCATTGCTTGAGGTGAGCACAGACAAGGTCGACACGGAGATCCCGTCGCCCGTCGCCGGGACCCTCACTGAGATCACCGTCGCTGAGGACGAAACCGTCGAGGTTGGCGCGACTCTCGGCATGATCGGCTCAGCAGGCGCGGCCGCCGTCGCCCCCACGTCTCCCCAACCTGCAGCCCCAGCCGCGGCCCCACAGGAAGCACCGCAACGAGCCACACGGCCGCAGGCGGCGCAGCCTTCGGACGCAACGGCCTACGCGAGCCCGATTACCCGCAAGCTCGCACGCGAAACAGGCGTCGACCTCGCCACGGTGGCCCCCACGGCACCTGACGGTCGCATCACCAAACAGGACGTCCGTAACGCCGCGTCAAACGTCAAAACGCCACCTGCCGCCCCGGCGAGCCCGCCACTAGCGGCGACCGCAGCAGTCCGAGCACCCTCCGCCGCAGCTTCTACAGATGACCGCGGACACACCGAACAAATGACACGCCTACGCCGGGTCATCGCCGAACGCATGGTCGATTCGCTGCAGGTCTCTGCGCAACTGACCACGGTCGTCGAGGTTGACGTGACCCGAATCGCCTCGTTGCGGACCAGGGCCAAGGCAGCCTTCCTTGCGCGCGAGGGAATCTCGCTGAGTTTCCTCCCCTTCTTTGCTCGGGCGACCCTCGAAGCCCTCAAGCAATACCCGAACCTGAATACCTCTGTCGATAGCGAATTGCACACGGTCACGTACCACGACAGCGCCCACCTAGGCATTGCCGTTGACACAGAGCGCGGACTCCTCGTGCCAGTCGTTCGCGATGCCGGCGATCTGACGTTGTCGGGCCTTGCACGCCGGATCACGGACCTTGCTGAACGCACTCGTACGAGCAAGGTCGGGCCCGACGAACTGTCCGGCGGAACATTCACCCTGACGAACACCGGCAGTCGCGGTGCACTCTTTGATACGCCGATCATCAACCAGCCACAGGTTGGAATCCTCGGCACCGGCGCAGTCGTCAAGCGACCCGTCGTCATCGCCGAACCTCATGGCGAAGACGCCATCGCAATTCGGTCGATGGTCTACTTCGCGCTGACCTACGATCACCGAATCGTCGATGGCGCGGATGCTGCACGGTTCTTGGGAGCGATCAAGGCTCGCCTGGAATCAGCCGACTTCGAAGCTGAACTCGGGCTCTAGTCGCATGCGAGTAGCCGTCACGGGCGCGTCCGGACTCATTGGCCAGGCGCTTTGCGCCGACCTCATGGCGGACGGTCATGACGTGATGCGCCTAGTCCGGCGAACACCAACAGCGCCTGACGAGATCGGCTGGGACCCGATCAGCGGTGAAGTCGACCTCGCGAGGCTCGAGGGTGTCGATGTCATCGTGCACCTTGCTGGTGCCGGGGTGGGCGACCATCGCTGGACCGACCAGTACAAGGCGGAGATCCGCGACTCGCGTGTGCTGGGAACGACCACCATCGCAAGTGCTGCCGCCGCTCTCGTGCGCAAACCGCGCGCGCTGATCAGCGCATCGGCGATCGGCTATTACGGCGACCGTGGCGACGAACGACTCACTGAGGCTTCAGACAAGGGAACGGGTTTCCTGTCCGATGTCGTCGCAGATTGGGAAGCAGCGGCCGATCCCGCGCGGCACGCTGGAATCCGTGTTGCCCATCCCCGCACCGGCCTGGTCGTTAGCAGCGCGGGTGGTGCATGGGAACGAATGATCAAGCTGTTTAGGTTCGGCATTGGCGGTCGCCTCGGACCCGGTGAACAGTATTGGTCGTTCATTTCAATCGCCGACGAGATCGCTGCACTTCGGTTCCTCATCGACAACGAGAACCTCGACGGTGCCTTCAATCTGACCGCGCCACACCCCGTCACGAACCGTGAAGCGACAGCCGACCTTGCGGCCGCACTCAGGCGCCCAGCAAAGCTGCCGGTCCCTTCCTTCGCGTTACGCGTTGCGCTCGGCGAGTTCTCGATCGAGGTGCTCGGCAGTTCACGAGTCATCCCCACGCGCCTGACCGAAGCGGGGTTCACGTGGACTGCGCCCACGATGCCCGAGGCACTCGAGCAAATCCTCTAGGACCTACGCCCTGCGCACGTCGGAAAGAACCCAACGGTCTTCGACGCGCTCCAAACTCACGCGCCACCGAGACACCGGACGTGGACTGCGAGTCTCAATAACCTTGCCAGAGTCAGTGTGAACAATTTGGTAGGCGCTAACTTCGTCGGCTACGTCCAGTTCGGCGCTGGACTCGCTCGTCGATGACGCACTAACCGCCAAGATCTTCACTGACATGCCGGTGGGGTTCGCCCCAAGAGCACGCAACTCTTGCTGCGTTGCCGTATCTCGAATCGCGACTGAAGATCCTGCTTTGGTGTAGCTCGCCAACTCTTCCGGGGCGCCAGTCGCGAAGTACCTTTGGCGCGCCGCATCCAGACTCGCCAGCACTGCGGCCCACGAGACCGGGGCATCCGCAGACGGAGCCTCAGTAGGCACCTCTCGTGCCGGGACGGCGGACTCCGGTAGCGCCGCGTCTTGCTGGTCCGCGGGAGGTTCTGCAGACGCGGCGACCGAGGGTTCAGCCACATCAACCGACGTTGCCGCGACCTGGTCGCTGCCCCCGGCAAATAGCGCGAGCACAACAATCACGCCCAGGGCGATCGCGGCGCCGCCCAACGCGTATCGCGGGGGCACAGTCGCACTTGTTGAGCCCACTTTGGTTGGGCGTGAACGTGGCGTCGTTTGTTCCACGCGGGCTTCGCGATCGACGATCCCCGTCCGGCGCGCAGTCGGTGACGGCGGAATGGGCTTCGAGAATTCATCCCAACGACCGGGATCAAGTGGAGTAGCCATGACTCCACTGTGCGCTATGTGCGCAGATCCCCGCTGCCGTCATCCACAGGCTGTGGCAACGGCTCTGGCGAGGGTCTGGGTCGAGGTATATGTAGAGGCATCGTGGAAGTTCATAGGCCCCATGAGCCCGTCGCCAACACGTACAAAGGCATCAAGTGCCTGCGGGAAGCGATCATTCGCGCCACGTTTCCACGTGACAGGATCATTGACGTTCACAATGTTGAGCCAGCCACCAACGCGCCCATACGGAAACGTCGGGGATTGCTGCCACTGCTTGCCCCAAAAGTCGCGGACTCCTAGCGGCGAACCAAAACTCACCAACAAATCCACTGTGATGTTGCGCAGATGCAGCGCGTCGAGTGCGACGACTGAACCAAGGCTGTGCGCCAGCAACGTCACGGGGCCGTCAATTGCGGCGAGCCGCTGCTCGACGCGGTCAAGCACCTGGGTGCGAACGTCTCCGTCATGGCGATAGTGCCCCGCCTGACGCATACTCAGGAATGGAAAGCGGACCATCAACTCGCCCGGAATCAGAGGGTGCGGTTTGCGCCCTGGGGCGCCGACCCGGTCGGGGCTTTGCGCGATCACCGTTCGCAATTCGATCTGGCGCTGATAGTAGAGCTGGCGCTGTGTCTGAAGGTCGAGCCGATCCGGGTAGGACACGGGCTGTTCAGCCACTGAGTGCCTGCGGATGGCGCCGCTTCGCCCAATCAGGTCATCGAACCCAATCTCGACACACTCGATCTCCGCGATGCCGGCGGTGTCAGCGAGGTTACGGGTAAGGGCTACGTCCCAACCAGGAGTTGAGCCCCCAACGCCATGCAGAAACACCACCGTCGCCATGTGCCTATCCTCACCAACGACACAATCCGCACACCGTGCGGGCCGGGCGTGGAATGTTCACGGAGTAGCGTTGAGCCATGGCAAACCTGGCACAGCGGCAGCAGTTGGCGACGCCGACGCTGCAGTTTGTCCGAGTTGACCTTGGTGCACGTTCAGTTGAGTACGACCGCGCATGGGACCTCCAACGCGAAACCCACGAAGCCGTGGCGAGCGGCTCAGGTGTACCGACCGTGTTGATGCTTGAGCACAGCGAGGTCTTCACTGCTGGTCGTCGCACCGAAGCCACCGATCGCCCCACCGATGGTTCTCGCGTGATCGATGTGGATCGAGGAGGCAGGATTACCTGGCACGGGCCCGGTCAATTGGTTTGCTATCCGATTGTTCCGCTCCCCCATCCTCTCGACGTCGTCGCGCACGTGCGGCGAATGGAGTCCGCCATCATCGCCACCTGCGACGACTTCGGGATCGAAACCGAAACTGTCGAAGGCCGCAGCGGGGTATGGTGCGCGGCCAATGACGTTGCTCCCGCCCGCAAAATTGCTGCGATTGGGGTTCGCGTCGCACGCGGCGTCACGATGCACGGACTATCGCTCAACGTGGACTGCGACGTGGAATGGGCGCACCAAATCGTGCCGTGCGGAATTACTGACGCCGGGGTCACCACGATGGCGAAGGAGCTGGCGCCCCCGGATGCGCCGGGCATGCTCGCCGTCGCGGACCGACTCGAACAGCACCTGCGCGAGGTATTCGAACCAACACTAATGAAGCACCCGGCATAGGCTAGGTCCCGTGAGTAATCCCGCAGTCGCACCTGATGGCCGCAAACTGTTGCGACTCGAGGTGCGTAACGCCCAAACAGACATCGAACGAAAGCCGCCATGGATCAAGGCCAAGTTCCGCAATGGCCCAAACCACGCTGACATTCGGAACCGCGTCGCCGAGGCTGGCCTCCACACGGTTTGCCAAGAGGCTGGGTGTCCCAACATCAGCGAATGTTGGGAGGACCGTGAGGCAACGTTCCTCATCGGTGGCGATGTGTGTTCACGGCGCTGCGACTTCTGCCAGATCGATACCGGTCGCCCGACGCCGGAGGATCGCGACGAACCCCGCCGGGTCGCAGAATCCGTCGCAGCGATGGACCTGCGCTACGCCACCGTCACCGGTGTCGCTCGTGACGACCTGCCAGACCAGGGGGTATGGCTTTACGCCGAGACTGTCCGCCAGATCCACAAACTCGTGCCGGGGTGCGGGGTCGAGGTACTGATTCCCGACTTCTCCGCCGATCCAGCCCTCCTTGCCGAAGTCTTCTCGGCAAAGCCGGAGGTATTGGCCCACAACCTCGAAACCGTTCCCCGACTGATGAAGCGCATTCGCCCGGCCTTCACCTACGAGCGTTCGCTCAATGTCATCACACAGGCTCGCGACGCCGGGCTGATCACCAAATCGAACCTGATCCTCGGTATGGGTGAGGAACGTGACGAGGTCGAGGCGACGTTGGCTGACCTCGTAGCCGCGGGGACAGACCTCGTCACCATCACTCAATACCTGCGGCCGTCAGTGCGACACCATCCCGTCGAACGCTGGGTGACGCCCGAGGAATTTGACGAACTCGCCGTGGTCGCCCGCGAGCTGGGCTTTGTCGGGGTCATGAGCGGACCGTTGGTGAGGTCGTCGTACCGCGCTGGGCGCCTGTACGCCGAGGCAAGCGGGCGAGGCGCTTGGGCCGCCGAGCGAGCATGACCTACTCTTGAACAATGGCACGTAAAGATGGCAAACCAGGCCGCCTCAAGCAGATCCGCGAGACCTACCAACTCACGAAACGCAGCGATCCCCGCATTGGGTTGATCCTGCTCGGGATCTTCTTTGGGGTCCTCGCAGTGTTCCTGCTCGTGGGCTACTTCCTGGGCCTGCTTGCCTTCGCCGTCCCGCTCGGTATCGCTGCCGCGCTCCTCACGACGACAATCATCTTTGGTCGCCGCGCGGAACGCTCCGCGTACTCGCAAATCGAGGGTCAGCCAGGGGCTGCCGCGGCGGTCTTGAAGTCGCTTCGTTCTGGTTGGTTTGTCACTCCGGCCGTGGCCATCAACAAGAACCAGGACTGTGTTCACCGAGTCATTGGCCGCCCCGGTGTCATCCTCGTATCCGAAGGACCGAGTTCCCGAGTAACCCAAATGCTCGCAACCGAGCGCAAGCGGACGGCGCGATATGTTCCCGAGATCGAGATCATCGAGATCCAGTCCGGCAACGACGAAGGACAGATTCCACTTCAAAAGTTGAATCGCAAACTCACCAAAACCAAGCGCACCTACAAGCCTGCGCAGGTCACCGAGGTTCGCAAGCGACTCGAAGCTCTCACTGCGCAGCCGATGTCGGCACCCAAGGGTCCCATTCCCAAGAGTGCCCGCGCTGCCCGCATTCAGCGGGGATAGTTCGCCCGACGCTCCCACCATGTGAACTCAGTCACAAGATCGCTCACTTGGGTTCAGATCGCTGATTTTGGCGTGATCTTTCGTATGGTCACAGACACAACTCGCGCAGTCACTCTTTGTAGTGTCCGGTGGCAGTGCGTATCCCCCAGTTGTATGCCAAGGAGCACTTCCCCATGCAGTCAGCTAAACGCGCGTCGTCGATCGCACTAATTGTCGGCACCATCACAGCGGTCAGCGTCGGAGCCCTCACCCAGCAGTTGGCCTCCGCACAGGCGAGTGATGTAACTCCTCCACCGATCGTTGAACCAGTCCCGCCGTCGACAGATGCACCGGTTTCGACGTGGCCCAGCTCCGTCACCGTCGGCAAGTCCGTGAAGGGTCGAACGATCACGGCTGTGCGTCAAGGTAATCCATCCGCGTCCAAGATCTTGTTGGCGGTAGGCATCATCCACGGCAACGAGAAGGCCGGGCGCCGAATCGTTGACGAGGTTCGAAAGACCCCGGTGCCCGAGACCGGAGACGTGCAGATCTGGACCATCCGATCGATGAATCCTGACGGCGCCGCTAAGACAAATCGGTACAACGCGCGCAAGGTCGACTTGAACCGCAACTTCCCAACGGACTGGTCGCGAAAGACAGTCGGCGCGGGAAAGGGCCCCGCCAGCGAGCCTGAAACAAAGGCGCTGGTCTCCTTCATGAGCAAGTTACGCCCCGATGCCACCCTGATCTACCACCAAGATTGGAATGTGGTCTTGGGAGCGTGCAACACCAAGACTCGGCCATACGCACTGCGCTACGCCGCGCTCACTGGGCTAAAAAAGGAATCGTGCCGACGCGCGTCGTACACAGGCACGATGGGTTCGTGGTTCAACTCGAACTTCCCCGGGTACCTGTTGACCGTTGAACTGCCTGGAACCCGGAAGGTCACGGCGAAAAAGGTGACGCGGTGGCGAAACTCCGTTCTCACGACGTCGCGGGAGTTGACAGAATCAGAGCCCACCCCGGTCGTGCCCGACGTCGAACCGGACCCTGAACCGGAGCCAACCCTGACGCCGGAGCCGCTGAGTCGGCGTTAGCGCGACCTCACCACGACGGTGTTCGTTAGGCGATCCTGTAGGCCGCGACCGTCCCGATCCCAAATGACGGCCGGAACCAGGAGACAAATAAGCGCTGTGCGTACGGGTGCTCGCCAAAGATTCACGTATCCCTTGTCGAGCGAGATCACTCGGATTCCCAGGAGTCGCTGCCCAAAGGACGCCCCGCCGAGCAGGGTGAAGATCGACTTCATGACGAAGAACACGCCCAGTGTCGCGAATCCAGATTGTTCACTGCCGTAGACAAACTGCGGGAACAACAGGAGCGCAACCAGAGCAGATGCGAGCCAATCGATCATCAGGGCACCAAGTCTGCGACCAAATCCAGTAATGGAGCCGACGCCATCTTCTGGCAGGCCTAGCCGCTCGCCGCGGTAACCCAAATCAATGCCAGCCGCGTCGAGCGCAGCCCGCGGCCCAGAAACCCAAGTAGCAACATCGCGGCGATCCATGTGACAAGGCTAACTGCTACGTAGGCTTTGACTAGGCTCCGACCCTAAATCAGTCGGGGCGTAACACACGCGCAACAATCGGGACACCGTGGCGACACAGCCCCGACTTACGTTCTACTCGCACCGAAGGCGGCACTTGCCGCTCACCAGGCGTCGCGCCACACCCGGCACAGCGCAGATAGCCAACGAACGCCGACAGTTCACCTGTCGGTCAGAAAGGGAGGGGTGAATGTCTAAGCACCCGAATTTCAAGAATGCAGATGACGTCATGAAGTACATCAAGGATGAGGACGTTGTCTTCGTCGATGTGCGGTTCTGCGACCTACCTGGCGTCATGCAGCACTTCAACGTTCCGGCAGCCTCAGTGGATAAGTCGCTCTTCGAAGATGGCCAAATGTTCGACGGATCATCGATCCGCGGCTTCCAGGCGATCCACGAATCCGACATGAAGCTGATTCCGGACGTGACGAGCGCGTACCTCGATCCGTTCCGCAAAGAGAAGACGCTCATCATCAACTTCTCGATCCGCGACCCGTTCACCGACGAGCCGTACAGCCGCGACCCACGTCAGGTTGCAGCCAAGGCCGAGGCGTACCTGAAGTCGACCGGCATTGCTGACACCTGCTACTTCGGTGCAGAGGCAGAGTTCTACGTCTTCGACGATGTGCGATTCGAGACCAAGCAGAACGCTGGCTACTACTACATCGACTCCATCGAAGGCGCCTGGAACACCGGTCGCGAAGAAGAGGGCGGAAACCTCGGCTACAAGACCGGCTACAAGGGCGGGTACTTCCCCGTTCCCCCAGTCGATCACTACGCCGACCTGCGCGACGAAATGTCACTGGAACTGATCAAGTCCGGGCTCGAGATCGAGCGCGCACACCACGAGGTGGGCACCGGCGGCCAGGCTGAGATCAACTACAAGTTCGACACCTTGCAGCAGTCAGCTGATGACGTCATGAAGTTCAAGTACATCATCAAGAATGTCGCCTGGCGCAACGGCAAGTCGGCCACGTTCATGCCCAAGCCGCTCTTCGGAGACAACGGTTCGGGTATGCACAGCCACCAGTCGCTGTGGAAGGACGGCAAGCCGCTGTTCTACGACGAACTCGGCTACGCAGGCCTGTCGGACATGGCACGTTGGTACATCGGTGGGTTGCTCAAGCACGCACCGTCGCTGCTTGCGTTCACCAACCCGACGGTGAACTCGTTCCACCGCTTGGTTCCCGGCTACGAAGCACCGGTCAACCTGGTGTACTCGCAGCGCAACCGCTCGGCATGTATCCGGATCCCGATCACCGGATCGAACCCGAAGGCCAAGCGCCTCGAGTTCCGCGTACCGGATCCGTCGTGTAACCCGTACCTGGCGTTCTCGGCGATGCTCATGGCTGGCCTTGACGGAATCAAGAACAAGATCGAGCCACCGGCGCCGGTTGATAAGGACCTCTACGAATTGCCACCGGACGAAGCCGCGGCAATCCCAACGGTTCCGGATTCACTGTCAGGTGTGCTTGATGCACTTGAGGCCGATCACGACTACCTCACCGAGGGCAACGTGTTCACCCCAGATCTCATCGAGACCTGGATTGAATACAAGCGGACGAACGAGATCGATCCGATCCGTCTGCGCCCGCACCCGCACGAATTTGAGATGTACTACGACATCTAAACCAGACTGCACAGGAATGGCCCGCCCAATTTGGGCGGGCCATTTCGTTTAGCGCGAAGGCACCGGCACCGAGTACGGCTGTGGAAAACTCCGGGCTACTAGGGGATCGACAACTACGATTGCGCGATGAGTAGGCCGCTAAGCAAGAAGCAGATTGGCGAGCTCGACAAGAGGATCAAGGCCACGGCCGGAAGCCTTTCCGAACGCGATCGGCAGGAATATCAAACCTACATTTCCTACTGCGCTCAGATTCAGAACGATGTGAGCGCGGAGATCGCGAGCATCGATCTGTGTGCGGAACTCGAAACTGAATTCGATTGGGATGTAGTCGGCCGCACCAAAACGTTCTCGACAATCGCCCAGAAGCTCGTCCGAGGGGATGCCAGCCTGCAGACGATGCGCGACATCGCAGGCGTACGAATCAAGGCAGACGTCAGTCTTGGGCAGCAGGACCGGATCGTTGCCGTGCTGCAGCAGCGACTCTCCGAAGGTCGGGTGATCGACCGGCGCCGCGATCCGAGATCCGGCTACCGAGCGCTGCATCTGGCGATCAGATACGAGGGAATCCCGGTCGAGATCCAGGTCCGTACAGCACTTCAGCACGTTTGGGCAGAAACTTACGAGCGTGTGGCAGACCGCGTCGGCCGCGATATTCGCTACGGCAAGCCGGTTCCTGACGGCAACGTTCACGCACAACGTGTCGTCGACTTGTTGCAAGCTCTCTCACTCAACGAGATAGCGACTATCGAGAATCGCGAGGAACGAAGTGCGGCTAATCCGATCAGTCGATTGCGCTACCAACGCGCACACCGGAGACTGGAGAGTCAGGTCGCTGAACTAGTCCAACTACTCGACAGTCTGGGCTACTGACGATGTACCGTGAGCGACGGAAGTAGAGGTGTAGGACATGACTAGAGTCGTAATCGAGTACAACCGGGCGACCGGCAGCGTTAACACGACCGTATTTGACGGTCCTACGGCAGATAGAGATGCACTCACGCTTCGCTTCGCACTCGAATTGGATTATCAAGGCAATCCAGATGTCGAAGTGGTGCTGCTCTCGGGCACCCTTGACCAGGTTCAACGAACCCACGCACGGTACTTCTTACACGCGAGTGACCTCGTGCGTAAGGCTGGTTAGCAGAACTGACTCCGCGGGGATCTTCGGGT
>JBAYVO010000007.1:0-31545 GCA_041674545.1 Candidatus Nanopelagicales bacterium | reverse complement strand
CCTCGATTTGTCGGTCGACGCCCGTAGTGTCCTCGCCACGAGCGTCGCTGATTCTCGCGTAGACAACGGCTTTGCGTGGAGTCTGCGGCATGGGGTCAAAACTACACTGTCGTAAAGACGACCGTAGGGTTTTGACCCCATTGGTGGTTGGCCGAGGCTTCAGGGTACATCGCGCATGTTCGGGTGATCACCAATTGCGTTCAGTGATCATGGTCAGGCATTCTTGATCACATGAAACCGATCTTCCTACTCGCCGTCCCTGCAGCTGCCCTAATCTTCGCCGGATGCTCCAGTTCGACACCAGTATCGAGCGACCCAAGTGGGGGACCGGCGCAGCCAACCGCACAAGCGTCGCCACCCGACACGACCCCGATGGGTGGGTCTGTGACATTTAGCGACGGGATCGTGCTTGGCACCTCGGCACCCGCTGCATTCAAGGCGTCGAAGTATGCGGCGGCTGAGCCTGGTCGCCAGTTCGTGACGACGATGACGGCGACGAACAATTCGCAGGAGAACTATGTGCCGTCCAGCGACGTGTACACCACTGCGAGCGCTGGAGGTGTCGAGTGCGGGCGCATCTTTGATAGTGAGAAGAAGATTGAGATTGAACCGTCGACGCCGGTGCTGCCAGGCCGGTCTGTGTCGTGGAAGGCGGCGTGGGCATGTGAGGCGCCAGCGGGTGCTGAGCTTGTACTGGCGGCAAAGTCGAACGTTCTTGGCGACAGTGCCGTCTTCGTTGGCACGCTGCCCTAGATCGACTTACGGCAGGAATCTCCGAGCGATTCCCCACACGCCGTCGAACACGGCACCACCAACGAGCTTCGCGACGTCAATGACGACGAGCCGTGATTCTTCGAACGGTCGGTGCTCCGGGTGTGCGAAGAATCGGATGCAGGGCTTCACGAGACGACCTTGCAGCCACCGCGCTTACAGATCGCGGTGAGTGATTGGCGGCCGGGAATCCCGTCGGCGGCTTTGCCCCGGTATCCGAGTTCGCGCTGCACCTTGCGGATTTGCTTGCGTGCAGCTGGTCCGCACCCGTTCGTCGCGGTGTGCCGCATGCCGAGGCCTTTGCGGGCGTAGCGGAAGTTCTCAGCCGACTTGCTCGAACGGCACGCCTTCGCCGCCGCCGCGACCGAGACTGCCGGTTTCGCCGCTGGCTTGGCCCAGAACTTCGACGGCGCGAAGATGCGTGCGCTCGGCTTCGACAGGTATCGGTATCGGATGGATTCGGCGCGGGCTTGGGTGATGTTCTTGCATGCCCACGGTGACGTCGACGCGGACAAGTGCAGGTGCGGGCCGGTGCTGTTCCCGCTATTCCCGGACTCTCCGAGGGGTTGGCCACGCTTCACCTTGGCGCCACGCTTCACGTCGATCCCTGGGCTGAGGTGCTGGTAGTAGAGGACCTTGGAGTCCTTGCACAGCAGCAGCCAGTTCGACGCCGCGCCAGAGCCGGGGTTGTAGCCCGGCGGGTTGTTCCGGACACCGTCACGCTTCCCGACGATCGTGCCGTCGGTCGCTGCGTAGACCTTCGTTCCGGTCCAGATGCCAACGTCCCAGGCGCCGTGGAGCGACCCCGATGGGTAGTAGAAACCGGCAGCAAGTCGTTGCTTCTTCTTGAAGGCGGGCGACGAGACGTAGATTTCCCCGCCGACGCCGTACTCCTCGGTCGGGACTTCGAGGGCATTGGCGCCTGCACCCGGATCCGGGACAGCCTGCACTTTGTCAGGGAGCAGCTGCGGGTCCGACGGCAGACCGTCCGGCTGCACTTGCGCAGGGTCGATGCCCTCTGCGATCCCTTCGCCGTCGATCCCGGTCGCTGGGGGTAGCGGCGCCGGAGTGCTGACTGTCGGGGTTGGGGCTGGTACGGGCCCCGGTGATTCGGGCAGCCCGAGCACGATCCCCAACGCGGCGATGATCGCCAGGGCGATGACGACCGGCGCCAAGAGGCGCCTCACGAGCTATCCCCAGTCGGACTGACCTTGCTGCGTGCCGCCTCCGTCGCCAACACACCCACAGCGAGGGTGACGACGGCAATCACAAAGTCACGGGTCTCCCCATCAACGAAGCCCTTACCGACGAGGTAGCCGAACAGCAACACAACGAAGGGGAGGATCGCGGCACGGACGGGTTCACGCTTCAACAGTTCGCTCATGCATTTAGCGTGCTCGCGCTGTCACCCGAGGTGGGCCCAGCGCCGCCGGGGGCTACACCGACGGCGCTGGGAGATCAAGCCAAACCACCAACCCAGTGCAGCGAGAACGTTGCCGGGTTCACGTTCAACGAGCCACCCGCCGTTTGACCGAACGCGACTGTCACCGCCGCACCTTTCACCCCGGTGAACGTGCGCGCCGCCTGCATCAACACCGCCGTGGCTGACAGGTTCTGTTGACGTACTGACCAGTTCGCCGCGGGGCCCGCACCGTTCACCATCACTGTGAGCTCCCGATAGCCCGATGCGTTCGCCGCGCATTGCGCCGACGCGAGGGCATGCCACACCCCGTCGCACGGCAACGTGATCGTGTCCGACGCGGTGAACATCGCCCACGGATCATGGATGGACGTTGGGAACGACAAGTTCGTGACACCCGGCGCGCATGACTGGTTCGTGGTGCGTTCGCGAATCGCAGCTGGTGCCGGGAACAGCCCCGACAGGCCGCCCAAAACGAACAACAACTTCCCCTGCCGCAACACGCGCACAGGTTTGCCTGGCATCGGCGGTGCGCCCATGTACCGGATACCCGCGAGTTCCGCGCTCGTCCCAGCGAGCGTGACCGTGCACGTTTCACCGGCCTCCACCGACACGCACAAACCCATCCGGATCGTGGGGGTGTCGCTGGAGCGGCCTTCACCACCGAACGCGTCGGCGATCTCGAACGGATCGAATCCAATTCCAAGGCCTGTCAGATCCATGTTGTTGACCTCCCAGCGATCGACATTGGGCCCGGGCTTAGTGGGATCTGAACCGAATCGATCAACACCAGGGCCTCACGTAACTGGCCACGGATCAGCCGACGCATCAACACGACATCACCAGGTTCCAGCAAAATGATCGGCACCATAGTCGCGGTGATCGGCTGACCCAGGTAACGGCGCAACTGCGCCGTGGCCACGGACGCGGCCTGCTCATCAGACACGACCAAGGCGCTCGTGATCTCCGTCGGACGTTCACCGAGGGGACCCAGCCGGTACAGCGCACTGGCAGGGTCGTCGTCCCACGCTTCCCCCCGCACCGGCGCCACCAGTTCGGAACCCTCACCGATCACGATGACGCCATTCGACACATCGCTACCGGACATGTCGCGTTCAAAACCAGTCACCACATCGGTTTCGTCATGTGTGAACGTGTCGACAGGGGTCTGCTCGAACCCGGGAATATCGGCGATCACGACCGCGCCCACATTGTTTATGTACACATCCGCCGCGCACACCAGTGCGACGTCTTCCGCATCGGACCACGGGTCACTATCAGTATCCAAAACCACGTACGGGGATTCGATATCGGTGGATGTGTTCGCGATGAATGTTGCCGTGGGCCAGGCGGCGGTGATGATCTGTTGGACGGCGTCGACAAGGTTCGTGCCCTCATCAACGACTGCCGGTTCCGTGCGGAATTTCTCTGACACCACCGATGCCCGGTCTTCACCCGACACGTCAAGGGATGTTCCAGCAGCGTCGGATTTCGCCTTACACCCGGTGAGGGTGAACACTCCGAGAGTCACGTATTCGCGGTCACCGGGTGCAAACTCGATGCCGCGGCGCACCACGAGCTCGTACCCGGAATATGGTGCGAGTAGATCGGAATATGTGACCGGTGTCAGTTCATCCGTGGGGTCGAGAATTGATAATTCACAGGATCGGCGGATATGTTGACGTCCGTCGACCGTGACTGATCCGCCGTCATGTTCCAGCGTCGCGACGGTGAGCCCGTTCGCGTCGACAACGGTCACTTCGGTGACGACGGTGTGGTGTGTGCGGATCGCCGCAGTGAACCGTGTCGACGGTGACGGAATCACGGTCGGGCAACTTCGACGTATTGGATCTGTCCCGAACGCCGGGGATACCCGGTCGCACCGAGCAGGGACCAGCTGCGTTTCTGGATCCGCACATACTTTTGGTCGTTGAACGCTGAACGGATCAGCAGGATTCCCTGATGGTCGAGCAGGTCGAGCAGGTCGCCCCATTCGTCGGTTGCTTCGAAGTCGTAGGCACCGTCGAGCCCGCCGAGGGGCCCGGACAGCACGACCGGGTAGCGGGCGCCGAGGGGCCGCATGGTTTCTGTTGCTTCGAAGCGTTCCTCTGACGGCTTCTCCGTGATCCGCACGTTACCGAGGTACCGGTCTGGGTCGAGGGGGTCCACTATCCACCAGCGATCGTCGGAGACAGCATCGATCGGGAACGAGGGAGACCATTCCCCCGCTGTTGTTAGCCCCGGGGTGTATTCGACGGTGGTCCGTGCACGGTAAAGCAGTTCACGGTCGCGGGGTGATTCGGTGTCTGTCTCGAGCAGGTACTGCTCGGCGGTAGTGAATGTTTCGGCGCCCGCGCGTACGGGTTCCCAGGTTCCCCCACCGTCCGACGAAACCTCGATCTCGATCGCGGGGGTGGTTGCGCCGCCAGTGAGGACTGCGAGCGAACCTATGGACTGTGAGCCGTGTGCGGTTCCGGCCCACAGGGAGTCCGTGCGGCTGCCGTCTGTGTAGTAGCAGCCAAGATACTCAGCGACCGACCCAGGCGAGTGCTTCCCGTCGAGTAGCGCGACCGCGTCGACGTAGAACCCGTCCCCGGTTTCCAGGTCGGCGTTCACTGATTCGATCCGCACCCGCACGGTCGCCGTTGCGATTGGGGGCGACCACGCGAACGTCAGGAGGACAGGGTTAGCGGGATCCGTAGCGGTCGTGGTGCCGGTGCCGGTGCTGATCAGCGTGCCTGCAGCGTTGTAGGCGGCCAGGGCCAGCCGCAGATTCCGCGAGCGGGTGACCCCGAGCACGACGGCGCAAGCGGTGACCGCGTAGCCCGGTTCGGCGCGGGCCGTGCAGTAAGTATCACCGGAGCTCGCGGCGCCGGTGCGCGTCATGAGGCGGCTGTACTCGCCAACTGCCGCCCACGCGGTGGTGCGCGAGGATGAGAGGTTTGTGGACGTCCAACCGGTGGTGCCGACCTCATGGGACGGGTTCGGCACCCGCTGCACCCGTACAGCGCGCGACACGGCACCGGGGGTGTAGTAGTTCGCGAGGTAATCTTCGACGGACGACGGCGTAAACGCCCCCTCGAACACGCCGAGGGCGTCGACGTAGGAGGTGTCTCCGATGCCTTGCCACTGGTCTATGCGGAGAGCGACTGACGCCGCGTTCTCTGGGGCGGTCGCGGTGACGGCCAAGCCAGCCCAGATGAGGCCGTTCATCCCACCGAACTGTGCGCCCGAGATCCACGTGCCGATCGGGGTACCCGAACCGTCATACCAGCGTAGTCGGGCGACGTGGGTCGCAGCCCCAGCAGGTCGTCTCATCAATAGTGCGAACGTGTAGGCCAGCCCGGGGATGACCGGCGGCCGGTTCGTGGTCTTTTCGATGCGGCCGGCGGTGACGGCGGTTCCGACCATCGAGAACGATGAGACGCCCGTGGCGGCGTATGCGGTAGAGCGGGACAGGGTGGTGTCGGTCGGGGTCCAGCCATCGGTATCAGTGACCGCTTCGCCGTTCGCGAGCAGGTTGTGTTGGGTGATTGTCGCGGCGGGTGTTGGGGCGATCGTGATCCCGTCGAACCAGATCACACGCCCACTGGCGGGCGTGTCTGCTTCCCCGACAATGACAGCGGCGAACGCCGCACCCGTTGGGGCCTGCGCGGTTACGTGCAGGAAACGCCACTCCGTGTTCAGAGATTGGATGACCCTGCCGTACCGAGTTTCACCGATCAAGGTGCCCACCGCGTCGTAGAAGCGGAGCCCGATGAACGCCGGGGTGGAAGTGCTACCGCTGTTGTTCGCGACGAGCGCGGCGGCCGTGTAGAAGTCGCCTGCGTCGACGGGTACGCCGTCGGTACCGGTGAGAGTGCTCGTCCACATGGTTCCCGATGCCGTCGAGCTAAGGCGCAGAGAAGCCGCGCCGCTGAACGCTTTAGTGGTTGACCGCGACGCGGTGCAGTTCTCCCCCGCTGTGACCCAGCCGGTGGTGTCGGTTTCCAGGCTCGACTGGTTCGCGGTGAGAAGATTTGTCGCGGCGGCGGCTTCCAGGGTCGCCCGCTGCAGCGCGGTGTCCCATTCAGCGCGCAGGTAGGGCGCCGATGGTTGCGTAACGGTGATCGTGAACTCGTCGTAGTCCCAGTCCGACCACAGGTAGGCACCGTTGACGGTCTTTGCTACGCGCAGGTAGATCCGGTATGTGCCGCCGTTTTGCAGGTTGATGCTGGCTTGCCCGGTCGATCCTGCAGGGTTCGCGGTGGTGCCGACGTAGGCGGTGGCGGCCGTTGTGCCTGCCGCGAATCCCGGGGCTGTGTACTGCGCGGCCGAGTAGATGTGCGCCTCGGTGAGGGTTTGCGGGTAGCCGTCGTCGTCGTTGTAGGCCCACGTGAATGAGGGCCGGGTGGTGGTCGTAACGGGCGAGCCGCCGTCGACGGTGAGCGCGGAAACGGTGGGGATCTTCGTCGTCTGGACCTCGACCCATGCCTTCGAGAACTCAGCGGCTTGCGCGGCCGGGCCCATGTCCCTGAACACGACGAGCAGCTTGTCGATGAGTGCTTGGGTCCACTTCGGTTCGCCGTTGAGTGGCGCGGCTTGCCATGCGCCCTCAGCCTTGCGGGTGGTCGAGTCGCTGGTCACGAACGAGGACCAGGACGGTGGTTGCGCGAACGCCCCTGGGGTGGTGGCTTGGCCGAGGACGATTGACCGCCCGTAGTTGGCGCCACGGTAGTGGATGCACGCGCGGCATTGGACGATCTCTTCGTCCGCAGGGATCGTGACCGTGTCAACGTCGACGGCGAAGTAGGCGGACGCGTTATCGACGGTCTTCTTCAAATAGGTCCCGCCGGTCCCACCGATCGCGGGACTTGAGTCGGACAAGACCCCGGGCATGGTGCCACCAGTCGGGGTCCACGTTCCGAGCTCCGCATACCCACCGCCTGCGTAGTCCGCGGCGGTCGGGTTCAACGTGTAAACGGTCATCGGTAGCCCCTACTTCTTCTTCTTTTTCTTCTTGCCCTTAGCCACGGTTTGAACCTTCGCCGCGACCTGGGGGAGAGCAGCGCGGAACGCTGTTTCTACTTCCGCGCGGATCGCCGCTGCATCCGTCGCGTTGGCGCCGGGCGCGATCGTCACTTGAATCGCACCGTTGGCGAGGTTCACGGACGAGTCGTAGACGGCTTGTGCTTCAGCACCGGTGCGCCCGTACTGACTGTTCGTCCACACGTCGGCAACGGAAGCCGACTCGGCACGGATTTGGGATTCGAGCTGGTTCACTTCACCAACCGCACCGGCACCCTGCTTGATGAGTGCCTCTGCGATCTGGGAACCGGCGACCGGGCCCATCCCGTAGATTTCCTTGAGACTGTTCGCGTTCAAGCCGAGCGCGGTGAGCTGGCGCATGTTCGCGCCGAACTTCTTGATCGCCGCGAGACGCGCGCCAAGGTTGCGGATGATCCCACCAGCACCCAGGTTCGTTGGGCTTGTCGAGATCGACCCGAAGTCAACGAGGGAATCACGGATCTCCGAGTGGGCGGCGAGGATGACCCCAGCGGCGTCCCGGGCACGGTCCATCACAGTGTTCGCGGCATCCAAGATGCCGTCACCAATTTTGCCGTCGAACGACTGCTGCTTGTCCAGATGCTGCTTCGCGGCTTCTTGCGTGGTGAACAGCTTCTTCATCGCCTTGCCCTGCGAGTTCACCCATGACGCCTGCCAGCGCTTCGCCCCGCGCTTGCCGCCCAAGTTCTTCACAGCCTTATCCGTCGCGCCCCTGGGTAGTGCAAACGTCGACACCAGCTGCCCCGCCGCTGACGTCATACGGGAAGCGAGCCCGACAACAGCTTTGTCGACAAGGGCACCCTCGCGGGTGATACCGACGGCGACGCCTTCGGTGATCGCCGCGCCGTAGGGGATGAGCTTCTTAGCCGGTGAGTTGATACCCAGTGCCCCGGCGAACTTCTTCAGTGGCCCGGGAATCAGGTCAAGGAGCGCGTTGACGACGCTTCCGGCCATTGACTGGATGCCGGAGATCAGGCCTTGGACGATCGCGACGCCCTTGGACACCAGCAGCCCGCCGAGGTTGCCGAGCGCCCCGACGATCTTGCCGGGGAGTGCCCCGACGATCCCGACTGCTTTGCCGATCCAGTTGCTGATGGTCGAGACCATCCGGGAGAAGAATCCGGAGACCAGGCCGACGATCGCGGACACTTTGCTGATCGCCGACTTGATCGCGTTCACAGCCCCGGACACGATTGCCTTGGCTTGGTTCATGACGTTCGTGATGACGGTGCGCACAGCGTTGAACACGGTGGTGATGATCGAGCGGATCACTGAGGTGACGCGTTGCACCACGGCTTTGATCGCGTTCCATGCGGTCGTAAAGACGGTGCGGTAGATGTTGAACATCGTCGTGAAGTACGTCTTGATGGCATTCCATACGGTCGTGATGATCGTGCGAATGACGTTCGTGACCGTGGTAACGACGGTGCGGATCGCGTTGAACGCCGTCGTGAAGATCGTCTTGTAGATCGTGAACATGGTTGTGAAGTACGCCTTGATGAACCCAAACACCGCCATCACAACGGACTTGATGGTTTCGAAGATTGGTTGGATCGCGTTCCACGCCGCCTGTAGCCCGGTCTTGATGAGCTCCCATGCCTGCTGCAGGAACGGGACCGCCGTGCCCGTGATCCAGTCGACCACCGCACCGATCGCGGTCTTGATGGCACCCCACACCGCCATCACCACGTTGCGGAACGTTTCGCAGTTGTTCCACAGCAGCACGATCCCCGCGATGAGAGCGGCGATAGCGATCACGATCAGGCCGATCGGGTTCGCGTTCAGCGCGATGTTCAACAGCCACTGCGCGGCGGTCCACAAGGCGGTAGCCGCCGCGACCGCCATCTGCACGGCCTTCATCGCCAGGGTCTTAGCCGCGGCCGCTACAGCCGCCGCACCCGCCCGTGCCGCCGCCGCCGCCGCCTGACCGAGGGACGTTGCTAGCGTCGCCGCGCCGCTGGCCGCCGACGACAAGCCAGACGCGGCGAGTTTCGCGCCCGAGCCAATACCCGACGCGATCCCGCTGCCAGCGTTCTTAGCCGCCGAACCGATCCGGGAGAAGATCCCCGGCGCCGACTTGACCCCACCGAGGGCGTCGTCGGCGATCGACGCGGACGAGAAGAACATTTTCACGCCGGTCGCACCGACCTTCGCGGCACCGGCAACCTTCGAAACCCCCGACGCCAACGTTGTTGCCGTGCCGACAGCCGACCCGAACAAGCTGATCATTTTGCCCGTGACCATCAGTAGAGGACCAATGGCCGCAACGACCAGGCCGACAGTCACGATGGTCGATTGCATGCCCGGGTCGAGGTTCGTGAACCAGTCCGCGAGGGTCTGGATCTTCTCCGACACGGCCTGAATCGTCGGGGCAAGCGCTTGCCCGAGTGCGATCGCGGCGGTTTCCAACGACCCCGACAACGATTCCAGTGACCCGGACAACCCGGCCATCCGCGCATCAGCCATGCCCTGCGCGTTCCCGGCTTCGCTGGTCGCGCCAACGTATTCCTGTAGTCCGGCGGTGCCCTCGTTGAACAGGACGTTAGCGGCCCGTGTGGCATCCGATCCGAAGATGGTTTGCATGGCCTGCAGGCGCTGCTCTTGGGTGAGCCCGGACATGCCCTTCTGTAGCTGCCCGGCGATAGCGGTGAGGGGTTTCATCTTGCCTTGGGCGTCGAAGAAGTCCATCCCCAAATCCTTGATCGACTTCGCGGCTTTGCCCGTCGGTGCCGCGATGCGCTGCAGGAACGTTTTCAGTGATGTGCCCGCGTCGGAGCCTTTCAGCCCGGCGTCGGCGAACGCGGCGAGTGCGGCGGTGGTTTCCTGCAGCGACTGGCCCGACGCAGATGCCTGCTGCCCGGTTTGCTGCAGCGCCTGGGTGAGGTCGGAGACGTCCGCCGCGGACGCGTTCGCCGCGCCTGCGAGGGCATCGGCGATTTGTGCGGAGTTCTCCGTGGAGATCCCGAACGTGTTCATTGCCCCGGTGATGCTCGTCGCTGCGTCGGCGAGCTCTAGCCCGCCAGCAGCCGCGAGGGACATGGTCGACTTCAGTGCCCCGCCTGCGATCTTCGCGGGCTCCAACCCGCCCTTGGATAGCTCGAGCATCGCGGACGCGGCTTCACCGGCTGAGAAGACGGTGTCGGCGCCCATTTGCATCGCGAGGTCTGAGAACGCGGTGAGCTCGGATCCGGCTACACCAGCGGAGTAGCCGAACTGGTTCATTGCGGAGTCGAAGTCGGCGGCGGTCTTTACGCCGATCGCACCAACCAGTGCCAACGGTGCAGTGATGCCAAGCGTCATCGATTTACCGGTGGATGACATTCGGTCGCCGAGGGCTTTCGCTTTCGTCCCCATCGCAACCAGGGATGAACCACCCGTTGCGGACGCGGCGGCAGCTGCACCCCCGAGTCGTTTCAGCGACGCCTCGGCTTGCCGGAACGCGCCTGGATCAAAGTCACCCTCAATCCGAATAGTGACAGCCATGATCAGCCGCCCGCCGCGTCAAGCGCTGCAGTGATCTCCGCGTCGACACGCATCACAGCGGCACGCAAGTCAGATTCGAACGCGGACTTGTTGCTGTCCCAGGCGTCCCACATGATCCGGCCCGGGGCGCCGTACCTCGAGGAAAGCGTGTTGATCAGGTTGCGGCCTTGCGCGCTTTTCGCGTTCGCCGCGAACTCGATGATCGAACCGCCACGCGCGGTTTGCTGGATCTTCAACTGGAACGGATGGCGGCCCTTGCGTTCCAGTTTCACTTTCACCCCACGCCGGGACTGGCCCGACACGACGGGGTATCCGGCGCGGGCCTTCGCGGCAACCGTGAGAGCGGGGCGGCGAAGGTCACGGATGAGACGTTCGGATAGGGACCGGTCGTAGGAACGCAGGGCGCGTGCGGCTGCACCCGCACCGGACAAGGTGACGTCGATGCCGTACCCGCGGGCAGTCGCCACCAGGTCCTCCTATCCGCGGCCCTTACGAACCCGCTCGAGCTGCTCCTTCTTCTTGCGTGCCTTCGCCTGCTCAACGACGATCCGTTCGATCTCCTCGAGAACCGGGCCTGGTGCCGCCAACAGGTCGGCGGGCCCGATCCCCGTTTCGACCGCTAGCCGGGCAACCCGGTACGCCGAACCTCTTCGTCTTTTCCCTCGTCATCACCTGCAGGGTCGGAAACCTCAATGGTGTCGACGGCCGCTTTGAACGCATCAAGGTCGAGGCTGGTCTTCTTGACCCGTGACGCGGCATGCCACGCCAGGAACACCATCCAGCCCATCTTTTGCTTCGTCTGCAGGTCACTGACCGCGATGTCGAACTGCTCTTCAAGCGCGACCATGTCGCCGAGTGAGGTGGTGACGATGAACGTGTCGCCACCGGCTTCGGCGGTGAGTGAAACTTCCATCTTTTGCTGCACGGGTAGCCCTCCGTTTTGTGATGGCCCGCACCCGGTCGGGGGCGGGATGTTGCTAGTAGGAGACGACGCTGTTGATCAGGGTCGCTGTGATGTCCGCACCGGACGTCAGGGGTAGAACTGCCATGCCAGTGACCTCAAGCTCGATCGCGCCACCTGACGGGTCAGCGTCTGGCCATTCCGTGATGAACGCGCACCGCAGTGCCTCGATTTCGAGGCTGTTCGTGCCATCGCTGAATGTGATCTCGAACGATCCGAACAGGGCGTCCTGTTTGACTGTGGTCCCGTTGTTCGTGCCGGTGACGATGGTCCGCCAGTCGTCAAGGTTCGACGTCGGCACGATCGTGAAGCTGACTTCAACTTCGCGGCGCCCCGGGTGGACGTCACCTGGGGTGATCGCGCCCGACAGGGGTACGGTCTCGACGCCGTTCTTGATCCCGATCTCACCGGCTTTGATCGCCGCTGTCGCTGGGCTGGTCCCGTCGAGATCAAGTTTGAACGTTCCACCAGCTGGCGCTAGGTAGCCGGTTCGGGATTCGTCGGTGGTTGGGGTGATCGATGACGGGAACGCGAGCCCGCAACCGACCCCGGACACCTGCAGTTCGAGGGGACTGTTTTCGTCCCACGACAACGTGAGCTCATCGATACGCGCGTCTTCAACGGACACCAGGGCGCCGTCCTGAGTGCCGAACCAGGTGCAGTACGGAAGCGTGTTCGCCCCAGTAAAGACGTGCGTGTATGGGCCAGCCCCGGACACGGCTTTACCGCCGAGAGCGAGGTACAGGAGCAGCCCGACAGATCCAACGTGCACACGTTGCGTGTAGTCGACGCCGGGCACGAACTCGGTGCGGTCGACACCTGGCGCGGCACGAGTGCCGGAGGTGACATCGGCGAGGTCTTGGGTCAGGTCGGACTTGAACACGCCGCCGTCGGAGATCCCGAACTGGAATGTTGGTTCGGCGGCTTCAGTGCCTTTCGCGACTTGCTTGGCGACGCCGAGGAGTGCGATCGCGGACTGTAGAGCCATTTCTGGTTACTCCTGTTCGGTTTCCGCGCCGGTGTCGGCGTCGTTGGTGGAACGGCCACGTGACCGTTTCGAAGGCTTGGGAATAGCGGCGTCGGTGTCGGGCGCTATTGGGGCGTCGGGTCCCGCGGCTGCTTGCAGGACGGACCACTGGTCGACGGTGTCGACGTCGGAGCGGTTGATGGTGCCGGGTCCGTATTCGGTGAGGGTGGCGTTCCCGTCGGGGTCGGTGGTTTCCACGTTGACAACGCTGCCGAGGGTCACGTTTTCGCTCATGCGTCTATGGTTGCGCCGCTGTCACCCGAGCAGCCGTCGTGCGGCGAAGCGGGTGCGGTCACCCGTTCTTGACGGTGATCGGCGTCCCGTCGTCGTACGTGTTCGCGTACTCGATGATGGGTGAGGCGGCGGCGTTGCGGATGATCGCCCGGCGCTGGCCGTCCTTGCTGAAACCGAAAACATTGTGCGCGATGAGTAGGTTCTTCTTGGGGTCACCTTTGCTGCCGAAGTTGATCGCGTAGCTACCACCGGCGAGGTGTGTGCCCATGACGATGAGATCCCCGACCGGTCCCGCGTTTTGGGTCACCATGATCGCCGCGTTCGAGGCGCCGGACAGATCGGAGTTGGTGACCCGGACTCCCTTACCGCCTTCGATCTGGATGCAATCGTTGTGCGTCGGCCCGCCATCGGAATGCCCGGTCGGGTACGTCGTGAGATCGTGCACCCAGGTTTCGTCTACCCACACCTTGTCGCCGTGAATGACAATCCCGTCGACAGCAGCGGAGATGTTGGCGCGGCGGATCGTCCCTGGCCTACTGGCGTAGATCCCGTTCAGGTTCTTGGCCGGATGGTTCGGGGCCACCGTCACGCCCTCGATCAGGTAGTCCGACAGGTTCGCGTGGGTGGCCATGATGACCCCCGTGGAACCCGTCGCGGGTGCGACACCTCCCCGCGCAATCGAGTCCACCAGCTTCACACCAGGTGCACGCATATCCACCTTGCCGTGGATGTCGAGCTTGGAGTACACCTTCCCCGGTTGGTCGAGGACAAGGGTGCCGTCGTGCCGGGTCAGTGTCGCGCAGCCGGTGTTGGTGCTGCCGAGTCTCATTCGTCGTCTGCTTCCATTTTGTGCGCGATGCGCTTCTGACGGTCCTCAATAACAGCGACCTTGGTCACGAGCGCCGACACCGCTTCTGCGAGGTGTGAGACGGCTTTGGTTAGTTCGGTGAGTTGTTGCTTCATCTGCTGCTGCTCCGTCGCTAGCGGGCCGGTAATGATCCGTCTCCCGGCTGCGAGCAGGGCGACGCCTGAGAGGACCAGTCCGAGCCAGATCGCGGCGTCACCTGCAAGGTCCGTCGCGGGGATGACGTCAGCGAGAAGCCACACCAGGATCATCGGCTAGCCCTTACCCGGTTTCGCGGGGTCGACGTCGATCTGTGCTTGGAGCGTGTCGGTCGCCGACGCGACGATGCTCACGACGTTTCCCCACTGGTCGGCGGGGATCTGTACCGGCTGCACATCGAGCGGGGCTAAGTGTTGCCCGTCGTCTACGACAAGGTGCGGGGTGATCGTGTAGCCGATGGCGCGGATCTTCTTCACAGGGTCTCCTAACTGAGGGGGCCGACCGTGGCCCCGTTGATGCGGACGAATAGCCCAGCAGTGGTCGTCCAGATGTCACCGTCGACGGGTGCTGACGGGGCGGTTCCGTGAGGGACGCGAAGCGCTGACACGGCGGCGGTTGCCGCCGCGGCGACGATTTGTCCAGACATCGTGAGTGCCGATGCACCTGCGGCTGACGAGATGATCCGCTTAGGGATCGTGACATCAGAGGTGCGGATCTGCACACCAATGTCATTGGCCGAGTCAACGAGATTTAGGTTCCCCGACGTTGGCCCGACGTTGGTGAACAGTCCCTTTCCCGTCGAGGTGATAGACGCAACCGTGGCGTCGGCGTTCGTTAGAAACCGGATAAAGTCCCCTGCAGTCGCACCCAGCTTGAAGCGCGCGACTAGGGCGGTCGCGTTGCCCATTACTGTGAACGCGGCAGTGTTGTTTTGCTCGTTGATCGCCATACCGCGCTGCTGGAAGAAGTACGCGTTTGTGTGGCCACCGACACTGATGCTGGCCTGCGACGCGGCGAGAGTGTTGATCGCGAGCGCGGGGTTGGCGCTAGCCGAGTGATACATCGCGAAAGACGTTGGCTGTCCCGACGCGGCCTGCATGGAAATGGTGTTGCTTTGCCCCGCTCGCGCAGGCATAGCGATAGCGCCCGGATTGAACATCACATACGGGAGATCCGCAGCTTCGTCGGTGAGATACAGGGTGTCAGTCCGCAGCAGGAACGCAAAAACTTTCCCGTCGCTCTTGCGCATTTGCAGGAAGATCGGCCGCTTCTGAGCGGACATATCACCGCTCATGTACTCCCAGTATGTCTCGAATGTGTCCTTCGCGCCGTCGTCGTAGTGAGACTCGATGTTCCACCGGAACGACGGTTCGCCTGCCTTCGCCAGGCCTCCGCCATCAGCGACGTTGTATCCCAGATACATGACGGGGTCGAACTCACCGTTGAACGCTGCACCGCCGATGATCCACCGGAACGGGCCACGGTTCGTATCGGCAGGCTGGTACTCCCAGACGATCTCAGCGGTTGGGTTTAGTGCTGTTCCGGGCTGTTGACGCACTTGCGGGATGAACTCCTCTCCCGCTTCCGTCAGGATCGCTTCGACGTCTACACCGACTGTTTGCGTTCCACTGTCGTACGTCGCGGGTGCAGTTGCCGCCACGACACCTGTGTCCCCTTGGATTCCTTGTATCCCTTGTGGTCCGGGGTCTCCTTGGGGTCCGGTTTCACCTGTTGGCCCTTGGTTGCCGGTGTCACCCTTGACACCCTGAGGGCCGGTGTAGCCGAGCTCGATGACCTCTTCATTGCCCTGCTCATCAATGATCGTTACGGTCTCGTAGAGCGTGACGTTTTCGATGCTCATCGGGTCACCGCCTGGACCACAATGAACTGTCCAGGAAACAACCTTCGGCGGTCGCCGGTATCGGCGTACGTCACGAACAGGTCGTACACGTAATCGCGGGCCGCGAGAGCAGCGGTTACCGACGCCGCGACCACAAGGGTGATCTCATCCCCGGCTTCGTTGATTGCCAGCCCGTCTGTTTCGTCTAGGTCCACCACGGGATCCCCGGGATCTTCGCGGGTCACCCGGACCTGCATGTCAGCGGCGGTGACCGCGCGCGGTAGAACGATCCGGCGGCGCAACGTTTCACCTTGCGCGACACTCAGCTTCACCGGCCCCCGATGGCGTGTGATTAGGCCAGCCACGTCTTCACCTCCACATCGAGCGACACCGCGATCTGCCGCTTGCGGTCATCCGGGATGCCTTCCTCCATATCCCCGCGAATGACCTGCGCGAACTGGATTGTTCCCTCTTCGTACGGGGGCGCTTCGAGACGTTGACCCAAGAAGTAATCCGAGCGAACCGCGTCCTCAATCGCCGCCACCAGCTTCTCCGCGACAGCAGCTGGAGTCAGCCAATCCGTGCCGGTGCGTGTCACGACCAGGCGCACCGCAATCACGAACCGTTCATCCTTCGGAGGGATGCCACCAGACGTCATCGGGGTCTTTTGTTCCCACTCCAAGACTTGCCCGGAGATCCACACGTACGTATCCCGCTTCGCCATCGCACCCGCAGGGAACCCGAGGGCAACCGGCACAGCCGGATCCGCGTCAGCGATCCCATCGGCAGCTGCCACAACATCGCGCAGCTTGCGCATCGTCGCGAACACAGCAGTCGCCATGATCAGCCCACCGCCGGTCTTTGGCGGCCGTACGCGGCGCACACCGCGTCAACCTCAGGGATGCCCGTCTTCCCGTCACGGCCCGCGATCGACAGGCGGAACGTGCCCACCTCAGTCGACTGCGTCGTTGCTCGAGCTGGTAGCGACGACGGGACCAGCACCTCCGTTGCGAGCATCATCGCGGCACGTCGGACAGGACCTGGTGGCTGATCAAGCCCGTGGGAATACCAGACGTTCACCTCATCACCGGCGTTCCAGCCACCGGCACGGGTCAGGGCGTCACGTTTCGTGTCGAGTTCCCACCCGTCGTCCACGACTTCACCGTTGACGCTGACGACTTCGACTTCGCGGACAGCGAGCTTGGGGAGCAGGAGTAGGGGGCGGCCGTCTGAGATTAGGGTGTCTTCGCGGCGGCGCGGGACGAACGCGACACCGGCAACCGTCTCGATTCGGTCCTCAGAAATAGTTCTAGCTTCGCGAATCTTTTCGGCCGGAACTTTTACAGCGTCCTCGAACTCTTCATCGAATTCGCGTAGCTCGTTCACATCAAACAGGTGACCGCCGACAACCTCGGCCGTCGTCGTGTCGACTCGGTCAATGCCGTCGATCTCGCACGACCACTCAACAATCCACGGGCCCAGCTGGTCCGGGGCAGGCAGCGTTACACGCCACTTCCCATCCGCTGACCGCGCCGCTGCGACACCCTCATGCAAATACCCGAGTTCGATACCTGCGATAACCCGCACCGTGACCGCGTCATCATCGACCGTGACCTGCACGCCGTCAGCATCACGAATGTCGTGCGTGAGGATCGCGGGTTGACCAGTAAGGATCCGTTCCACGGTGCCCTCCTGGTCTACTTGCTGTTAGTGGTCTTGCCTTCAACGCTGGACGGCTTCAACGCCTTGTCCTGCACCCCACCACGACCAGGTCGCTTAGCCTTCGCGGACGCTTCAGGGGCCTTGTCACCATCTGGCTCAGGGTCGGAATTCACGTCGCCCTCCGACTCGCCTTCGCCTTCGCCGTCAGCGCTGCTAGGCGCTTCAGCAGGCTCGACCTCTTCAAATAGTTCGCTGCCGTCTTCGGCAGCGATGAACACGGCCTGATCGCCCGCGTTGTCAATCACCGACTGAGGGACCAGCGATCCCTTGGAGGCGACGAACACTGCCGGTGCGTGTTCCCGCTTCGGGTTCACGTACAGGTCTGCGTTGAGCTTGACAAGCTCAACACCGTTCTTGTCCGGGGCACCCACGGCTAGCCGCCGATCGCGAGGACGCGAGTCCCCTGTGTGGACGAGGTGACGATCCCGTACAGCGAGTGCTGCGGGGGCAGCTTCGTCTGGAACGTTGCACCGGCCGCGACGAGCAGGCCATTCGCGAACGTCACATCCGAACCACCTAGTGCCACGGCCTGACCACCCGTTGGTACGTGGATGGACACCTCGCGCACATTGTCGTCCGCGGCGAGCAAGACTGTCGCCGTGGCGGCGACGGTTACTACTGACTGGGCTGTTGACATGTCGTTCTCCTAAACGGTCGGATCGGAACGGGGGTTCGCCGCTTAGGCGACTGACTCGCAGAACGCCTTCGGCTGAAGCACACCGAACGCTGCACGCATCGACGCCATCACTGCGACCTTCTTCTTCGTGAAGTAGTCGCTGTGACTGTCCGACGTTGCCACCGTGAGGCCTTCACGAACCCACAGCATCGCGTCGTTCGAGCGGCCCATGATCGGGTTGCCGCTCGCGAAGTGCGCTGACACCAAGACCGGGACACCCCAGGTGGTGAGAGCACCGGCGAGAGCTGGTGGACCGTACTGGTAACCGCCGGTCCCGGCGACTCCACCGGACTCGTCACGGGCAAGGCGAATGCCTTCCCAGTCCGTTGGGTGGATACCGACGAAGTCCGGTTCAACGAAGCCGTTGAGACGGATCGTGGTCAAGCACTTGTGAAGCGACTCAACCATGCTGGTTGACGTGGACGAACGGTCAACCGAACCGATACCGACAGTTTCGTAAATACCGCGCAGGTCTTCACCCGTTCCGCCACCGGACAGGATCTGCGTGAGTAGGCGGCGGCGAACACCGTCAACCATGCGGCTGTCGATCCAGGACGAAATGAACGCAACATCCGCAAGTGACCGGCGGGTCACTGCGAACGAGTGCGTGAGATCACGAACATCGAACGACAGCAGATCGATGTTCAGCGCCGATTCCGGGGATGCATCGCCTTCAGGTGTTTCTGCGGCCGCGTTGGTGTACAGAGACTCGTACGGGACCTCAACCTTGTCGCTGTCGGTTGCACCGACCGGGATCAGGTCAAGCAGGTCAAGCGAAGCCAGCGGCTTCGGGATGACAATGTTCTGACGATCCGCGACGGGGATCCCAGCGAGACCATCCGCCCCGGAGACGGTCACCGAAAGGAGGGTCTTGATTTCGCCGCGGGAGGCGACCTTTACAGGGTTACCTTCGAGGCGCTGGCCGGCGATTCCCGCGCGAGCTGCAACAGCCTTGTACTCGTCGGAGGCGATGAATGTCTTACCCATCGACAGCGCGCGCATCCGTTCCTGATGCTCATCGGTGAGTTCGTCAACCTTGGCGCCTGCAGATTCAGCAGCGTCGGCGGCGACCATGCGAGCAAGGGATTCGCGGCGGGCCTTCAGGTCGGCGAGGGCGTCGCGTTCGGCGTCGTAGCCCTTCGACATTCCGTCGAGCTTGTCGAACGCGTCCTTGTCGGTGGCGAAGTTCACGCCTTCTTCGACGGCGGACTTGCGTGCAGCGTCGAAGCTGGTCCACGCCGAGGCGAGGTCGTTGTTCTTCGAAGCGATCGCCTGGTCAAGATCACGAAGGGCCGGGCGAAGATCCGTTGCAGTCATTGTGGTTCCTCCGTGTGTCGGATTCTGGTGAGTAGACCTACTACTCGTTCGGTTTCTATGGTTGCGCCGGTGTCACCCGACACGTCTTGATCGTTCTTTTGCTGCCCTATCCGGGCCGTTTGGGAGGCAGCCTCAAGCAGCTGCGTGGAAGGGTTCATGCCCTTCAAACATGGGCCGCACTCGAAGATGTCGACCTTCGTGAGTTCACGAATCTCGTAGTCGTGATCCTCTGTCTTGACGTAAGCGAACTCCTGGGCCTGGTAGCCAAACGAGAACTCCTTGACCGCGCCGTCGGCCATCAGTCGGTGCGCCTTCAACCCAGACGGATCGTCCATGTAGATCTGCGCAGAGACTTCGAGGCCTTCGCTAGTTTCCTTCGCATCAGTGACCAGACCGATAAAGGCGTTCAGGTCATCCCACGCGTGCGAGAAAACGAACGGCATGAGGACACCGTTGGACGCCTTGTCGTGCAGGCCCTTGATGGACTCAGCGAACGCGCCGGGAATGACCTTGTCGCCGCCATGATCGACGTTGCCGAACACTGAAACGAGCGCACGAACCTTACCCGTGGGCTGGTCCTGATCGTCTCGGTCAATCTTCCATTCGGCCGGTAGCGTCTTACGTTCCGGGTTCATCTGTACCTCCGCCGCTAATCGTGGGTGGCATGTCACCCGGGCCGCGGAATGCGGCAGCCGTCAATGCGTCGGATAGGCCTTGCGCCGGGACGCCAGCAGGTTCAGATCCGTCCTGCTCGACTTGCGCTGGTTCCGTGGGAACGGCCGTGACGGGAAGCATGTTCACCGGCATTGCTGGAAGATCCGCTGCCGGGTGATCGATGCGTGGAAGGTTCTCCACCTTGCGGCGCTCATTTACGGTGTTCACCGAAGACTGTGCGTTCATCAGGTGAGTGCGCGCGCGAGCTTCAGGATCAGGCCGCAGGATTTCTGAGGTGTTGTGCTCCACAAACAACCCGTCCCACGGCTTGTGTGGGCGCACGAGTTGCGCCTGCAACGTTTCCTCGATCATGTTGAGCCACGGCCCGAGGGTGTCCACGATGAATGATCGGCGGCCTTGCTCGGTGTTCGAGTACGTCGCGTGGTCGAGGATCCCCACTTGGCTCGGGGGCATGTCGTACGCGGCGCACACTTCCTCACGAGAAAGCTTCCGCTGGTTAATCAACTCAGCATCAACGGCGGACTGGCCCATCTGCTTCCAGTCGAGGCCCTGATCGAACAGACCGAACCGGCCCGCGTTCTCCGCGCCCGCATACATCGCGGCGAGCTCTTCACGGAGCCGGGGCAGGGTTTGCTCGGCCAGCTTTTCTTTCGTCACGAACGCGCCACGCGGTGTGATCCCGTTGCGTAGCGATTCGGCCTGCCACGTCATCGCCGCGTCTTCAAGTGCCAGCGTTCGCCGGAGCGGTTCGAGAGGGCTGATGCCACCGGGAAGTTCATAGTGAACGACGTTGTCGAAGGCCAGCGTTTCCGCCTTTCCGCCAACGACGACATCGTATTGGATGGGGACGCCGTAGTGATCGACGTGGACTTTCACGAATTTCCACGGGACCAACGAGAGCTCTGAGGGTTCGTTGGACCGAGGGCTCTTTTGGGCAACCACCAGAGCGTTGCCATACAGGCAAAGACTGAAGGCGACCTGCTGACGCAGCCACATCCCCGAAGTGCGCGGGGCGGGGGAGGACAGCAGGCGCGCGAGACCGGAAACGCGTTCACGTTCACGAGTGCCGTCAGCGCCCATTTGGAACGAGTGCAGCGGAAGCCGTGAGACACCTCGAGTGATTTTGTTGACAACAGCAAAGATCCACGGCTGTGAGCGGTACATCCCGAAGTAGGTCGAGGCGGCACCGTCGGCACGCAGAAGGGGAATCAGTCCCGCAGAAGGACCCACAGACATCCGTGCTTGCGCGAGGCTTCCCAGTGGCAGTGATTTACCGGCCGACACGATCACCCGGCTCATCCGGTCACCGCCTCAGCTGGCGGCAGCTGCTGAATCCATGCGACCTGTTCACGCGGCACCACAACATCACCATCGAGTGGGCGAGCACCATGCTCTGACAGGATTTGTGCGGCCGTGAGCACCAGGCAGTCGCCGTGAACAGCGAGCAGGATCCCGCGCAGCGATTCACCATTGACCGTGTGAACGGCAACACGGTTCGCGGTCAACTGGGCGATCCATTTGCGGGCCATGACCTAATCGTCATGGGCCTGTCACCCGGTTCAGACCGTGATAACCCGGGGCCCGTCGTGGAAGTTCGCTGCCTCCTGCTCCGCGATCCGCGTAACCATCGCCAGAGCGATCAACTCATCGATGTGCCCAGTCGAACCGGCCGGGCGATCCAAGCGCCACCCATAGGCCCCGATCTCACGCGCGATCGCGTTATCAAACGCCTCGATAAGGTCCTCGTCGCCGCCGTGCGCGATCAACCCTGCAGTCACGAGCTCGTGCAAACCCATCGACGCCGGGGCCATTCGGGCGTGGTTCTGCGGGTAGTCCTCAACCGGTAACCCTTCGGCGGCAAGGATTTGCATGGAGCGGATCATCCCGAACGGGTCACACACGATCCGTTGCACGTTGAAATCGCGCGCCAGGTCGCGAAGGAAGTCCTCAATGATCGTGAAGTCCAAGTAGCCAAGCTCGGGATCGGCACGCCAATGCCACACCCGCACGTTGTGAACACCAGATGCGTCGCGCTGGTCGAGGATCACTGCGGTGCGGTCCCGCTTCGGCGCTGAGTCCACCGCGACATACACCGGGGCGTCCGGGTCGATCACCGGCTTCCCCGCGCAGTCGGCGACGAACTTGTCCCGTGGCGCCCACGCACCGGACCCCTTCGTTGGCCAGCGGTTCAGGTGCAGCCGCTCGAACACGTTCAACGGGAGCCGCGCGAACTGGGCCGCCAAGAACTCCTCCGACACCCACGACGCCGGGTTCGCCGCTTTCCACGTTCTTGGGTCATCGACGCGGGCACGATCCGGGGCACCAATCCGGTAGTAGTACAGGCGCGGATCGTTCCCCGACAGGGCCCGCTGCTCCATATCCCACAACGGCCCAGACTCTTCATCACCCACAGTGGAGATCACAAAAATCAGCGGAGACAAGCGCGCACCGACACCGGACGCCATCGCCTCGTACTGCTCGGCGTTGCGATGAATGTGGTACTCGTCCACCGTCGCCGCAGACGGATTCAGACCGTGCTGCAGGTTCGCGTCCGAGGACAACACCCGGTACAAGCCGTTGATCTCCGGGACCTCGATCACTGACCGATACACCTTGCACGCCGCACGCAGACGCGGGTTCGCCCGGACCATCGCCGACGCCACCTGGAACACCAGCGACGCCTGGGCGCGGTCACCCGCGAGGGAATACACCTCCGGGCTCGCCTCGCCGTCGGCGAGCAGCATGTACAAATTCACTCCGGCCGCGATCTCCGACTTGCCGTTCTTGCGCGGCAACAAGATCAGGGCTTCCTTGTACCAGCGCAACCTGGTTGCCCGGTCCATGATCCCGAAGATCGGCCGGACGATATGCCATTCCTCCCAACCCTCGAGCAGGAACGGTTCACCCGCGAAACGGCCCTTCGTGTGGGTGAGGTAGCCCTCGAAGAAGCGGACGGCGCGGTCAGCTTTCGCCGGGTCGTACTTCGCGCCGCGCGGGATCCGGAACCGACCAGCCTTGCACCCGCACGGGCACTTAGCCCGGGCCACCGATCCGCCTATCCAAATCCTGATTCAAACCGGCAAGGATCGACTGGCCCGCCAGCTGCATGAGCCCCAGACGGAGGCGCGCCGCCGGGGTCAACCCGAGTTCCGTCGCCACCCGCATGATCGTGTTCGCCTGGTCCCGCTCAATCTTCAAGAGCGGGTTAGCCGTGATCCGGCCCTTGTCATCTACGACCAGCAGATCCTCCAGCTGCAGGCACGCCTGCCGGTGACGGAGCAAGGCCACCACCAGCACCCCCGCGAGATCGAAGTCCAGGTCCTTCACTCCGCGCTCAAGGAGTTCCCCGATGATCCGGTCCCACATCGGTTTCGCCGCGTCCGGGATGTGATCTGGCATCGCGGGGATCAATCTGGTCGGCAGATCAGGCAACGCAACCAGCGCGGCCTTGCCCGCGTCCGACGCAACAGGGCGATTCCCCGTCTTGCGTCGAGCTCGCGACGGATCCGCTGGGCGACCCCTAGCCACGATGAACCCCTTCCAAGTCGTCAATCAGCTCGAGCAAACCCACACCGATCGCCTCGCAACGCCACCCCAACCCGGGCGGCACCGCCCGGCCCGCGCGACGCCACAGAATCCCCAGCTCACGCGACACGATCAGCAGCTCCACCACCGACTCCGTACCCCGGTTCACGTCGACGACCGCCGACAGTGCGTTGATCGTTTCCGCTGGATGTGGGACTCGGGACAACCGTGTTCGGCATCGATCCGAGCATGTGCGGCGACGGCGACCCGTCTTCGGCTGGGGGAGATCAACCCCGCACACCTCACACGAACCGGCCATGCTCAAATCGTTGACCAGCTGTCACCCCGTTTCGTGACACGTACCGCCACGGAATCACTCACTGGTTTCGGAAATCCGAATTTCGGGATTGTGCACGCGCGCACAGGGCCGGGGTTTGGGGGTTGTGACGCTCTGTGACTGACCCCCCTACCCGGTTACGGTGCGGAGTCACTGAGTGTGGTTGGTCTTGCCTCGCTCGAAGGCGCGGTTCATGGGTCTGCCGGTGAGTGAGATCGGGGCGCCTGGGGTGGTGATCAGTGGGCTGGTGTGGTCGGGTCGCTGCTCGAGGAATTCGGTGCGTGCCTCGCTGCGTTCGTTGCGTTTGGTTTGTGTTCGTGAGAGTTCGTTCATTGTTTGCGTCTCCTGCTCTTGGTCTTGGCTTGGTGGTGGAGTGGGCACAGCATGATCATGTTGTCGCGGATGTTGGTGCCGCCCCGTGATAGTTCGATGATGTGGTCACACTCGAGGTGTGGGCATTGCTGTGCGAGTTGTAGTTCGCAGTCGATGCACATGCCGCCGCATTGTTCGCAGCGTCCTGCTGCCCTGGTCTTGGCTGCTTGGCGTTCGCGGTGGTAGGCGGGGTCGCGGTAGCCGAGGCGCCAGGGTTGGGCTTTGACACGTTCGGCTTCGGTACGGCCTGGGTGTGCCGGGCAACGGCCTGTGCCGTTGGTGCGGGCGCCGCACACGATGCAGGGTCTTCCGATGGTGTTCATTCGGTGGCCTTGTCTTTGGCACGTTTCGCTTGTTGTCGTGCGGTCCATAGGTCTCGTTGTGCGTCTTGGGCGTCGAGGTGGGCTTGGTGCGCGGCGGCTAGCCCGCGCAGGTAGCAGGCCCTGCAGAGCCCGGTTTGTTTGTGGTTGGCGTGGTTGCGGGTGCAGGCGGGGCACAGGGGGAGTTCTCGTAGCGCGATCTGCTGGGCTTGGGTGATGATCTCGGGTGGGATGGTTCCGTCGCGTTGGGCTTGTAGGAGCTGGCCGAGGGCGGCCGGGTCGCGGGCTGCTTGACGCAGTTCGATGAGGGTGGCGTCGCGGGGTTGGCCGAGGAGTAGTCCGCGTCGTGAGCCTTTCTGTCGGAGGCTGATGCGGTGGGTGTGGGCTGCTCGTTTCACGGATGCGGTGGATCGGTCGAGGATCGCGGCGAGCCAGGTCGCCCCGCGGTGTGAGTGTTTGCGGAGGGTGTCGATTTCGCTGCTGGTCCAGGCCCTAGCCGCCATCAGTGCCCGCCTCAACTTCCGTGAAACTGCTAATAGCCTCAAAGGGAAGCTCGGTCAGAAGGTGCTTCCCGGCGCGAAGATCGACGCAATCGCTGAATACGTATCCGACAGTTCCGGTGATCTCACCCGAAACTTCCCCGCAGAGAGTGAACGTGTAGCGGCGTCCAACCTTGAGATCGTCGGTGTCAATCACAGTCGCTCACCTGCCTGATCGCATGGCCAGTCGGAGCCGCACGTGCAGCGCGACGTGACGTGCGGTGTCGTGCACTGGGTGGAGTGCGTGGCATTGAACGGGCAGGGGTGCTTGATGCGGAGCTCGCGGTGGATCCTCACAGATACCTCGCCCCGACTGGCAGGAACGACAAGATGGCGTAGTCCGAATACAGGCCATCGACTTCGTTGAGGACGTGAGTGATGTCCACCTCTACGAACCTGCCGTCTGGCGCAGTCAGGTTCAGCGTGTCCCCGGCCTGAAAGTCACGGTCGTTGAGTCGCAGCTCGGCGGTCTTGGTTCCGTCCATGATGCGGTCGAACCAGCGCTGCTCAATCTTCAGGGAGTGAATCATGACGCCTCACCAGCTAGCTCGTAGGTCGCCTCGAAGATGTCCGGCTTGCAGGGGTAGAAGCCGCCCGAATCGTGAATAATCCACTCGCCGTCTTCCACCCCAACCCACACCGAGTTCGCGCCCACGAAGATCTCGCCGGTTTGATCCGGGTCATCTGTTCGATCTTCGGGGTGGACCCGGCCGAATAGCCCACCCGTGAAGTCGAATAGCGCGTTGCGGTTTGAGCCTGTCCACTGCATCGCTTCGACTTCCACCGGCTTCTTACGGAATCGCTGCGCGCTCACGCGGCGTCACCGACCTTCGCTTCGTTGTCGAGTTGTTCGGCGCAGGCGGCGTATCCGGCGATGTCGAGGAACGAGTCGAAGTGGTAGCCGTTCGTCGCCCGGGCAACCTTGAGTCCGATCATGCAGAGGGCGACGTCGTGGGCGGTGACCTCGGTGTTGAGGATCGCCGTCCAGATCGCGGCGATCTTGCCGAACGATTCCGAGACTGGCCCGTACTGCTGGGCGCGTTCGCCGGTGATGATGTCGTGGGCTTGCTCGAGCAGTGGCTTACTCTTCACGATCTCCTCATTCGGTGAGGAGTAGGAGTTCGGCGGGTTCAGCGACTGGGTGTGGCTAGGCAAATTGGCGCGACCGGTGCTGCCCCAGAAGTGAAGGACACCCTCGCTGTCGTTGTAGTGGCTCTCAAAGTGCCCAGCTGTCAGCTCGCACACGATGCTGCCGAAGAAGGCCGTGCAGCGTGGCGGGGTGGGAATGTCAGAACGGTGGCTCATCGGGGTCCTCTCGTAGGTTCGGGTTCGGGAGCTTGGTCCAGGTGTTCGGCACGGGGTCGTTGCAGCGGTGTTCGGGGAGCACGGGCTCGTCGCAGGCTTGGCGTTGCCGCCACGGGTAGCGCCGGTGGAGTTCTCCGACGGACAGTTCGTAGGTCGCCCGCGCCTGCGTGACGTTGCAGGCGAGCTCGCCTGCCCAGCTGAGCGGAACGGGGTCGGCGACCGCTGCCATTGCGCACACGTCGTCGTCCAGGCCTGCGAGTACTGGCGCTCCGCAGGGGCAGAGTTTGAGTGTGGCTTTGCGGGCGTTGGCGATGATTCGGGCTTTGAGCCAGCCAGGTTGTTGGCGGCTAAAAGTTGTCACGATCTGTCACCCCCGCTCCGTCTTGGTCGACGGCCGGGTTTTGGTCTGGCTCGGTGCAGCCGAGGTGCACGGTTGCGCCACCGCTGGTGAGGACCGGGTCCATGCGTTCGCCGCAGTCGAGGCACCGCTGCTTCTCGGCTGGTTTTGGTTTGCGGTTGAAATGCTCCTGGGACGAGGTGACGTCGTCCCGATCTTGTTTGTGAAGGGGGCTGACCTCGTCCCCCTGAGGGGCCCTTAAGGGCCCCCCTCTGAGGGACGAAGTCGCCGGTACCCGTTCACCCGGTTCGGGGACGAGGTGGGACGAGGTCGGGGACGAGGTGGGGACGAGGTCGTTTGTGGTCTTTCCGGCGAGCTCATCGGCCTCCCGATAGACCGCGACGACCTTGTGGATGACGGCCCCACGAGCACCGTCAAATCGGGCAACATAGCCCTCGTCAACGAGTGCCGACAGCGCCGTATCGATGTTGATTGCTTTCCCCTCGACGCCCTTTCTGATTACGTTGCGTGACGATTCGCCGGTGGATTCGAGGAACCGGCTGACACGTTCCATGAGGATGGTGGGCCGGAATTTGGCCCGCTCGACACGTGCCTCGAGGTCGGTGTGTTCGGCATCCTCGGCCGCCTGGATCTCCCAGTCGATGCGCCCGTCGGCGTGTGAGGTGATGATGACTGTTGCGGCGTGCTGGGTGCGATCTGATGCCCGCCACGCCCCAGCCTGAGCGCGGACTCCAGCTGGCCGGTCTTTGGCGACGCGTAGCACGATGCGCCCGGTCTGCCCCGGTGCCAGCGGGGTGACGGGTTCACACACGAATGCGGCCCCGGAGATGGTGGCGAGCTTGGCTTGGGCCCCGATCGCAAACCGGCCTCTGCCTTCCTTGTCTTTGGAAACGTGGTCGATGGTGACGACGGCCGCCCCGGTGCGCTTTGCCAGCTGGTGGGGGAATGCGCGCATGAACGCGGACACTTCGTCGTTATCGACGGTCTTCGCTCCGAACACGACGAGCGCCTCGGTCAGCCCGTCGATCACGACCAAACTCCGCGGTGCCTCGAGTAGGGCGAGCCATCCGGGGTCGTCGGCTCGTGGCCTGGTTTCGGGTTGCACGTAGGTGAAGTGTTCGCGCAGCTGCTCGACGTTGATGCCGAGTGCTTGCAGGCGTTTGATGTAGGAGTGCGGGTCGGATTCGAAGTCGATGACCGCGACGTCGTGGCCCGTATTGATTTCTTCTGCGATCGCGATTTGGGAGACCCACGATTTGCCGGATTCGGATTCGCCGTAGATGGAGTGCACGAGGCACGGGTAGAGCAGGCTGTGCCCGTTCGACATCGTCATGATCGACGGCTTGGTGGGTTCGTAGTCGCCCGCGAGGAACGGGCCCAGGTCGACCGGTTGCCACGTCGTCGGCGCCGCGGCCGTCTCGACCTGGGCCTCGCCTTCGGTGCTGCTCGTGAGGTCGACGACGCTTTCAACTCGTGGTGCAGGGATCAACCCGACGAGCTCGGCGACCGCGTTGCTCGACAGGTGTTCGATGGTGGAGCAGCAATGCTTGTCGGCTTCCGCTGTTGCATTCCGGGCCACGAACGTTTCAGCGGTTTCGACTGCAGATGCCCATTCGTGGGCTGCTTCGCGCTCGCCGCCTGGGCGATCACCTGCGACCGCGGCACGGAACGCGCTACCGATCTGGCCCAGCGCATCGTCTGTGCCCTGGTGACCCTGGTCGCCGAGGCGCACGAGTGCGAGTGCCGCGGCGACTGCTGCGTCGTGGCGTGCCGCTCCTGAGCTCAGCGCGTCGAGGTGTTTGGCGAGCATGTTCTCGGTGGCCTGGCACATGTTGGTGGCGGTGATTCGCGCGTTGCCTGCCGGGTGGCTGAATCGCTCAGCGGGACGTGCTTGTTCTTTGGTTATGGCCCGGATCCAGGTCGCTGGGAGCTCGGGAAGTTCGTCGATGGACGGCAGGCTCATGTGGATGACGCCGCTGGCTTCATCGATCGCCCGATACGCCTGCTGTGTGTCTGGGTGGATTGATGGTGGGGCGACCATGTAGCGGTGCTCGAAGCGCAACACCTCGATGCCGGGCCAGCCGCCGCGGAACGTCGCCGAGTCGACTCCTGCCGGCAGCCGGTAGAGGCGAATCCCGGAGTGCGGGTCGGTGCGGCTGGTGATCCGCGTCGTTGGTGGTAGTTGGCCGTGGTCGCTTTCAAGGATCGCGAGCTGGCGAGCACCTGGCTTGTCGCCGTATGCGTCGACGTCGATGCCGACGCAGTTCTTGGGTAGGCGCACGGCGACGTTGCCTTCTGGCTGGTTGATGATCCAGTGCCCGACTTGTTGCCGGTCGGGGTCGTCGCCGTTGGCACCCGTGTAGCCGACGGGTGGGGACTTCTTCGCGTTCGGGGGCAGGGGAAGGGGCCACCATCCGGCCTGGACGAGTGGTGCCGCGGCTTGCGCGTATGGCCCTTCTCGTACCGGCTGCTCAGCGGTCATTGTCACGTAGCGCCCTTCCCCTGCTTGCCCGAATGTGAATGTGCGAACCGCGGTCGAGCTAGTTGCTCATTGCCGCGATCTTTTCTTCGGAGAACCCGAGCCCACGCAGCTGCGTGATCTGGGCTTCCGTGAGCGCCGTCCCTGCCTGTTGTGCTGGGACTTGCTGGGCCGGTGCAGCAACCTGGGCTGCAGCTGGTGGTGCCGCTGCGACGGTCGGCGCGACAGCAGGTGCGACCGCGTTGGCGACCTGGGCCGCAGCTGGTGGCACGTACTCGAAGGCGTACAGCTTCGGCGGGTTCATGCCTCGAGCGGACGCTTCACCGTCACCGGTGTAGGTGACTCGCACTCGGGCACCGGCCTCGAAGGTGCGCGCACCAGCTCGAGCAATCGCCTTGCGGGCCTCGGACAACATTGCGCCCTTGACGTACAGGCGGCGCATGCCGTCGTCGTCTACGCCGTTGCGCTGATCGGTTTGCAGTTCGAGGATGATCTGCATTTGCGGGTCACCGTTCTTGAAGAACTTTGGCTCACCTGTGGTGAAGTCGGTGACCTGCTTGGCTGATGCGCCGAGCACGGTCCCGGAATGGGTTTCTCCGACCCCGTCGAACTTCAACGCAGGGGTCCCGCCAGCGAGCAGGTCTTCAACTGTTGGTGCATTCATGGCATTCCTCCGAGGATGCGAAATTGGGTTAGTTGGTTGTGCCCACCAGGCCACCCACTGAGGTGACCTGGAGTCGGTAGTCCTCGCTGCCAGGGCACGAGGTGCGGGCATCGGTTGATGCCAGGTTGAAGAACGGGCAGTAGTTGCACCGGTCGTTCGTCGTCTTCAAATTCGGCAGGGCCTCAACATCGAGCAGCTTCACCGCGAGTTGGATGTCGTCGAGGCGTGCGATCGCGTCGGCTGCGAACTCTTTGTCGAACTCGACGGTGTGAATGACGGTGTCGCGCAGAGGCGCGTTACGTGGAACGAAGATGATGTTGATGGTTTTGACGTCGAAGCGTTCCCACCACATGCCCAAGCCGTAAATTTGCGCCTGGACGATGTACTTGGTGTCGACGCGCCCGCGTTTTGCTTCTTTCAGCGTCGTTGCGCCGACAACTTTCCAGTCGTTGACCGAGTCGTCGTCGGTGTCGTAGAAGTCAATCTTGCCGCCGAGTGTCTCGCCACCAGGTAGCGGCAACGCCATCTTCCGTTCGATCAGGAACCGCTCGCGCCCTAGTCGTTTATTCTCGGCTTCGAGCGCGCCTTCGAGCCAGGTGTGCGTCGCGGTGCCGATCGTTGGAAGCCAGCCATCGCGGTCGTCTTTGCCTTCGACACCGGCAAGCTTGTAGCCCAAACGTCGGTCGCATGGTGTGCCAACCTCGGACGGTCCGATGGCTTTCTGTTGTGAGCGTGGATGGTTCGCGATGTGGGCGCGAACTGCATCCAGTGGGCTAGTCATTCGTCTTCGCTGTGACGACGAAGCGCCGCGTCGTCGTGGTCGACTGGCAGGCCGCGACGGCCTCGGGATAGTTCTCTTTCAGCTTGGCCTGGTCGAGGCGTTTGCTCGAGGTGTGCCGCCACGTGACGGCGACGTCACCGTTGACGCGCAGGTCTTCGGCGTCGGCTTGCTCAAGACGGTGCTTGATGCGTTCGGTGACGACCTTCTCGGCGGCCGCGATCGCATCCTTCTGTTCGCGCAGCATGGTCAACGTCGCAATGTCGTCGGCCATGTCGTCGGCGTCAACGGTGGGATGTTCGCTCATTTACATGACTCCTTGGATTGGCAACGTGAGTTCGGTTCCGTGTTCGGGGTTGATCGCCTCGGGGCGTTTGCGTGGTGCCCGGGTCTTGTGTGCGGTGCCCGGGTCTTGTGTGCGGTGCCGGTTTTCGCGAGGGCTTGGCGCACCGCGTACGGGCTGGTCACGGTGCAGTGGTCTGCGGGGACTTCACCGATAAAGCCGTCGCGCAGCTGCACACGCATCCAGCCTTTGTTGCCGTTCAGAACGACGCCGATCTCTTTGACGTAGAACCGTGGATGCCCTTTGTGGCTCGGCTTGATTCGGACGACGCGGGCGCCGTCTGGTGGCCAGATGTCGCGGGCCATCAGTAGCCCGCCTCTTTGAGTAGGGCGAGCCAGGTCGCGGGGCGCATCACGATGTATCCGTCTTCGGCATGGGCCTTGCCGACGGACTTGGCCCACACGGCACCGGTGGCCGCGCCGTCGTTGACCATTTCGACGTCGAGCTCGCGCAACCAACCGGGAATGTTCGCCTTGGCGGTGGCTTTGGCTTCGATGACGACGCCGATG
>JBAYVO010000006.1:0-32213 GCA_041674545.1 Candidatus Nanopelagicales bacterium | reverse complement strand
TCATGTGGAGGCATTTACCGGGACCGATGATGGTGGGGTGACGAGCGCGGACAATCTGATCACGTTGTGTCGGCGGCATCACCGGTTGAAAACGCATAATCACTGGCAGATCCGGATCGTGGAACCGCCCGATGGTGGTGGTGTCCCGGTGGTGGAATGGACGACTGCCCGCGGGTTGGTGTTCGGTCGGCCACGACCCAGCCAACTAGAACTGGACCATGATCAAGTCAGCGACGTGCGGGCAACATTGACTCCGGTCGAAGCGCGCCTCACGCGCGTCATCCACGCCGCGTAACACCACGCGCTGTAGCACTGCGCCCCGAAACGCCGCGCCCAGTCACGCCACGCCCCGCCCCGCGACGCCACGCCCAGCCACGCCACGTTGTGTCGCCCTGCCCATGGCCCGCTTGCCTCGGCCAAGGCATCGCACACGCGCTACGACAGCGCGCGACTAGGCGAGGGTCGCGACGAGGAGTGCCTTGATCGTGTGGAGGCGGTTTTCGGCTTGATCCCACACGATGCTCGCTGTGGAACTGAAGACTTCGTCGCTGACTTCGATGCCGTCGGTCATCCCAGTGAGTTCGGCGATCTGGGCGCCGACAACAGTGTGGGTGTCATGGTAGGCGGGTAGGCAGTGCATGAACTTCGCGTCTGATCGACCCGTGGCCGCCATTGCATTGGCGTCCACACGGTACGGCCCCAGGACAGTCGTGCGGTCGCGCCATACCTCGGCGGGCTCACCCATAGAGACCCACACGTCCGTGTGAACGAACTGTGCACCTGCGAGTGCTTTGGCCGGATCATCCGTGATGGTGATTCGCGCGCCGCTCTCGGTGGCCAACTCGGTCGCTAACGCTTGGATCGCTTCGGTGGGTTGCAATTCTGCCGGTGCCGCGATTCGCACATCGGCCCCAAGTAGTGCGCCGGCAATCAACAGGGAGTTGCCCATGTTGTAGCGCGCGTCGCCTAGATAGCAGTAGGAGATGTCGGCCCAATCCTCTCCGTCGGCGTGTTCAGCCATCGTGAGGAAGTCAGCGAGCATCTGCGTCGGGTGCCAGGTGTCGGTCAATCCGTTGTAGACCGGCACATCTGCGTGTTCGGCCAGCTCTTCGACTAGGGCATGTGCGGCGCCGCGAAACTCAATTGCATCGTAGAAGCGACTGAGAACTCGGGCGGTGTCGGCGACAGACTCCTTGTGGCCCAGCTGTGATGACTGCGGGTCGAGGTAGGTCGTGTTGGCACCCTGATCAGCTGCGGCAACTTCAAAGGCGCAGCGCGTCCTCGTTGAGGACTTCTCAAAGATGAGCGCGATGTTCTTTCCGGAGAGTAGGAGTGGCTCGCTGCCGGCACGCTTGGCAGACTTCAGCGCGGACGCTAGCTCAATGAGCGAAGTGAATTCGGCCGCGGTGAAGTCTGACTCTTTGAGGAAGTCGCGGCCCTGCAGGCCGAACGCCTGGACATCAGCGACTAGCGGATTCATCGCGGTGTCAGACCGCCTCTCGTTCGATTGGGCAACTCATGCAGCGAGGTCCGCCTCGACCACGGCCAAGTTCGGAACCAACGATCTCCAAAACTTCGATGCCGTTGTCGCGCAAGAAAGTGTTGGTCGTTGTGTTGCGTTCGTAGCCAACCACAACCCCCGGGGAGATCGCCAAGAAGTTGTTTCCGTCATCCCATTGCTCCCGCTGGGCACCCATCATGTCGATCGGGGTCTGCAGCACCCGCACTTCATCGAGCCCGAGTGCATCGGCAACCGCAGGTGCGAGTGCTGCATTCTGGGAAAGTTGGTAGCCGCCCGCATCATCCTTCTTAGCCAAGGTCCACGAGCGAAGGTCCTGGCTGAGATACGGATAGATGCTGAATGCATCTCGATCGACCATCGTCATCGCAGTGTCGAGGTGCATGAAGGCTCGTTCTCGGGGAAGTTCGACCACGATGATCTTCTTCGTCTGCCCCGCAGGATCGGCGAACAGGCTGTGTGCGAGTTTGCTGATTCCTTGTGCGGTGGTCCGCTCGGATAGACCAACCATGATCGCGCCGTTGCCAATGGTGAGGATGTCGCCACCTTCGATCGTGGCCGGTTCATGCGGGACATCGTCATCGCCTTGCCAGATCTGGTCCGGGCCAACCGCGAGGGTGGGGTGGTAGTTCCAGATTGCCCGCGAGTGAATGATCTCGCGCTTACGAGCGGTGCGAGCCATCGGATTGATCGAGACACCGCTGTAGATCCACGCACTGTTGTCTCGCTGGAACAAGTGATTCGGCAGGGGAGTGAGGAGGAAGTCCTCAGGTCGCAGGCTGTCCCACAACAACGACTGGTGGGCACTCGGGAAGTCAAGGTCTTGTTTGAGAATTCCGCCAATGAAGAGTTCGGCGAGGCGTGCAGGTTCAACCTGTGCCACGAGCGTTTCGCAGGCTCCGACCAATTCGGGCCCGACAGCGTTCTTATTGAAAAGGCGGCTCGTCACAAACTCCAAACCCTCGGGCGTCGCAAGGACGTCGGCGAGGAGATCCGCGAAGTAGTGAACGACAACGCCGCGATCGCGTAGCACCTGGGCAAACGCGTCGTGTTCTTCGCGCGCGCGCTCGGCCCACATGACGTCGTCGAATAGCAATGAGTGCACGTTGGTTGGGGTGAGGCGAGCAAGTTCAAGGCCAGGTCGATGCAGGATGACCTGCTTCAGTTGGCCAACTTCGGAATCAACATGTAGGCGCACGGGGCTATCCTGGCGCGCATTTGGGTCCGACGTCGCGTCGACTGGTGCGACGAGGGAGGCTGAAGTGGTTCGCTAGTCGGGCCAGTGATTACTCAGCGTTCACCATATTGGGTATGTCACAGGGGGCCCGGTCCCGTCGGTTAGACAACTTGGCGAAGATCAGTGAAGGTTGTGGAGAAGTTCTGCCGCGCGTCCTGGTTCGCGGCTACGTTGTGACGTGCGCGCGCCGTGCGCACGGGAGGGTGTTGTTTATGTCGCGAGATCGCCGATTAGGCGTACTTGTTGCTGCCTCCGTCCTGTCTATCGCTATTGGCTCGGGTTTCGCGCTGACCCCGGGCGTCGCATCGCCGTCGGAAAAGCAGAACAGCTCCGCTGACGATTCCGCAGCCGGACGGGTTCTGCCACTGCCGTCGGGCAAGTGGGCGTGGAGCGCGGACTTTGGAGTTGCCGGACCAATGTGGGCGTCCGGCTACCACACCGGACAAGACTTCAGCGCTACGGCAGGAACGCCCATTCTCGCGGCCGCTGCTGGAATCGTGATCTTCGTGGGTGACGGCGGACCGTACGGAAACCTGACCCAACTCCAGCATCCCGACGGTGTTCAGACGTGGTACGCACACCAGTCCGAGATCCGGGTCAACGTTGGCGATCGAGTCCGACCCGGCACTGTGATCGGTTCTGTCGGATCGACTGGCAACTCGACCGGTCCACACCTGCACTTCGAGGTTCGCGTCGGCGGGGCAACCGCAGATCCGCGTGCGTGGCTTGCTGGTGCTCCCGCGGTAGCAGCTGCAGAAGGTGTGACGTTTGACCCTGCGCTGGCAGATCAACTGCGTGGCGAGCTAGCGGCGGCCGAGGCCGAGGTTGCGCGTGCGGAGCAAGAGGTCGCCGGTATTCGGGCGAAGGTTGACGCGGCCGGTAAGAAGAAGGCGACCGCGGAGGCAGATGCTCAACGGGCTCGAGAAGCAGTTGGTGCGCATGTCCGCGAGGTCTACAAGACCGGTGTTGATCCGCAATGGCTGTTGCAAGCGGAAGCGCTGACGACGGGCAACCTCGAGGACTACGCCGACCGCAGCGTGATGCTCGACTACTCCAACAACGCTCAGAACCAACTCATCCTGACCGCGCTAGCAGCGCTACACAAGGTGGAAGCGCTGCAGGCAGAGATTTCCGGCCTGGAGAAGCAGGCCCAAGAGACTCTCGACAAGGCATCCCTGACGATGGCAGACCTGCAGTCGAGGATCGGGGCGAGTGAAGGCGTCTCGCTTGTTGGCACACAGTTCGATGGGAAGATCCCCGCAGGTGGTTCGGCAGCGGCCAAAGCAGCAACCAAGTACGCAATTGCCCAGGTCGGCAAGAAGTTCTCGGACAAGGACGGCACTGGTCCGAAGTTCAGTCGCCACGGCTTGATTTGGCAGGCTTGGAAGCAAGCCGGTGCGACGTGGCCGCTTCAGTCGGCAAACACTCAGGCGCTCAACCGCAAGTGGGTCGTCCCAATCGAAGCTGGCAGTGAACAACCGGGCGACCTGGTGTTCTGGCGGCTAAACAACGCAACTGATCTGCCTGGGCGAATCGACCACGTTGGCTTGGTTGTGAACCCCGCTAAGGGCTCGTTCGTGCACGCGGCCTCTGAGAAGACGGGTGTCGAACTCAACAACTACAAGACGAGTAGCTACTACTCGGGTCCCGCGATGTTCGGCAGGCTCGTCACTCGCTAGGCGCCGGTGACCGCGGCGCACGGATAGCTAGCGGACAAAGATGAAGCTCACGAGGCACATCGTTGCGAGCAGGATGAACGCCGTTTTGGTGCGTTGGTCTTTGACGAAGTAGGCGCCGACGAGAAACAGCGGCGCCGCGATCAGAAATACGAGCATGTGTGGCCCTGCCGCTAGAAGAGTCTGGAGTCAGGGTCATCGAACCCTCGAAGTGCGTCGTAATCAAGGACCACACACCTAATTCCGCGATCTTCTGCCAGCACCCGAGCCTGTGGCTTGATTTCTTGGGCGGCGAAAATGCCCGCCACTGGCGCGAGTAGTGGGTCGCGGTTGAGGAGTTCAAGATAGCGGGTGAGTTGTTCCACCCCATCGATCTCGCCTCGCCGCTTGATTTCAACGGCGACCGAAGCCCCATCGGAGTCCTTGCACATGAGATCAACCGGGCCAATCGCGGTGGGAAACTCCCGCCTGACAAGTCGCCAACCGTCGCCGAGGGTTTGCACTTGTTCTGCAAGAAGCTCTTGCAGGTGGGCTTCGACGCCGTCTTTGATCAGGCCTGGGTCGATGCCAAGCTCGTGTGTGGAGTCATGCAGGACTTCTTCAATGGCGATGACCAACTGGTCCCCGGTCTTGTTGGTGATGGTCCACGTTCCCGCGCCGTTGGCGTCGGTTTCGTCGCGCAACACGCAGGGCGGACTCATCCAGTTGAGCGGCTTGTAGGCCCTGTCATCGGCGTGTACCGACACGGAACCATCTGCTTTCACTAAGAGCAGACGCGTCGCCGTGGGCAGATGAGCCGAGAGTTTGCCGACATAGTCAACAGAGCAGGTCGCCACCACAAGTCGCACGTGGTCGACGTTACCTGCCCACTGTCGCTGCGCTGTGCACATGGTCAGGGTGGACCAGTCGGATGAGGTGACCTGGCAGGACTGGCCGAATGTCCATAGCGTGTCAGTAGGTGGCGCCAGGTGTGGCCTTTTGAGTGGGTGGCTAGCGAGGGAACTTCATGGCAACTGGTGTCGTAGAGAACGGGCCCACAGGAGTTGAACTGACTTGGCCGAGCGGGACGGGTAACAAGCCTGGTCGCTGGAAGTTTGCGCAGTGGGCAGCAATCGCTGGCGCGGCGATGATCGGGATTGACCCAGTTGTGAACTCTTTTGTGTTGCCGACCGCTTCGCAGGCACTCGGCATGGACAGCGGCACACGTGCGCTGGCATCAAGCATTGCGACGCTCATTCTTACCGCGGGCCTGCTTGGTGCGGGTGCTCTTGGTGATCGAATTGGCCGCCGCCGAGTGCTCGTTTTGGGAGCATGGATCACGGTGCTTGGTGAGCTCGTGACCACGATCGCGCCGACGTCGGGTGTGTTCATTCTTGGTCGAGCAATTGTTGGCATCGGAATGGCCGGGCTGTTCGGGATGGCAATCGGCATGATACCGGCCGTCACGAAGCCTGATTTGCTTCCCAAGGTCTACGGCAAGATGTTCGCGTTCACGTCCATCGGTGGACTTGTTGCGGTGATCGGCTCTGGTCTGTTCGTGACTCTCGGCGGTTGGCGCCTTGGGTTTAGCCTGAATGTTGTCTGCGCGCTCTTCGTCGCACTCTTCGCCATGTTCGCGATCCCAGAGAACAAGTCATCCGAGTTCCGGCCCTTCGATGTCAAGGGGATTGTCCTGGCGGCAGCGGCTCTGCTGCTGTTCATGTACGGCCTTGGCCAGACTGGCGCACGTGGTTGGACGGATCCGATGGTGCTTGTCTGCATCTTCGGCGGGCTTGCGCTCGGCGCGCTGTTTGTGTGGGTCGAGAAGCGCGAAGAACATCCATCCTTCCCGTTGAAGATCATGAAGGTCCCAGCAGTGGTTGCCGCGGTGGTCGCGCTTGTCGCGGCCGGAATGGCGCAGGGATCTGCGCAAGCGAACCTCACTGAACTACTGCAGTCCGCTGGGGGCTACTCGTCCTCCGTTGTGTCGTTGGTTGCGATACCCATGGTCGTCTTCGGTGTAATCAGCGCGCTTCTCACCGGCGCGATGGTCGCGCGGGGAGTCTCAGTGCGCATCGTTCTCACCATGCTGATGGCGACGCTGTGTGTGGGTGTGCTCGCGTGCGTGTTCATCACCCCAGCGCTGTCACTATTGCTGGCGCCGCTGGCGCTCGGATTCATCGGATTTGGTATGCAAGGCACCTACGGCACCGGTTCGACGGTCATTATGCGCAATGCGCCGAGCGACATGTTGGGGTCTGTTGGAACCGTGAAGCCGGTCATGGGCCAACTCGGCTACGGCCTTGGTCTCGGCGCGATCGTCCCCTTGATCACGATGTTCACCCGTAGCGCCGAGGAGAGTGGGCAGTCCTCACAAGAGGCTGCCTACCACGGTTTCAACCAGGGAATGATGGTTGTCCTCGTACTAGAGGTCGTCGCGATGATCATCGTATTTGTTGTCTTGCGCGCGGCAAAAAGGTCCGCCGACGCCGACGTCGATTCGGCGAACGGCGACCCTTTGCTGCCGCCAGAGGATGGCTCGCCCGAGCGCCACGCCGCGATCCTCGAAGGTCGTGCTGAGTCCGAGATCCCCTAGCAGGTAAACGCCGAATGCCCCGTCAACCAATGTTGACGAGGCATTCGGCGGATATCTACCTACCGGACGTCGAACCGATCGAGATCCATCACCTTCGTCCACGCTGCCACGAAGTCAGCGGCGAACTTCTCCGCTGCGTCTTGGCTTGCGTAGACCTCTGAAAGTGCGCGCAGTTGCGAGTCAGAACCGAACGCCAAATCGACGCGGCTTGCGGTCCACTTGAGTTCACCCGACGCGCGGTCCCGGCCCTCGAATGACTCTTCGGCTTCCGACGTTGGTGTCCACACGGTTCCCATGTCGAGGAGGTTGACGAAGAAATCAGTCGTCAACGCGCCTGGATTCTTGGTGAACACCCCGCGGTCGGACTTGTCGGAGTTGGTGCCGAGCACCCGCATTCCACCAACGAGAACCGTGACCTCAGGCGCGGTGAGGTTCAACAGGCTCGCCTTATCGATGAGCAGGTGCTCCGCCGGGCGCTTGTGCGCAGGGTTCACGTAATTGCGGAATCCATCGTTGGTCGGCTGTAGCACCGCGAAGGACTCGACATCGGTTTGTTCAGCAGTTGCGTCGGTGCGGCCAGGCGTTACGGGCACGGTCACGCTCAGGCCCGCGTTCTTGGCTGCCTGTTCGACGCCGGCGGCACCTGTGATCACGATGAGGTCAGCCAGTGAAACCTGCTTCGTGCCAGCGTTGAACTCACTTTGGATTGCTTCCAGCTTGGCAAGCACTGTGGCCAACTCGGCCGGATTGTTGACTTCCCAATCCTTCTGAGGTGCCAGTCGGATGCGAGCGCCGTTGGCTCCGCCGCGCTTGTCGGTCCCACGGAACGTTGAGGCAGATGCCCATGCGGTGGAGACCAACTGTGAGACGGTGAGGTCCGTTGCGAGAACCTTCGCCTTGAGTGCCGCAACATCGGCATCGTCGATAGCCACGCCCGAAGGTGCGGGCACCGGGTCTTGCCAGATCAATTCCTCGGCTGGAACCTCTGGGCCGAGGTAGCGCGAGCGTGGACCCATGTCACGGTGGGTGAGCTTGAACCAGGCGCGCGAGAACGCTGCAGCGAACTCATCCGGATTCTCAAGGAAGCGCTTTGAGATGACCGCGTACTCGGGGTCGAAGCGCAGCGCGAGGTCAGTCGTGAACATCACCGGTGGAGTCGACTTCGACGCGTCGTGCGGATCTGGCACGAGGGTCTTTGCCGCTGGATCAGTCGGCGTCCACTGGTAGGCCCCGGCCGGGCTCTTGGTGAGATCCCAGTCGTAGCCGTAGAGGGTCTCAAGGTAGCTGTTGTCCCACTGGGTCGGCGTTGGCGTCCACGGGCCTTCGAGGCCGCTGGAGATGGTGTCGTCGCCAACCCCGGTGCCGTAGCTGTTCTTCCAGCCAAGGCCTTGTTGTTGTAGCGGCGCTGCTTCGGGGTCGTCGCCCACGTACTTGTCTGCATCGGCGGCACCGTGCGTCTTGCCGAAGGTGTGTCCACCGGCGATCAGCGCGACGGTCTCTTCGTCGTTCATTGCCATGCGCTTGAACGTTTCACGAATGTCCTTGGCTGCGGCCAAGGCACTTGGTTCGCCGTTCGGGCCTTCGGGGTTGACGTAGATCAGACCCATCTGGACGGCCGCGAGCGGATTCTCGAGGTCGCGGTCGCCGGTGTAGCGGGCGTCAGCGAGCCATTCGGTCTCGGGGCCCCAATAGGTGTTGTCGGGTTCCCACACATCTGCGCGTCCGCCGCCGAACCCGAAGGTCTCGAAGCCCATCGACTCAAGCGCGACGTTTCCGGTGAGGATCATGAGGTCGGCCCACGAGATCTTCTTGCCGTACTTGGCCTTCACGGGCCACAACAAACGACGTGCTTTGTCGAGGTTGACGTTGTCCGGCCAGCTGTTCAATGGTGCGAAGCGCTGCATTCCCGCGCCGCCACCGCCGCGGCCGTCCTCGATGCGGTACGTACCCGCGCTGTGCCACGCCATGCGAATGAAGAGTGGTCCGTAGTGACCCCAGTCTGCTGGCCACCAATCTTGTGAGTCGGTCATCAAGGCACGCAGGTCAGCCTTGAGCGCATCGAGGTCGAGGCTGTTGAACTCGGCTGCGTAGTCGAAGTCGTCGCCCATCGGGTCGGCGTCGGGGGAGTGCTGCTGCAGAACCTTCAGGTTCAGTTGGTTGGGCCACCAGTCGCGGTTCGTCATCGCGCCGTGGGGGACGGGGCACTTGCTTTGGTTGTCGCCGTCAGTATCTGATGTCGTTACCGCAGTGTTGTCTGGCACGCGAATCCTTCCGAATTGTGGTTGCTAACTTTTGGTGGAGGTTGGTTGATTGTCTTGTGAAATACAGGTGGGGCACAGACCCCAATAGGTGACTTCTGCTTCGTCGATTTCGAAGCCCGCGTCATCGACCGCGTCGAGGCACGGACGCTTTCCTGCGGCGCAGTCAACGTCTTCGATGCGTCCGCATTGGCGACACACGAGGTGGTGATGGTTGTCGTCAGTTCGTGTCTCGAAGAGCGCAGGGTGTCCGGCGGGCTCGATCCGTCGGACCAGCCCAGCCTCAGTGAGGGCGTTGAGGACGTCGTAGATCGCCTGCGTCGACACGGTCCCAAGTTGGTCGTTGACCGGTTGGCGTAGTGAGTCGGCGCTGCTGTGGGGGTGTTCGCTGAGACAGCCGAGGATGGCGACTCTCGGCGCGGTAACCCGGAGGCCCGCGTCGCGCAGCGCATCCGTTGCGTCATCGCGAGTCATCAGGGGCACGGGTTCACCCTATGGGGTTATCTGGAGTAATTCAAGAATTGGACTCAATCAATTTACGAGTTGACCCACATGGGCTAGTCCGCAAGAAGCGACGGCCATTGCCGAGCTTGGGCCATGTGGTGATTCAGCTGCGCGCGGGATCCTCGCAAATGTGCGCGTTCGGCTAGATTCGGTGGGTGCAAACCGTTGACCTCATCCTCACCGCCGGGTGGCTTGCGCCAGTGGACGGACGTTCGTCGTATGAATCCAACTTCGCCGTCGCGGTGGATGATGGGCGTATCGCAGCGGTTGGTCCGATCGCCGCGGTGGAACGGCAGTACTCGCCCCGCGACCGGGTGGATCTTCCGCACCATGTTCTGATCCCGGGCCTCGTCAACTCGCACTCGCACGCCGCGATGACGCTCATGCGTGGCTTCGCCGATGACCTTCCCCTCGGAGTTTGGCTCAAGGACCACATCTGGCCAACTGAAGGCCAGTGGGTCAGTCCAGAGTTCGTGTGGGACGGGACGTCCCTAGCGATCGCGGAGATGCTGGCTGGCGGCGTGACGTGCTTCAACGACATGTACTTCTTCCCAGAGGTCGCCGCCGATGCCGCAATCGAACTCGGTATTCGCATGGTCGCGGGAATGATCTGCTTCGACATGCCGAACGCCTACGCCGACAGCGCCGACGAGTGCATCGACAAGGGGCTTGCGTTGCGATCACGCCTCACTGGGCAAGGGAGGGTGACCACGGCGTTCGCCCCGCATGCGCCTTACACGGTGTCCGATGCCCCACTTGCCCGAATCGCTCGACTGTCGCGAGAACTTGACGTTCGGGTTCATACCCATGTGAACGAGACCCGCGAGGAAGATCCGAACTCGGTGGGTGCCCATGGCATGACTACGCTGCGCCGCCTCGATGCCCTCGGGCTCTTGAACGATCGGCTCGTGGCCGCTCATATGGTGCATCTGTCCGATGACGACATTGCCACGGTTGCATCGGCCGGATCGTCAGTGGTGCATTGCCCCGAATCGAATCTGAAGCTCGCAAGTGGCTTCTGCCGAGTGGACGACCTGCTACGTGCGGGGGTGAACGTCGCGCTTGGCACAGACGGCGCTGCGAGCAACAACGATCTCGACCTGCTTGCCGAGATGCGGATTGCTGCGTTGCTCAGCAAAGGAGTCGCCAACGATGCGGCCTCGCTGCCCGCGGAACACGCGCTTTACCTCGCCACAATGGGTGGAGCGCGTGCACTGGGGCTAGGAGATGAAATCGGCTCAATCGAGGTCGGCAAGCGGGCGGACCTCGTCGCTGTTTCGCTCGACGAGTGGTCTAGCCAGCCGATGTACAACCCGATTTCGCAATTGGTCTACACAACGAATCGCAATCAGGTGACGGACGTCTGGGTCGATGGGCGTCAACGCGTCCGTGAGGCTTCGTTGGTCGATGTCGACCGCGGCGATCTCCTCAAGCGTGCCAAGCGGTGGGCGGAACAGATCGGAAGGTGGGTGCCGCAGGCACGTTGAAACACCGTCGGGTTGAATCCGAATGGTGTGCCCCGTGGCGGCGGCTCCAGATCCATTTGTCACACTCATGGGCGGCTGAAACCGAACATTCCACGCGCGGATCGCGCGACGACAGTAGGAGAGACGATGGCCTCGAACCCGAACGCGGGTCTTAACGGAGTTTCCGATTCAAGCGCAGCACTTGCGGGTGTTCTTGGCGGGACCGGAATTGACGTTCGTGGGGAAGCGGGTTCGGCGGGATCAGGCGTTTCAGCGCTCGCGGCGGCGCTGTGGTTCGCCTATCTCAACGAGGCTGCCACCATGCTGGAGCAGGACTACGCAACGCGCGACGACATCGACGCCTCGATGCGGTTTGGTTGCGGCTATCCCGTTGGTCCACTGCGTCAACTCGATGCAATCGGTCTTGATAACGCTGCCACCGTGCTCGACGCACTCTACGAAGCAAGCGGCGACCGCCGACACAAGACGTCTGCCGCCATCACCGATCGGGTGAGCGCAGGGCAGCTTGGAGAGTCCACCGGTGCTGGCTTCTACACCTTCGAGGCACCCGGCTCGACTGAGGTAGTGGCTGACCCGAATGCCTCGACTGCTGACGCCGCGACGACCCGTGAGATCAAGCTTGTCGGCGTGATCGGCACCGGGACAATGGCGACCGGAATCATCGAGGTCTTCGCCAAGTCTGGTCTCGACGTCGTCTACGTCGCGCGCAGTGATGAGAAGGTCGCGAAGGTCCGCGCAGCGCTTGAGAAGTCCCTCGACCGCGCCGTGTCGAAGGGTCGGTTGTCCGAAGACGACAAGGCCGCGATCCTCGCCCGGGTTTGCGGGACGACCGCGCATGAGGACCTCGGCAAGGTCGACATCGTCGTCGAGGCGATCGTGGAAGACCTCGACACCAAGAAGGAACTGTTCCGCACCCTCGATCGAGTGTGTAAGTCAGGCGCGATTCTCGCGACGACGACGTCCAGCCTGAGCATCGATGTCCTCGCTGCAGAGACGGCACGCCCCGCGGATGTCATCGGCATGCACTTCTTCAACCCAGCACCTGTGATGAAGCTCGTTGAGGTCGTCTCGGGTTCGGCCACGGCACAAGACGTTACGGACACCACCGTTGCGTTGTGCAAGGCAGTCAAGAAGCACCCAGTGTTGTGCTCGGATCGAGCCGGGTTCATCGTGAACTTCCTGCTATTCCCCTACCTCAACGATGCCGTCATCGCGATCGACGAGGGCTTGACCTCGATCGATGAACTCGATCCGCTGATGAAGTCGTGGCAGTCCCTCCCGCTCGGCCCGTTCTCACTGTTAGATGTGGTGGGCAACGACGTCTCACTCGCGATCGAAGAAACGATCCTCGACGCATTCTCCGACCCGTGCTACACCCCCGCAGCGGGCCTCAAGGCAGTAGTAGCCGAGGGCAAGCTAGGCCGCAAGACCGGCTCCGGCTTCCTCTCCTACTCCTAGCCCCAGTTTTGGTGTAATCGCGCGGCCTGCCGGCAAGTCGCACCAACACTGGAGTGGTTAGCCTGGTGAGGTGGGGGCGCGGAAGCGGGGTAGCGAGGACGAGTGGGTTGTTCGGCCCGTGATGGGGCAGGCGGCCCGCAAGGTTTACGTCTGCCCTAGCTGCAATCAGGACATTCCGGTTGGCGTTCCACACATGGTCGCGTGGCGCGAAGGATGGGGTGCTGGGATTGAGGATCGGCGCCACTGGCACACGCCGTGTTGGCGTCGCACGCATGGATAGCTACCGCCGCGTTCGGGCACCGATCGCCCGTGCGGCAGAGTGTGCGTGTGGCTGAGATTCGAGCGAACAGCGTCTTGCCCGCGAGACGAGAGAACGTGCGGCTACTCACTGCCGATGACCTGGCCTTGGTCGGGGAGTTCGCTCGTCCGCTAGCCGCTGCGCCCACTGCGACGATCGTCATGGTGCACCCATTGCCGACGCACGGTGGAATGATGGATTCGCACCTGTTGCGCAAGGCGTCGTGGCGGCTCCCTGCGCTTGCCGATATCGCGGTTCTTCGGTTCAACACCAGAGGCACTGCGTCTGCCGCAGGTTCAAGTGAGGGCGCGTTCGATGAAGGCCGCGGCGAGGGGCTCGATGTTGCCGCAGCGATCGATTGGGTGGTCCAAGCAGGTTTGCCGACACCGTGGCTCGTCGGCTGGTCGTTTGGGACTGACGTCATCCTCAAACACCCCGAACTCGACCCGGTCCGCGGTGCGGTCCTGATCAGTCCGCCGCGGCACTACTCGACGGCGGAGGATCTTGATCGGTGGGCCGCCACGAACAGGCCGGTCGTCGCGTTGATCCCCGAACTCGATGACTACTTGCGGCCCGAGGAGGCATCGGCGGCGTTCGCGCAGCTGCCGGACGCGACCTTGATCGCCGGGCCAGGTGCTAAACACCTGTGGGTGGGGGAGCCGAGTACGCGATTCGTGTTGGATGAGATCGTGCGAACAGTGAACCCCGATTACTTCGATAGGAACCCAGGCGGCCTTCCGTCGCAGTGGGATGGACCGATGGAAAGGTGGACGGATCTGTGACATTTCGACTAGACGGACGCAAGGCACTCGTAACGGGGGCATCCCGCGGAATTGGCAAGGCAATTGCTGTGCAGTATGCGGCTGCAGGTGCTGACGTTGCGATTAGTGCACGTGACGAAGCGAAGCTCGCTGATGTTGCAGCCGAGATCGAATCGCACGGCCGAAAGGCCGTCGTGGTACCGGCCGATGTACTCGACGGCGAGGCGATCCGCGCCGCCGTCGACGCTGCTGCCCTCGCGCTTGGCGGGCTCGATATCTTGGTCAACAACGCCGGTGGAAACTCGTTCTCCACGCCGCTTTCACACATGCGGTTCTCCGGCTGGCAAAAGACATTCAGCCTCAACGTCGAGTCAATCGTTCACGCGTGCCAAGCTGCCGCACCGCACCTGGCGGCCGGGACTGGTGCTTCGGTGATCAATGTGTCGAGTGTCGCGTCGCTGTCTGGCACGCCGATGATGTCGCACTACGGCGCTGCTAAGGCAGCTGTAACGTCGCTGACCAAATCGCTGGCGATCGAGTGGGCCAGTGCCGGTGTCAGAGTCAACTCGCTGTTACCCGGCTGGATCGAGACTGACTTGACTGACTTCCTGCGCGCGGACGAGGGTATCGAGAGTTCGCTGATCGGGCAGGTGCCGATGATGCGCTGGGGCCTAGCCCGCGAGATCGCTGAGCCTGCAATCTTCCTGGCCAGCGACGCGTCGAGCTTCATGACCGGCCAGCAGTTGATCATTGACGGCGGACTGTCGGTGAGCCCATGACCGGGCCGCTCGGACCGCTCATCTTGCTGCACGCCTTCCCGGTCGACAACCGACTTTGGGAAGACGTCGCCGTTGGTCTGCGCGCGCAAGGGTTTGAGCCAATCGTGCCGAACCTGCGTGGGTTTGGCACGAACACGGACGAACTTCCGGCGGAGCCAGACCTCGACGTCCTCGCGGACGATGTGGCGGCGCTCATCACGTCGGCCGATGGCGGTCCCGCAGTCGTCGCGGGTGTGTCCATGGGCGGGTACGTAGCGATGAACCTTGCGAGGCGCCACCCCGAACTCATCGCGGGCCTCGCGTTCGTGGACACCAAGGCTGGCAGTGACGCGTCCGCAGCGGTCGAAGGTCGGCTCGCATTCGCTGACCGAGTGGAGCGAGAAGGTAGTGGGTGGGTCGCTGATGCGATGGTGCCGAACCTCATCAGCGAACACACGATGGCGAAGGACGCGACCGTCGAAGGGCGCGTGCGTGAACAGATTGCCGATTGTCCGCCTGCAACGATCGCGTGGATTCAGCGCGCGATGGCGAAGCGGCCAGATTCAATTGACGTCATAGACCAATTCGATGGACCAGTCTTGATCATCGTTGGCGAGCATGACCTGCTGTCACCGCCGTCCGAAGCTGTGGCGATGGCTGAAGCAGCCCGAGAAGCAACTCTGGTTGAGGTCGCCGATGCCGGGCACCTGACCCCGATTGAGTCTCCCAAGATCGTCACCTCGGTGATCGGCGACTGGTTACGCGAGTGTTTTGATTCCGCGGCAACATCAGCGACGTAAACCGGTCCACGAGGACCTCGCCCGCCGGTTGGGGGGCGCAAACAAGCGAAGCCCCGCCAAATGCGGTGAGATGGCCGTTGACGCTGTGTGATCGCAGTGCGGTTCACAAACAACGATGACGTTAGAGGTGCTACATGGATCGCCTTAGCTCGATGGACTCGATGTTTCTTGATATTGAGAAGTCAGGTCCGTCCGTCGCGGTAGGAAGCGCGATGATGGTGTACGGCGAAGCGCCGACCTTGGCGAGATTGCGCGGCTACTTCGCCGAACGCATCGAAGATATGCCGCGGTTCCGGCAGAAGGTCGTGTCGAGTCGGACGAAGGTGCGCCAGGCCAAGTGGGTCGAAGTCACCCCGGACCTCAGCTATCACGTGACCGAGGTGAAATTGGGATTGGGTGAGAGCTTTGACCCCGTCGTTAGTGCCACCATGGAACGCCCCATGGACCGCACTCAGCCGCTCTGGGACGCCACTTTGGTGTCGGGATATTCCACGACGGAATGGACCCTCATCATCCGACTTCATCACAGCATCGCTGACGGTCAAGGTGCGCTTATCCTCCTCGGTGAATTGATCGACGTCACACCGGATGGCTCGTTCCGCCTTGCCGCCGGGATCAAGAAGATGATGACCCCCAAGAAGCCAGAAACTGAGGATGTCGAGATTGAGTCCAAGCTCGATGCCTTGACCACGAAGGCGTTGCGTTCGATCGAAAAAAGCCTGGAAACCCTGGGGCAATTCATCTCGACCTCGCCCGACACGGTGCGCTCCCTGGTGAGCCTCGCGCCAAAGCGGCCATCGAGTTTGACCGGTCAGGTTTCTGACCACCGGAAGTGGGTCGGTGGGCAGTTCTCGCTGGATGAAGTGAAGCTCGCACGCAAATCCTTCAAGGGTGTAACGATCAACGACATCGTGCTCGCGGCCGTTGCGGTTGGGTTCACCCGACTCCTCGAATCACGCGAGGAAAACCCGAATGGTCGCACTCTGCGCGCAGTAATGCCGGTGTCGTTGCGGCGCGACTTCGAGGCGAACAACCAGGTCGGGATTTTGCCCGCGCCACTGCCGCTCGGCGAGATGGATCCACTCAAGCGGATGCGGATCATCAAAGAATCCACCAAGCACGCGAAGCGAAGCATGTTGCCGGTTATTAGCGATCAGGTTGTGAAGGCCAGCCAGAAGGTGGTACCCGCACCTGTCCAGGAGTTTGTCATCAGTCAAAGCGGCGTGAGCACGGAGTTCTTCAGCGAGACCCTGGTGACAAACGTGCCGGGACCGACGATCGACCTCTACTTCATGGGCCAGCCGACTAAGGGCACGATTCCGATTATCCCTATTGAGGGCTCGATGCGAATCGTTGTGGGCATCACGTCGTTCCAACATGACCTGAACATCGGCATCACCGGCGACGGTGAACACGCGCAGGACATTGATGTCCTGCTTGCTGGGATCCAGTCCGGATTCGCTGAGATTTGTGAGCTAGGAGCAGTGCGGGCGGCGAAGTACGCGGCCACCAAAGGGACCGCTCCGGCACCTGTGTCAGCATCCCGCAAGGCGCCAGCTAAGAAGGGCGCTGCCAAAACGCCAGCGAAAAAGCCCGCTAAAAAGTAGAGGTGGGTCCGACCGATTGGTCGAGCCCACCCCTACTTTTGCGGCTCGTTAGGCGTCGCGGAAGCGGTTGATCTGCGTTTCGAATTTCGCGCGCTTCTCGGGGTTTGTGACTCCGAGTCCTTCTTCGGGAGCAAGGCAGAGCACTCCGACCTTGCCTTGATGCTTGTTGTGGTGCACCTCGAGCGCTGCTTCGCCGGTGTCAGCGAGGGAGAAGGTCTTCGACAGCGTCGGATGGATCATGCCCTTGTCGACGAGGCGGTTAGCTTCGTATGACTCACGGTAGTTCGCGAAGTGCGATCCGATGATCCGCTTGAGGTTCATCCAGAAGTAGCGGTTGTCGTACTCGTGCATGTATCCACTCGTGGATGCACAGGTCACGATCGTGCCACCCTTGCGTGCTGCGTAGACGCTTGCGCCGAAGGTCTCGCGACCTGGGTGTTCATACACGATGTCGACATCTTCGCCGCCGGTGAGCTCACGGATTCGCTTGCCGAAGCGCTGCCATTCCTTCGGATCCTGAGTTTGTTCGTCTTTCCAGAACTTGTACCCCTCGGCCGCCCGATCGATGATCAACTCAGCGCCCATCTTGCGGCAGATCTCGGCCTTCTCCGGGGATGAGACCACACACACGGGGGTGGCTCCACCATTAAGCGCGTACTGCGTTGCGTACGAACCGAGGCCGCCAGAAGCGCCCCAGATCAGTACGTTGTCGCCCTGCTTCATTCCGGCACCGTTGCGGCTGACCAATTGACGGTATGCGGTGGAGTTGACCAGGCCTGGGCACGCGGCTTCTTCCCACGTCAAGTGTTCAGGCTTGTGCATGAGCTGGTTGCTCTTGACTAGCGCGAATTGGGCAAGGCCACCGAAGTTGGTTTCAAATCCCCAGATCCGCTGCTGTGGGTCCATCATCGTGTCGTTGTGGCCCGCAGGGTCCTCGAGTTCGACGCTCAAGCAGTGGGCAACAACTTTGTCGCCGGGCTTCCACGCAGTGACACCAGGGCCAGTGCGCAGGACAACGCCAGCAAGGTCGGAGCCGACCACGTGGTACGGCAAGTCGTGGCGCTTCGTTAGCGGAGACAGTCGTCCGTAGCGCTCCAGGAACGAGAACGTTGAGACGGGCTCGAAGATCGACGTCCACACGGTGTTGTAGTTGATTGCGCTGGCCATGACGGCAACGATTGCTTCGCCTGGACCGAGTTCGGGAACGGCGACTTCGTCAAGGTGAAGTGACTTGCGCGGGTCCTTGTCGCGCGACTTCTGGCCTTCAAACATCGTGGCTTCGTCCTTGTGGACGGTGATCGCTTGGTAGCTCTCCGGGATCGTGATGCTCGCGAAGTCTTGCGTCGTGGCGGTATCCGCCTGAATCGCATCGAGAATCTGCTGCACGTGTGTCAGTTCCTTTCCCAAGGTGAATGCCGTGATGGCGTTGAGTCTGCGGCACACGCTCGCGTTGGTGAACGTGTGAGGAGAATCGCTGCGCCTACGATGCCTCACGCATCGAACATCGGGAGCATCGGGGGTCGGCTACAGATCGTCGTTTATCTCCGCTGACCACTATGAAATCGCTTGCCCCGCTACTAACCAGATCCCGCACACGATCGCGATGAGCAGGCCAACGAGTACCGCGAATACCACTAACTTCTTGACGATTCCGTAGATGAAGATCGCGAACAAGAAGACCGTGATGATCAGCAGGACCCAGAACGGAGTATGCGTGACGAAGTACGTCGCTCGCGCCCAGATCTCGTCGAGCAACGTGTAGCTGCTGTCGGCAGCGAGTCGTCGCGTCACCACGCCATTGTGTCGGAGGCGCGACCGGCGCGCTAGTGATCAGGGTTTGCGGCAGGCTCAACAAGCTCGATGAGGACTCCGCCGGCATCCTTTGGGTGGACGAAGTTGACTCGACTGTTTGCGGTTCCACGCTTTGGGGTGTCGTAGAGAACTCGCACGCCTACGTCGCGCAGGTGGTCGCACAAGGCGTCGATGTCGGACACGGTGTAGGCCATCTGCTGGATACCTTCGCCGCTGCGTGCGAGGAACTTGCCGATCGGAGAGTCATCCGAAAGGGGTGCCAGGAGCTGAATGCAGGAGCCTGAATCGCCGACAGCGAGCATGGCCTCGCGTACGCCTTGCTCTTCGTTCACTTCTTCGTGAATCGAGGTTAGACCGAGGGCCTTGGCGTAGAACGCCTTGGCCTGATCGAGGTCGCGGACAGCGAGCCCGACGTGATCGATGCGAGTGACGTAAGACTGGGCAACTTCAAGCGACATCAAGATCTCCTGAACGTTCGGGGTGTTTGTGTGATCGCGCACCATCCTCCCATCGGTGACGAACGCCCTGGGTTGGGGATACCTGCGTGGGTGCAGGGCTCGGATGGGGCAGACTTGCGTGGTGTCGAAGGCAGCGGGGTCCACGCGAGGTGCGTTGCAGTTGCTCGATCAGGTTGTTGCGGGGCACTCGAACGCAGAGGATCGACCGCAACAGCACGAGATGGTGAAGTTGGTAGCACAAGCCGCAACGACTGGTGAACCCCTCATCGTTCAAGCCGGTACAGGTACCGGAAAGTCCCTGGCGTACCTGTGTGCAGCGGTGGGTGCCAAGGCTTCCGTCGTCGTATCGACCGCCACTAGGCAGCTGTCCGATCAACTCGTCAACAGTGACGTTCCGCTGGTCGCAGAGGCTGTGAGGGTGCTTGAGTCGCGAGCCCTGACTGCGGTGTCGTTGAAGGGGCGCGCGAACTATCTCTGCCTAGCGAAGGTCGATGAGTTGCATCGATTTGAGGCCCGCGCGAATGAGAAGGCTCCCACCGAAGAGCAGGTCGAGGAGCTCGACCTTGGTATCGAGGTTCCCGCGCCGGTCATCGCTGAACCCACCAAAATGGCGCGGCCGACATCCGGCGACCTCCGTGCGCTTAATGATCTGTTGGAGTGGGCGGCAGAAGGCCCGAAGTCCGGTGACCGGGTGGAAGCGCCAGCGGTTGCTGATCGCGTCTGGTCGCAGGTGTCCACGGATACCGCGGGCTGCCCGAGTGCTCGAGTGTGCGCGTTCGGGGAAGACTGCTTTGCCGAACTAGCGCGTGCCCGCGCGCGTGCCGCAGACGTGGTGGTCGTGAACCACGCGCTACTCGCTCAGGACTTGATCTCTCCCAATCCTCTCTTTGATGATCGTGATTTGATCGTCATCGACGAGGTCCACGAATTGCAGGACTACCTGTCCTCGGCGTGGGGTGCCGAGATTCATGCGGGCAGCCTTGATCGGATCATGACAAACGCAGCACGACGGGTGCCGAAGTCGCGCCAGTCATTGGTAGACAAGGCATTTGCCGCAGTCGGCGACACCGCGATCGTGACGCAAGAACTGATCGGTCTGCCCGCCCAGCGGTGGCAAGGTGAACTGCCGCCAGCGCTTGCTGGGCCGTTGGAGTCGTTGGAACGCCGTGCGGGCGAGCTTGCCAAGGCATTCGACGACGTCGTCAAGGAATCCGGCGCCGACGGGGGTGGTGCGAACAGCGCTGCCCTGCAGTCAGCCCGCGGCCAACTTCAAGAACTTGCGAACGCATTGAACCTCATCCGCACCCCGAACGATGCGTTCGTCCGTTGGTCGGCGCCGGATCGCGATGGTGGTGCAAGCGTGTTGCGGGCAGCACCGCTCACAGTTGGTCGGATGTTCCGGGACCGGGTGGGGACCCGCGCCTTAGTCGCGACCTCGGCGACGGCGTGTGTCGCGGGCGACTTCACACCACTCGCCGCTGCCATGGGGTTGGTGAACCCACCTGCGCAGTCGATGGACGGAGAACCGCTGCCGCAAACATGGTCTGGTGTGGATGTGGGAAGCCCGTTCGACTACCAAAAGCAGGCGATTCTCTACATCCCCGATGACATCCCAGAACCGGTCGGCAAGGACCGTGCCGAACACACCGCCGCGGTGCTCGATGAACTGACTGAACTTGTCGGAGCCGCCGGTGGAAGGACGTTGGCACTGTTTACAACTACGGCCGCGGCACGCAATGCGGCAGATCACCTTCGGCAGAAGACGAAACACGTGATTCTGGAACACGGGGAACTCCCGCCAGCAGTGCTAGCGCAGGAGTTCGCCGACGACGAAACCAGCGTGCTGTGCGCAACGATGGGCATGTGGGCAGGCCTGAACGTCGTTGGCCCTGCTTGCACTTTGGTGGTCATCGACAAGATCCCATTTGCGCCGATGGACGACCCCTTATCCGCTGCGCGTCGAGCAAACATCGATGCGGCCGGCGGCAATGGCTTCAAGGAGATCTTCGTTAACCATGCAGCACTCATGCTGACGCAGGGCACTGGTCGGCTCGTTCGGCATCGCGAGGATCGTGGTGTTGTGGCGATCCTGGATCCGCGAATTCACACGCGCGGATACGGCCGCCTGATTGTGAGCACGTTGCCCCCGATGTGGCGAACCACCGATCGCGATCTGGTGCTTGCGGCGTTGCGGCGACTCGCGGTTGCACCCACGCCGTAGACAAGAAGTAGCGGTTGTCCTCGGCTGTCTGCGCGAGTCGCGCGAACCGAGGCCGCACACCGGAGTAGACATGTCACCAACCGGCATTTTTTCGTCGCGACCGTTGCCGGCGGTCGCATTTGAGGAGGAATAGTGATCGCAGGAAATCGTCTACGCGCAAGTGCTGCCCTAATCGGGTCCGTGGCCGCTGTCGCAGCGCTCGGTGCGTGTTCGGGTAGCTCGGATTCGTCGAGTTCGTCGTCGCCGACGCAGTCGCAAAGCGCGTCAGGGTCGTCGGGTGGAGCATCGTGCACCAGTGAGTCAATCAGTGGCGCATTGCCCAATTCCGCGCAAATCACTAGCTTCAACTGCAGTGGCACCGGTGGCGGGGAGATTGCCGCAGTCCGCTTCAACCCAGGTCCGACTGTTCAGTTCCTGAAGTTGCAGAACGGCAAGTGGGAAGTCATCAACGCCGATCAGGTCTGTGGCACCGCGAGCGCGGGGCTCGATCCCAAGGTCTTGGCGTACTGCACGGACACGCCCACCAAGTCCCCATCGAAGTCGGCGTCGAAGTCAGCTTCGCAGTCGCCGCTGCAGTAGATCGGCGAACGCTGATCGCATGAGGTCGGACGCTAGCGGCCGGAGCGGCGCACATATGCAAGCCGCTCCGCCCGCAGCGCCTCGACCTCTGGTTCCGACCGCGGCTCAAGGTCGCGGTCGACGACCCAACCGAGCAACAAATCGGCAAGCTGTGGGTTCCGGGCGAGGCACGGTCCATGCAGGTATGTACCAATGACGCGTCCGCTGATTGCTCCCTCCGAGACGTCCCCGTTTCCGATGCCGCTCTCGACCTGAGCCAGTGGCAGCGCTCCTGGCCCGAGGTGGGTGGCACCCGCGTGGTTCTCGTACCCGGTAAGCGGGTCGGTGAGCTTTGCCGGAGCGTGTGGTGAAGGTGTGGCTAGCAGTTCGCCAACAGCACGTTTTGGCAGCCGGTCGGTCCGAATATCGATGAGGCCCACGCCTGGCGATGCCGTGCCCGTCGCGTCAGGAAACTCTTCACCAATGAGTTGGTAGCCGGCGCAGATCGCGAGCAGACTCGCGCCGTTGGTCACCGCTTGCGCCAGCCCACGGTCGGCCCGCAGCGCATCTGCTGCCGCAACCTGCGCGGTGTCCTCGCCGCCGCCGAGTACGTAGAGGTCGCCATGCCGAGGTACCGCTTGACCGGGGGAGACTTCCTCGACTTCTGTCGTCAGGCCGTGCAGCTGCGCACGATGCGACAGCGCCAGCACGTTGCCGCCGTCGCCATAGGTCCCCAGCAGCGACGGGTAGATCGAGACGATTCGGATCACGGAGTCGCTCATGCCTGTGCCTCCCGTTGCGCGCGGGTTCGGAGTTCGTGGAACGCGGTGTAGGTCGCCGCGTTGTCAATGACCTCAAGGGCGCGGGCTTCCGATGGAAGTGGCGCATCGGGGGCGTAGGGGTCTTCCACGACAACGTGGTCGACATTCGCGTGGAGCAGGCGTACTGCGAGGTCCCGTCGACGGTCGCCACTCGCGATCACAGTCCTGCCACGGAGTCGTTCGAACGGAACGTCCCACAACCACGACGGGTCACGCCCGTCGGCGGCATTGGAGTTGATCGACACAATCACCGGCGCTGGTGCCGGCGGCATGACGTCAATAAGTTCTGTCCAGCCTGCTGGGTTCTTTGCGAGGAGTAGTCGCAACCGCGTGGCCCCGACGTCAATGACGGCGTACCGGCCGGAAACGGCGGTGACCTCGCACATGCGCTTGACGGATTCTTCGAGGTCGAGGCCGAGTTGCTCGCACACGGCGACCGCCAAGGTTGCGTTGCTCGCGTTGAATCGTCCAGGCAATTGCAAACCTGACAGGTTGAGCTCTTGTCCGGCTTTGGATACCGCGGTGCCGACGCCATTCTCCCAGCGCAGTTCCCACACTGTTTCGGGTCGGTTTCGCCCGCAACCGGTGCAGTGCCAGACGGCGTCGTCGCGCGTGAGCAAGGTGCCGCACTCGGGGCAGACGGCCGAGTCCGCCGTCCAGACCTGCCCGCCGCCAACCCACACGACGTGTTCTGCCTGCTCGGCGGCGAAGGTGACGATGGGGTCGTCGGCGTTTGCGACCACGGTGACCTCGGGGTTCGCCGCGAGCATTGTGCGCCACTTACGGGCGGTCATCGCGACTTCGTTCATTCGGTCAAGTTGGTCGCGGCTCAGGTTGCCGAGCAGGATCACCTGGGGGTTGGTCGCCTTCGTCACCATCGGGAGATAGGCCTCATCCACCTCAAGGATGGCCATCGCATCTGGCGGGCCCGCTGCGAGCGTTGTAACGACCCCGGAGGTCATGTTCGCGCCGGTGGCAGCCGTGACGACCGGACCACGCTGTTCGGCAGCATTCGCCAGCAGTCGCGTGGTTGACGTCTTTCCGTTCGTCGCCGACACCAGCGCGGCGACACGGTCGTTCGCTAGGTCTGCGATCGCGTCCGGGGCCAACTTCAACATGACCCGGCCGCCCACCACCATGCCCTCTCCCTTACCAGCCATCCGCGAGGCAGTGGAGGCCAACTTCCCAGCACGAATGGCCAATCGGGTTCGCAGTTTCCGGCTCATAGTGCGCCACCCTATTCGCATAACCCGCCAGACCGAACTCAGCACACGCGTAGTCACAGGCCGCGAGGCGGTCGGTGAATCTGGCGGGCGTCTCGGGCAGTATTGGCGAGGTGACTCGACCAATCGATGCGACCTTTACCCCCGCCGACACACACTGGGTCAGTGTGAGTCCCAAGCTCACCGCCGCCCGCCGAGTCCTCTGGGCGTTGTTGATGCTGGTCCCGGCCGTCGGCGGCATCATTTTGTTCTTTGTTCCGAATGTGCAGGAATGGGTGCCGATTGTCGTCTTGGTGGCAACGGTCGTCGCGTTCGGATGGGGTTTCTGGTACTTCGCTCGGCGCACCGCGTCGTGGGCGTACGCCGAACGCGAGGACGACCTCATTGTTGTTCACGGGTTCATGTTCAAGCGGCTCGTGATCGTGCCCTACGGCCGGATGCAACTCGTTGACCTTGCCGCCGGGCCAGTGGATCGTGCCTTCGGCATTGCGACCTTGCAACTGCATACCGCAGCAGCGACGTCCGATGCGAGTATTCCTGGGCTGGTTCCCGAGGTTGCAGCGGCGCTGCGCGACCGACTGGCCCACCTTGGCGAACAACGAGCGGCAGGCCTGTGACCGACGAAGCGGCAAACACCCCTGGGGGTCTAGCGACCACCCCCGCGCGATTGCACCCACTCACTCCCATCGCTACGGCGTTGCCGATCGTTGCCGCGATCTTTGCGGTCACGCTGTTTGCCGGAGGGGGCTCCGCATGGCAGACGAACGTGGCAGGCATCCCATTGGCGATTGCCATCTGCGCGCTTGCGCTCGTCGTCGTCACTGCTTATCGGTACCTGTTGTGGCAACGATGTGAGTATTGGTTCGACGACACAGGCGACCTTCGGATCGATTCTGGCCTGCTATACCGGAACGAGCGCAAGGTCCAACTCTCGCGACTGCAGGCGGTCGACATCGAGCGGCCGCTGCTGGCTCGACTGTTTGGGCTCGCCAGCGTGAAGATCGACATCGCGGGTACTGGCGATTCCAAGGTTGCGCTCGCCTACCTGTCGAACGAGGAGGCGATCACGATGCGGATTGACCTCCTTGACCGCGCTCAGGCCGAAGGCCGTGTAGCCGAACCGGTTGTCGAGACGGTGCTTCATGCGGTGGCACCCGCTGATCTCTTGGTGTCTTTGCTGCTGCGGACAGCAACGGCTGGGCTCCTCTTGTTGACCGGGCTGTTGGTCTTCGTCACCTTTATGACGAGTGGCGCATCGGGACTACTTCTCCTGCCGTTTACTGGTGGTATCCCGCTGTTCATCGTCGTCACCGAATTCATCAACCTCTACGGCTTCACCGTCGCAAAGGCCCACGACGGCGTACGGCTGCGCTACGGGCTCTTGCGCACGCAGGCGCAGACCGTTCCGATGGGACGAGTGATGGCGGTCGACATCATGGAACCGCTGTTGTGGCGGCGTAAAGGTTGGGTGCGCCTACGCCTGACTATCGCCGGTGTCGCAGGGGAGAGCGACGACGGAAGCAGTCAGCGGTCAATCCTGCTTCCGGTGGGCTCGCGGGAAGTTGCCGACGAAGTGTTGCGCCACGTGTTGCCAGGGGTTGACGTCGAAGCGGTTCCCCTCGTTTCGGCTCCGGAGAAGACTCGGTGGCGGGCTCCCATTCAGTCCAAACGCCTCGCGTTTGGTCACACAGATGCCGTATTTGTGTGTCGTCGCGGGCGCGTCACGAGGCACCTGTCAGTTGTACCCCATGCGAGGACGCAGTCGGTATCGCTTGTGCAAGGTCCGTGGCAACGTCGCCTCGGCCTGTCGACGATGCGCGTCGACATTCCGCCGGGCCCGGTCAAGGTCGAGGCGCTCTATTTCCCCGCCGATCAGATGCAGGTCGTGGCTGACGAACAGGTTGCGCGTGCCCGAGCATCCCGTGCGGGCGACTGGGCAAGTGGTAGCGGGTGAGCCGAACGACGCGCTTCTGAGCAGCGTGCGTGAAATGTGTGGCTATTTCACACAAATCACGCACACTGCCGAACGCGGGCGAGGATTGGGACGTTGCCGCTTACTTTCGGTGGCGCAACCAGACCGTGCCCAGCGGCGGCACACTGATCGACGCTGACGCGGGACGCGCGTGCCACGGCACGTCGTCGGCACTGACCATCCCGAGGTTGCCCACGCCTGAACCGCCGTAGATCTCGGCGTCAGTGTTCAGCACCTCATCCCACTCGCCTGCGAACGGCAAACCAATTCGGTAGTCGAGGTGGGGGATCGCCGAGAAGTTTGCGATACAGGCGATCACACCACCCTCGCCGTCCCAGCGCAGCCACGAGAAGGTGTTGTTCGTCTGGTCGTTGGCGTCGATCCACTCGAAACCTTGAGGTTCGTGGTCGAGCGCCCACAACGCCGGGGTTGCTTGGTACACGTTGTTCGCATCGCGCAACATGCTCTGAACGCCGCGGTGTTCGGCGTGTTCAAGCAACCACCAGTCAAGGCCGCGCTCTTCGCTCCACTCCGCGTCTTGCGCGAACTCTTGCCCCATGAACAACAACTGCTTGCCCGGATGTGCCCACATGTAGGCAAGGAACGCGCGCACAGTGGCCAACTGCTGCCAGCGGTCGCCCGGGACTTTGCGAAGCAGCGAACCCTTTCCGTGAACGACTTCGTCGTGGCTGATTGGCAGGACGTAGTTCTCGCTCCAGGCATACATGAGCGCGAACGTGAGCTTCTCGTGGTGGTATTGCCGGTAGATCGGTTCCTGCTGCAGGTAGCGCAGGGAGTCGTTCATCCAGCCCATGTTCCACTTCAAACCGAACCCGAGACCGCCGAGGTGAGTCGGCTGGGTGACGCCTGGCCACGAGGTGCTCTCTTCAGCGATCGTGACGACACCGGGGATGCGTTTGTAGACGGTTGCGTTCATCTCCTTGACGAACTCGACGGCCTCCAAGTTCTCGCGACCACCGAGCGCGTTTGGCACCCATTCGCCAGGCTCGCGTGAGTAGTCGAGGTAGATCATGGAGGCGACGGCATCAACGCGCAGGCCGTCGACGTGGAACTCCTCGCACCAGTAGATCGCATTCGCGACTAGGAAATTGCGGACCTCACGCCGACCGAAATCAAAGACGTACGTTCCCCAGTCTGGGTGTTCTCCCCGCAGCGGATCTGGATGTTCGAACAGGGGAGTGCCATCGAACCGGGCCAAGGCAAACTCGTCCTTGGGGAAGTGCGCGGGAACCCAGTCGACGATCACGCCGATGCCGGCATCGTGCAGGGAATCGATCAGATGACGCAGTTCGTCGGGGCTTCCTAGCCGTGACGTTGGGGCGTAGTACGACGTGACCTGATACCCCCACGAACCGCCAAAGGGATGCTCCATAACGGGCAAGAACTCGACGTGGGTGAAGCCATTGCCTTTGACGTAGGCGACGAGTTCGACAGCCAACTCCTCGTACGACAGCCCGGGCTTCCACGACCCGAGGTGAACTTCATAGATGCTCATCGGCCCAGTGTGGGGATCGGTCTTCGCTCGCTTGGACATCCAGGCATCGTCTTGCCAGTCGTAGCCGGACGTGAACACCACAGATGCTGTCGCCGGGGGGATTTCGGTGGCGTTGGCGTACGGGTCGGCCTTGAGTCGGCGGATGCCATCGTGGCCAAGTACATCGAACTTGTAGCGAGATCCGTCGCCGATCTCAGGAACGAAGATCTCCCAAATCCCGGTTGAACCGAGCGAACGCATTGGTGTTGCGGTGCCGTCCCAGAAGTTGAAGTCGCCGACTACGCGCACACCCTTGGCATTCGGCGCCCAGACCGCGAACGACACCCCGTGAACGGGACCGTGCGCTGTTTCGTAGACGTGGGTGTGAGCACCCATGACTTGCCAGATCTGCTCGTGGCGGCCCTCAGAAATGAGGTGTTGATCGACCTCTCCCAGCGTCGGCAGGAACCGGTACGGATCATCGGCAGGCAGCGCGTCGCCGTCGTACGCAACGGCGAGCCGGTAGTCCGGCGTGTCCGACCCAGCGACCGCGGTTGCCCACACACCACGGTGGATGTGATCCATCGGTTGGTGTTCGCCATCGACCACGAGATCGACCGAGGTCGCGTTAGGCCGTAGCACCCGAACCGTCACGACGCCGTCCGTGATGTGTGGTCCGAGCACGTCATGGGGTTGCGGGTGGGTGCCGTCAACGAGGGCGTCGAGCACTGCGAGGTCGACGTCCGCGGGGGTCAGCGCTGCCATGTCACACCGTTCCTCGGCGAACCGCAACGATGTGCGCACACGCCTGATTGGGGTCAATTCGTACGTAGGTGTGAGGGCCCCACACCCAGGAACTGTTCGTGATTGCATCGTGGGCGCGGAAGTCCTCGGACCGTTCCAAGCCCAGCGCGGCCATGTCGAAGTGAACGGTCGCTTCCTGTGCGCCGTACGGATCGAGCGTGCAAATAACGATGGTGATGTCGTCGCCGTCTTGGCGGGAGTACGCAATGATCTTGTCGTTGTCGACGTTGTGGAAGTGTAGGCCGCGCAGAGTCTGTAGAGCTGGGTGTTCACGACGGACGTTGTTGAGCATGGTGATGTAGGGCGCAAGCGTGTGGCCGCTCGCATTCGCAGCATCCCAGTCCCGTGGTCGAAGCTGGTACTTCTCGGAGTCCAGGTATTCCTCCGAGCCGGGCTTCACCGCGACGTGTTCGAAGAGTTCGAACCCCGCGTACACCCCCCACGTGGGAGCAAGCGTGGCGGCCAACGTCGCGCGGATAGCGAACGCAGATGGACCGCCATACTGCAAATACGCCGTCAAGATGTCGGGAGTGTTGACGAACAGGTTCGGACGCATGTACGCCGAGGCGACATCGGAGAGTTCCTCGAAGTACTCCTCGATTTCCCACTTCTCGTTGCGCCAGGTGAAGTAGGAGTAGCTCTGATGGAAGCCAACTTCGGCTAGCGCGCGCATCATCGGCGGGCGCGTGAATGCCTCGGCGAGGAAGAGGATGTCGGGGTCGGTTTCGTGAATCTGCCCGAGCACTTCATCCCAGAAGCGCACAGGTTTGGTGTGCGGGTTATCGACGCGGAAGATTCGCACGCCGCGCTCGGCCCAGAACCGAATGATCCGGACAACCTCTTCGACCAGCCCTTGTGGATCTCCGTCAAACCAGATCGGGTAGATGTCCTGGTACTTCTTCGGTGGGTTCTCGGCGTATGCGATCGTGCCGTCCGCGCGAACGATGAACCAGGGCTTCCCGGCCGTTGCCCACGGGTGATCCGGCGCAACCTGAAGTGCCAGGTCTAGCGCGAGTTCCAGGTCCAACTCCTTCGCAGCGGCGAGGAAGTTGTCGAAGTCAGCCAGGGTTCCGAGGTCTGGGTGAACGGAATCGTGCCCACCTGCGGCCGATCCGATTGCCCACGGCGAGCCCGGATCCCCAGGCGCGGACTCCACCGTGTTGTTTGGCCCCTTCCGGTTTACCTCGCCGATTGGGTGGATGGGCGGCATGTAGACAACGTCGAAGCCCATCTCGGCGATCGCGGGTAGTCGCTCGGTGGCGGTCTTAAAGGTGCCGGATACCTGGGGTGCTTCGGTCGCACCCTCAGATCGCGGGAACATCTCGTACCAGGAGCCAACCAGTGCAAGCCGCCGATCAACGCGCAACGGCCACGGCCCGCAGTCAGTGGTCAGATCACGTAGCGGCGAATCTGCGTGAGCCTGGGTGACGTCGTCGGAGTTCGCTGCCTCAAGGCGTTGTGCGGCAGTCAAGCTGTCGTCTCGGAGGGTCGATGCGGCTGCCTCGTACGCCGCCCTGCTCACTGGGTCTGCAGCTACGCCCGCGGCACGCTCGAACAGCAATGCGCCTTCGATGAGCTCTAGTTCAACGTCGATGCCCGCGGGAACCTTGATCTCAGCCCGGTGTTGCCAGGTGGCGATCGGGTCGGCCCACCCACGTATCACGAACGACCATTCGCCTGGTGAGCTCGGGCGGACGGACCCTTCCCACCGGTCCATGCCCTCACCGATGGGATGCATCAACGCGACGTCTACTTCGACCCCGGACGGGTCCACAAGCACCGCTTCAACCGCAATGAGGTCGTGGCCCTCGCGGAATACCGTCGCCGAAACTGCGATGAGTTCGCCCTCGGCTGCCTTCGCTGGGCGCCGACCGCTCTCGACTGCCGGTTCAACATCCAGGATCGGAATTCGGCCTGTCAAGATCGGCGGCGGGTTGAGGCTGCGGCTCGGCAGTTCTTGCCAGGCGCGTTCCGCCGACGGAGTTGGAGCACCGGGACTTGTCAGTTCTTCAGCCACTCTTGAACGCTAGTGCCACCCGCGTCGTCATGCACCTTCGAACCATGCGCTCTCGTCTAACTAGGCGAGAAGTCGCAGGTCTCATTGCCGCGTGAAGTCTTGGTCGATGGTGATCACACACGGTGAGAATTGTTAGCTGCTCGCCACTCGAATGGGTGATCGTCGGGGTGTGATGAGGCTGACACGCTGTAAACGTTTGTGCTTCATGTCAACCTGGGAATACCAAAGGAGCCTGACGATCTCCCTCTACCCCCGACGTCAGTGTCGGGACGTGGCACAGATCGTAAATGGCATCTACGTTTGTCAGTTCACACAACGGTGATGCGCCAAATGCGCGGGGAATCATCGGACTACCAAGGGGGATACGTATGAACAACAAGAAGAAGCTCGCTGCTGGTGGAGCCGCACTACTCGTTGGCGCAGTTGGATATGGCGTGTACGCCACGACCCTCGCAGTCGCTGATGAGACGGTTTCCTTCGCGGCCGGTGCGGGCACAGCAAACCAAGTAGAGAACTTTGGCGCGGTCACCATCGACGCAGGAACGCCAACGTTTGATGGCAAGTCGGTCTACAGCTTCAATGCCTTGACGATCACGCCGGTCAAGGAAAATTGGAAGGCCGTCGACGGCAAGACAATCCGGGTTGTCGCATACAACGCTAAGGGCGAACCGATCGGCGAGGGTTCACAGTTGGTGGATGCGAAGCTCGGAACGGGGGCCGAAGAGGTCTTGCTGAAGACGAAGCCAAACGCGAACGATGTCGTGACCTGGGGCATCGTGATCCAGTAGTCGCGCAAAAGGTGGGGTGCGAGACACATCGCACCCCACCTTCACGCACGTTTGTACTAAGGGGACGGGGGTCTCGAAGTGTTCTCAGCTGCCATTCTGCAACGCACCAGTCGCGCAATTGCCGCGGTTGGTGCAGTTGTGTGTGGGCTGCTGATCGCCTCGGTTGCCTTCAGTTCCGCCGCCATCGCGGCACCCCTCACCGTTGTCGACAACGGTGGGTTCTTCGCCAGCACGGCAAGTCAGGCGAATCTCGAACAATGCGTTTCCTCCGTCTTGAACACCAAGGTGAAGAAGGAGGGTAAGGACAAGGCCATCAACGAGATTGAGGTTTCGTTTTCTCAGAAGAACGAGTGCGCACATGTGCGCCTCACCGTCAACGTCGTCGACGGGGACGACCGCCTGTCCGAGGGTTCGCTACCCAATCTACCGCTCGGGGCAAAGGACAAAGTCGTCGTCAAATTGACAGGCGACGCTGCCCGTAACGACAAGCCAGAGTTCTACTACAACATCTCCTAGTCACAGGTGCAGGTGCAGGTGCAGGTGCAGCGCGCCGTGCGGCAGGTCGGATCTACGACCTAAGGGTGACCTAGCTGACACCGCAAAAGTGTTTGCGCACCCCAGGTATGCGGGCATACCCACTGTGTCCGAAGGAAAGCCCCCCGGCCCCCGACCAGCACTCTGGTCTCGCGGAGGCAAGGGCACGAATCAGACATCGAATTTCACACCAACTAGGCGAGTGCGCGACGCGCAACGGGAATCGCCTCGACCACAAAAAAAAGGGGATACGCAATGGACAACAAGAAGAAGCTTGCAGCAGGCGGAGCCGCACTACTCGTCGGAGCGGTTGGATACGGCGTCTACGCCACCACCCTTAACGTCAATGACTCGACCGTCTCGTTCGCTGCTGGCTCCGGCACCGCGAACCAGGTTGACGGATTCGGTGACGTGACGATCAGTGCGGGCACCCCGACGTTTGATGCCAAGTCCGGTGTCTACAGCTTCGAAGGTCTGACAATCACGCCAGCCAAGGACGCCAACTGGGACAAGGTCCAAAACAAGACAATCAAGGTTGTTGCGTACAACGTAGACGGCAATGAAATCGGTTC
>JBAYVO010000005.1:0-34927 GCA_041674545.1 Candidatus Nanopelagicales bacterium | reverse complement strand
GGATTTGGGTCCAAGGCACGAGCCCCGCGCAACTGGTCAACGCACACTTCGAAGGTTCACGCGGATGGGTCGGGGACTTCGCCGACTCGACCGGCGTCCGCGGCGACCAGACCACCGGGCACATCATCGAGGTGTCCCAGGGGTAACGGACTTGCGGCGGGCCTCAGAGGCGGGGTCGCGTCGGATCTTGATAGGACGGCAGATTGTGGTCGCGAGACGACCACAATCTGCCGTCCTGCGTTGTTGTGCCATATGTCTACTACCGAACCTTCACCCGAAGGGTCTGACGCACCGGGAGCCACGTCGAGTTTCCGGCGGCAACTACGGTGAGCTTGCAGACACCCTTTCGCTTGCCCGCAATCACCTTGCCACCCCTGACCTTGCACACCTTCGGGGTCGAGGTCGTCCACCTGGCCGCGATGCCCGCTGCGGTGCGACGTGGCAACGCCTTCGACTTCTTGCGCTTGACCGTGGTCGGCGCCTTTAGGAGAACCTGAGCGCGAGCAGGGTTGGGCGCAACTGGCACCGGAACCGGCACCGGCGCTGGCACGACTGGCGGAGTTGGCGGCACCACTGGTTGCGAAGGAATTACGCCCGCAGAAGGCAGTGACGGTGCTGACGTGCCGACGGCATTGATTGCCGTCACCGTGAACTGGTACGACGCTCCGTTGGTTAGCCCGGTGACCGTGCAACCCGTTGATCCGACCGATTGACAGGTCACCCCACCAGGCAATGACGTGACGACGTAGCCCGTGACAGGCGCACCTCCGTCAGTCGACGGCGCCGCCCACGACACTGCTGCAGTGCCATTTCCCGGCGTCGCCACGACATTCGTCGGAGCACTTGGGGCCGCGAGTCTGTCGATTTCAACTGCGACTGGCCCGGACGGCGCACCGGCCGTCACATTGATCGGCGTTGCGCTAGCCAACGATGTTTTGTTCGCGAAGTACTCGGTTAGAAACGCGCCCGTGGAATCAGCCACCTTGACGCGATACGAGCCGGGCGTGAGCCCATAGAAGGTGAAGTCGCCGTCTTCCCAGAGTTCACGTGTGTCTCGAACGTTGCCCGCGCTGTCATACAGCGTGACTGTGATCTCGCCTTCGGTCGGCAATTGCGATCCATCCGCCGCGGAGACTGTTCCAGTCAACGATCCGGCAAGCTCAAGTGATGCATTGATCTCCGATACCGGATTCGCGAGCGACACCTCTACCGGTGTGGCGGAGTCGAGCGTCGCCTTGTCGAGGTAGAACTCGCTCGCATAGTCCTCGGCATCAGTGCTGAACTGCAGGCGGATTTGTCCGACCGGGAGGCCAGTCATCCGGTAGGTACCGTCTTCTTGTACGCCCGCATAAGCGACCTGATCACCGCTCGAATCGAAGCCGGTCACGTACGCGTCAGAACCGGTCGGAATCGCGGAACTGTTAGGACCTGTCACCTTGCCGGTGATGATGCCGCCGACGGTGAACCGAACATCGCCCGCTTGGGTTGTTGAACGGGCGCTCACTGGCAAAACGGTTGCGGCAGCAAGCGTGGCGGAACCGCCCGAGTACACCGACGCGTATTCACGATTGCGATCCGAGAACTTCAGTCGATAGTCGCCCGTTGCCAATCCATCGAGTCGGTAACGGCCGTCAGCATCCACAACCTCCTCGAATTCGTAGGATGTGCCGTCGGCAGCGTGCGCCTCGACGAAGGTGTTCCCCTCATCTAGCGACATACCCTCTGGAGCGAGGATTCGACCCTCAATCGCCCCACCCATGGTCAACTCGAAATCGATGCCGGATGTCACCTGACCAAGGACCACCGCGACCCGAGTCGCAGCGTCGTAGTCAGACACCCCTGGGAAATAGCTCTCAAGGTAGCCACCGGTCGAATACGCCCAGACGTTGTGCTGCCCGCCTCCCAGGCCGTGGATCGCAAACAATCCCTCATCGGATACGCCTGAGCAGCCGTGGCTCTCATCTCCATCAACGGTCGACGCGCAGACCCCCGCGTCAGGACCCAACGCTCCCCCGTCATCTGTCGTGAGCTTTCCGGTAATGGATCCGCCTCGGATCATCGCGATATCCCGGCCCGAAGTATCGGCGCCGAGCGCAACGGTGACCGTCCCGGCATCATCCAGTTTGGTGGTGCCGCCGTAGTACGTCGTCGTGAACGGGCCTTCGTACGGGTAGACGACGACCTTGTAGGTTCCCGCCGGCAGGCTCCCCACACGGTAGGCACCTTCGGGATCGATTGACCCATTTGCGACATAGTTGCCCTCAGTCGTCAGCACCGAGACCGAGCCAAAATTCCACCCGTCGAGCTGTGCCCCATCCGGCCCGGTGACTACTCCACTGATAGTGCCGCCGACCACCAATTGCACATCAACGTTGTTACGTGTCTGCCCAGCGCCGACAACGACACGGCTTGCAGTCTCGAACGTCGCGGCATTACCGGAGTAGCGCTTCAAGTAGGTTCCCGACCAGTCGCGCACCTCGACCACGTATTCACCTGCGGGCAGACCACCGATTCGGAAACTGCCATTCGAATCAACGTAGCCATCGCTGACATAGTCGCCGTCTTGGTCGAGAACTACGACCATCACCTGCGCAGCGGGATCCAACGCACCGCCGCCTGGTCCAGTGACAGTGCCCGCGAGGGCACTACCGATCGCAAGTGACTCATTCACGCCGCTTACGACCGAACCCGCGGATACCGCAATCGGAGTCGCTGAGCCCAGGTACTTCGCATTCGAGTAGTACTCGCTGACGTAGATGCCCATGTCCCGGAACTCCAAGCGGTAGTCGTCCGTCGCTAACCCGTCAAGCGCGTACTGACCGGTGATCGGATCGACAGTCGCGGACCTCGTCCAGACGCCGCTTGCGCTGTACGCGGTGACAGTCACCTGCACCGCCGGATCGAGTGCCGCGCCATTGGGGCCCGTGACGACACCTTGAATCGAACCACCCGTACTCAACTCAATGTCGATGGTGATTGTGTCGCCCTCATTGACCACAAGCGGTGTTGCGTTCTCGCGCACGATTGCGCCCTCGTAGAACTGATTCTGATAGATCGACTGGCTGAACACACCAAGTGTGTACGTGCCGGGTTGGACGTCGGAGAACGTGTAGTCGCCTTCTGAATCGATTGTCGAGAAACCAACGGACATCTCACCTTCGTAGAGGTATGCCCAGGAATTCGCAGCAGTGTTGTAGGCCGTGCCGCCGGGACCACTGACCGTGCCGCTCACGCTTGTTGACGCTGCAGGCTCGACTGCCGATGACGGCAGGGCCACCACGAATGCACCGAGAAGCGCAATAACCAATGTGGACGCGAGCGCGCGCACGAACGAACGGAACACGGAATCCCCCAAGGACTTCGAATGTCTACTAGCGCCGACTTGCACGGTCCCCCGACAGTGCGCGGCAAAATGATCTACCGGAGCGTAGCAGCTGATCTTTCAAGGTTGATCATGGTGTTCCACTGCAGACACACCTCGCCCCATTCGACAACTCTTGGTACGTCGGCAGATTCTGGTCGCTTTCGACCACAATCTGCCGACGTGAGTGCGATCGCGTATCAGGAACCGTGCGCTCACCCGAGGTCGACGGAATACCGGGATTTCTTGCAATCGGGAATAAACGATCACCCGCGCGCATTCAAGGTTCTCGTGAGCGCGACGCAGTCGTGCGACTACACGCTTTGAAAACCTCATATGGCTCAAGAGTGATGGCTGTCAGTACCTGGCTGGCCATCCAGCAACCCCCGTCGTTGATGCGGGGTGCTCCAGGGAAAGAGCTGGCCGGACTCAACCCGTGTTCCGGCAAGATCAGCGAGTGGATTCCCTCCACTTGCGCACCTGAATGGAATTGCGAATGGGAACGAAAGAACTCGCCCGAAGTACCGCCGGGCCCAACGATGCCCGACTTCCAGACGTCCAAGATCGCGCCGTTGGCGGACTTCTTCCTCCCGGCCGGTCGGAATGCAGGCTGCGTCGACCGGGCCACACTGTGCGGCCAATTGATGACTGGCATCGGTGCATTCATCACTTAGTCACCGTCTCGGCATTGCCCAGTAAGAAGCCCACCAGCAAGCCGTTCAAACAGCGCTTCCTGCTGATCGCGCGCGACCAAGAAACTGGCGGGGCGCTTGCTGTGTCGCATCGCTTCGTCGTGCACGACCCGGATCGCCTCAAGGCCTTCCTTGCCACGATTAGCGGAGAGGTTCGCTACTCCCCGGAGCACGGGTCGATTTGGGGCAACGGACTCACCTGCAATGCCGGATTCGCGCCCTGCTTCTCCAAGCCCTATCCGTGCAGCGAACAACTCGGCGAGGGGTGGTCCGAGGCCTACGGCCGGATCGCGTACCGCGAAGACAGTGCGTACAAAGATCGCCGCGATATCGAGGGACGGCCGGAGTTCTGATGGGCTCGCGCCGAGCGGGTGACAGCCGATTCACTGCGCTCGCCGACTGCAGATCTTGATAGGACGGCCACGCAGAACGCGGACCCGGTGATCGCTGCCTTCCGGAAAAAGGATCACTTAATCGGGAATAAACGATCACTCCCTCGCGTTGAAGGATTTCGTGAGCGCGACGCAGTCGTGCGACCACACACTTTGAAAACAACATAAAGGCTCAAGAGCGATGGCTGTCGGTACCTGGCTGGCCATCCAGCAACCCCCGTCGTTGATGCGGGGTGCTCCAGGGAAAGAGCTGGCCGGACTCAACCCGTGTTCCGGCAAGATCAACGAGTGGATTCCCTCCACTCGCGCACCTGAATGGAATTGCGAATGGGAAAGAAGAAGCGCGTACGAAGCGCCAACAAGTTCAACAAACCAGAGTTCCCGTACATCCAACATCCCGTTGGTGATGGGCTGCTCGAGCACCACCCTGCCGACTGCAGACTTCGTCGGCCGGGCCACCGTGTGACCCCAATCAATGCCTTCCACCGATGCTTCCCGCGTCCGGCAAAGGTTTTGGTGCTGCCGCACAGGGCAGGCTGCGACCCCCTCATTCAGACGTTCCTCCTGATCGAACGCGACAAAGACACCGGCGCCCTCCTGCCTCTCTCGCACAGCTTCGTCGTGCACAGCCCGGCCGCGCTGAGAGCGTTCCTCAAGTCGGTGGGTGGCGACGTCATGTACTCCCCTGGCCATCCGTCGATCTGGGGCGAGGGAATCAGTTGCAACGCCGGGTTCTGGCCGTGCTTTTCAAAGGCCTATCCCTGCAGCGATCAGGTCGGTGGGGAGTTGGTGCAGACCGGGCGCGGCATCTATGACTACCGGTCGGATCCGGAGTACGCGAACCGTGATGACCACGAGGGCGGGCCGCGCTTCTAACCCAGCCTCCAACTGATCTCATCGCAAGTAATTACAGAAGTAAACCCAACAAGGAGGAAAATGAACAACACGTTTGATTGGGCCACGATTAGCCCTGGCCCGCTCGATCCCGATGATTTCAACCTCGACGATCTTCACGACATCGATGACCTTGGTGAGGTCCTCATCGAGGCTTCGTGGTTCGCCGACAGCTCGGACGCTCCTGTGACGTGGGGTGGGAGCAACCGCGTCGTGGACGTCGGCGGTGGGCGATGGCTGCTCATCCAAGATGGCGACGATGAACTCCTCGTTGAGGTCATTGCTGCACCATCTCCCGGACCCGAGGCAGCGAGCGTGATCGCCGGGTTCATCGGCGATCGATACGAGCGAGCAGCGGCCTTCGAGTTCGAGGAGCTCGACCCCAACGGCACTCTTGATCCAGCTGTCCGCAAGCGCCTGCAGGATGCGATCTACAACTCCACAAACGAGACCTACACGGACAACCCGGAGAGCGTGCATTCGTCGCTGGACAGCGCGACGCGCGCCGCATTGCAGGAGGAGTTCCGATCATGGAGGAGCACGTACTACGACGCATGGGTCGCGCTCAGCCATCCTGCGCAGGAGTCATCCGCGCCGTTCTTCATCTCCTTGCTCGCTGAGCAAGGAATCAAGGCGAGCCCCGAGCACCTCCCTGACATCGACACGGCAGACGATCACGCGATCGCTTTGACACACCAGGCCCTGCGCGACCGAATCGAACGGGAAGGACGCTGACAATGGCGAACGAACCAGCGCAAACCTTTGTCCGCACTCGCGTGTTGGCCGCGCTGATCGAGATGGCGCGGGAGGAGCGATTGAACCGACAGGTCGGTGCCGTTGACGTGGAGGTGGATCCGCCGGAGTTCTGGGATGGTGATGAATCCGGGGCGCCGCTGCGGTGGTCTCTGCCCACTGACGACGCTCAGAGGTCAGGAGCCGCCGAGCTCCACAAGCTGACCGTCATGATCCCGGATCACATCGCCTTTGACGAGTCGCGGCCCTCGCACTGCCGCGTGCAAGCGGTCATTCAACTGGTGGGTCGACGCCCGTTGGTTGCCCAACTCGATGTCCCCCACATCGCCTGGGAGATCGTCGAACTTGACGCGAACAGGCATCGCGAAACCAGCAGCGACGGACACCGCGGGGTGGGTCTATGACAGCAACAATCACCAAGATCGCGAGTGACGAGTTCGTGATCGATCGCGACTGGAAGGACGTCGCCAAGCTGCAGTCAGCGCTGAGAGAACGCGATGCCGCAGCACTATGGGGAGTCGGCGCTGACCTTGGTCGGGCTGCACTCTTCGGCAAGGCGAAACGATTTGAGGGCCGGAACGTTGCGAGCTTCTCGTTGGCTCTGACCACGCCGGTGCCGTACCGCTTCCGGTTCAGTCACGGTCACATTGACGACGCTCGGACGGAGTCGTTCTCGGCCGTGCCACTCAAGGATGTCGACCCGCGAACGGTCGAGGCGAGCCAGTTCGGTTTACGAAGCGGCGGAGTGAATCACTACCTAACCGTGCCGTACGACGTGACGGGTGAGCTCTTCGACAAGACCCGCAACGCAAGCAATGACTGGCCGGTGATCTTTGTTGATGAAGACTCCGGAACGAAGATCGTTCAGCAAGGGCATCACCGTACGACGGCTGCGTTGCTTGTTGGGCAGTTGGTCCGTGCTCGGGTAGTCCGCGGGCACTTCAAGGAAGGGGTACGGCGATGACGGCAGTGACCGCGCGCGTTTGGGTTGGGGAGTGTCATTTTGATCATGTCGTGTGTGAGTCGGCGGAGGATGCGGTTCGTGAACTAGCGGCGGGGACCACGGTTGTTGTGCCGTCGTTTGACGTTGCGCGGGAGGCGCTGGAGTTATTCGGGGCGCCGGTGGATGAGGTCGCGTATCGGATCGATCAAGCGCGGCGGCGCAACCGAGTGGGCGCAACTGACTAGCGACTTCGTACCCTCGCTACCCACCAGCGAAAGGATCTTGATTTGAGAAGCGAAATGGTTCTGTCGTACGTCCGCGATCTATTGGAGCGCATGACAGGAGCTCGACCGGAACCAGATGACGACGGCGACCTGCTCATAACCTACGGCGGCGCGACGTTCTACTCACGCGTCACCAACCCTGACGACGCGATCGTTCAGGTCTTCGGTGTCGCCGTTGCGGATGTCGATCCGACGCCGGAGCTGTTCGAAGCAATCAATGAGATAAACCGCTCCATCGGTTTCGCGCGGGCCTTTTGGGTTGGCGGTCAGGTGCTGGTGGAAGCCGAAATTTGGGGCGTTGATGTCAATCCGTCAAACTTCCAACATGCGTGCTGGAACATCGCGTCAGCGATCGATCGATTCGGACCGAGCCTCATCGAACAGTTCGGTGGTCGCCCACGGTTCGAGGAACTGAAGGAGCCTGAGTACGACCAGGGTGAGCTATTCCGGGCCAACGGACATGGACCTTACCTATGAACTCTGAGGAACATGCAGGACTCTGGGCTGCGTACCTTGACACCCTCATCGAGTTCAGCGATCCCGATGGCGGTCGGTGGCGTTTACGGGCCCGGGCTGCCGATGAGTCCGGAGCCGGAGTCGCGCCTGAGTTCCTTCGCGGCGACTTTGTCGCGTGGGTGATCACAGCGTGGAATCCGGAGAGTGCGCTGGTGTCGGCCGAACAGAATGCGGCGGCTCATCGAGAGCTGTTGGCTGATGTTGAGGCGGCAGGTCTTGTTGCGCTTCCCGCTTTCGGGATGAGCCGCGACCGCAGCTGGTCCGAGGAGTCGGTGCTTGTGGTCGGGGCGTCGCAGGGATGGGTGCTGGGTATCGCGGAGAAGTACAAGCAGAACGCGGTGTTCCGGTGGACGCCCGAGTCACTCGACGTTGTGGGGTGCTAGTCCCGGGCGAGGGCTCGAGCGGTTGGGTGTGTGAGCCGGTCTAGCTGGTCGACGTAAGCGAACGGCCGACGCGGGCAGGTCACCGATAGCCATAGCTTCGTCCGTCAGCGGTGCCAAGGATGGTTCCCACCACGATGCCAATCAGAGCAGCGCCGCAAGTGACAAGGACCAACAGATCCGTCAGCAGGGTGTCAAAGAAGAACCCGAACACCAACGAGATCACCAACATCCCGAGCATGACGAAGAAGCCCATCGCAAGACCAACAACCAGCCCGTTCTTGATCCCACCAAGAACGCAGAACACCCACGGCGTGGGTTCGGAGGGGCGAGCCTGGTTCGGCTCCGCGCCCGGCGGCGGTTCAGATGGAGAATCGTAGGAAGTCCAGGTACCGCCAGCCTTGCGCGCTCGGTGGTACGCGCGATAGCCGGGCGACATCTTGGGCCAGCCGTCCCACGGTTCGCTTGATGGTTCCCACGGCACGTCATCAGACTGGGACCAGTGCTGCGCGCAGCGCTTCTGTTAACTACTCGTTCGAAGTTCGACGCGGTGCGCGAGTCTGCCTTGCCTGCGCTGCAGCAGCTCATACGCGTGGTTGATCCGAGCCATCTCAGCGTCGTCGCCGCCAACGTCACTGTGGTGCGTGCGCGCCTAAGATGTTCATCCCAGATAGATCGGTAGGCCCGCTTCACCGTGACGTCATGGTCGGTCGGCTCAAGTATCCCGAGGACAGTGAAATGGTTGATCAATTTGCGTCTGCAACGCATACGTCCGGCCTCACGTCAGTGAGGGTCAGATGGCACTCCTAAATGCCACATTGCCCGTCGGGTCAGACATTCCTGCGACAGAACCGTCACGCCCCCCACGTAGCTTCAGAAGCAGCTATCGCCATATTCGATCTAGTCCCACCTCCCGGTGCGGACGAAGAAGTTCACTTGGTCAATATTCGCCGCCGTCAGCTGGTTAATCGCCGGGCAACTGCAGCACTCTTCGCGAGCATGATCGCGTGCCTACTGCTCGCAGCCACTCCCCTCTGGTACTTCACGGGCGGTGCATCGGGATTGATCTTCTTCGTGTTTGCCGGGCTCGCGATCTTCGTCCCGCTGGGTAGCGACTGGTTCAGTGACCGAATCGTGTTGGCGGCAACGGGAGCGCGCGTTGTCGAATACGCCGACAGTCCGCAGATCTTCGACGCGGTTGATGGAGTCCGAATTGCAGCGGGGCTGCCGATGCCAGGGTTGCGATCGTCGATGACCCGGAACCAAATGCGTTCGCGACCGGACGTGCTCCGGAGCATGCCGTTGTTGCGTTCACCACCGGGCGGATCAACTCGATGACACGCGACGAGTTTGAGGGTGTTGCTGCGCACGAGGTTGCGCATGTTGCTAGCCGCGACACGTTGTTGATGTCGATCGCCGCTTCAGTCGCGGCTGTCCTGTGGGCGCTGTTGGGGTTCCTCGTGGCGCTTGCCACGCGCCGTGACGAGGCCGGCAAGGTTCAGGACGGCCGACCAGCTGCGATGTTCATGCTCGCGTTCACACCGCTGTTGGTGGCGGTGATCAATGCCGGTCTGTAGCGGCGGCGGGAGTCGCTGGCCGACGCGACTGCGGTGGCGTTCACTAGGAATCCGACTGGGCTTCGGTCTGCGTTGGAGACATTGCAGGGGTTTGAGTGCAGCGGAACATCGGAAGTTGCTTCTACCGCGCATCTGTGGTTCAGCGCGCGGGGGTCGTGGCGTGGGCGGTTGATGGCTGCGCATCCGCCGCTGGAGCAGCGGATCGCGTGGTTGAGGGCGATGGAGGGGGTTGGGTGAGGGCCGCAATACCCAGCGCTTCTGGGCAGGCGTCGCTCACGAACGCTCCCTGCCCAACCGGGTGGCCACACTGGTAGACACAGCTGATCCCACCAAGCGGTGTTGGTTCAAATGTCGGCTTGTACGCGACGGCGGATGTCCCACCGTGTCAAAGAGTGCGACCTGAAGGCACTTTCGATCCTTCCCCAAGCGGCTGGCCAAAGTTGTGCTCCCGGCGCCTCGGACAAGATTCGTGGCGCAGAAGAATTGCCGACGCAGTTTGCGCCGAACTCGATCGACGCAGCTGGGTGTAGCGATCCTCATCAGCGCAATGTCTAAGGTGGCGGTACCTCCACCCTTCTCCCACGGTCAAGCGTTATCGCTTCTTGACTAGCCGATGGCCTCTGAGCTCCACCCCGCAACGATCTAGTTCACCCGCCCAGCCGACTTCGGTTCCGATGATGCTCGGATTCGCGTAGAGACCCGCTCGGACTTCAGCTGTGGTCAGCCGCTCGTACTTCGCGTACTCCTTGTCACCAGCCGTCAGAAACTCATGCTTCCTGTGCAGCAAGGGTCGGTTCTGGCGCTCGGCATACGAGGTGTGAGACGCCACAAGTGACTTCAGGTCGACGGCGTAGGACAAGGCGAGTTTCGGATGCGGGTCGGAATCGAACTCCGGGTAGTCCAGCCACGAAACCATATCGCGGTCATGATGCAGCTTTAGCACTGTCCAGCCTGGGGGGCGACCGACCGCAACCGATCCGCAGTACTCATACAAGCGCAACACAACCGGCATTGACGGAACCGCGCGACGATGGACGTAGAGCGCACTCGGCGTCACCTTTCCCGGAGAGTTGCGCATCGCACCCCGGATGTACTGCTTGTCTCTTAGCTTCAGGAGTAGCCGATCCGCGCGCCGACAGGCATCTCTATACGACGGAAAGTGGGAGCGAATGTCTTGGCGCACCGCGAGTGGAAGCTCGGAGAACTTGGCTCTCCCGCTGAAGACTTCCATTCCTAGAACCAAGAGCGTGTTCAGCGTGGTCCGGCGAGCGCCGTCAGCGAGTAGCGTCGCGGAGACGCTCCGCTTGATTATCTGGCGCAGTTTGGTCTCACTAACGCCGTCCAGGAGTGCTTGCTGCTCGGCGGGAATCTCATCAAAGGTTGGTGCGCGGCCCCTCGATTCTGCGAACTTCACGATGCTCGCAAGCGCTTCGGACGTCTCGGTTGCATCGGACCAGACATAATCCGGTGCAACGCGACGCGCAAGATAGCCAAGCCTGTCAGTGTCATTCTTGAACGCGTAAACCGTTCCCGCAGAAGCCGCGACACATCTAACACCCGTCGCCTCCTCCACGAATGCGCGGAGTTCGTCCGGCTGATAGAGCTTCTGGAATGTCTTCCTCGACGTCACCAAGCCGTCGGCCCATCGGTCACCGTTGACGCGCGACTTCTCCCAGGTCAGGCGTGTTGAGACGACGAGCACGCTTCTCGCAAGTGACCACGCCTCGGCCAGCACGGCTCGTCGCTCCGCTGGGTCGTCGATGACATTCAAGACGTACGTCAGAAACACGAGGTCAGAAATCGCTTTGGGCCCATCGGGACTGAAATGCGGATCCCAACCCGAGGCACGGAAACCGCCCTGGCTAAGTCGGGCCACATCCTGCCCGCGCCCACAGCCAAAATCCAATACGGTGTCGGATCGACCAAACAGCCCATCCTCCATCGCACGTCGGCAAGGTGCAGACAGGTCTGCGCGCGAAATCGCGGTCCGATAGCGGGAAATTTCCGGAGACGTCGTAGACGGCACGCATCAGTGATACCCCATCGCCACAAGGCTCCCTAAGAGACCCCGCCTTGTGGCGTCTCTAGCTCACGCTTATCGCTACCAGTTCTTCAATGCCCTTCGGCGCCTGGCCGGCCAGTTCGCCGATCCCCCGATGGAGGTGCGACGTGAATACCGCGTACTCGTCGCGACCTTCCAAGGCTGCGCGTTGTGCCACCAAGGCGGCGTACACATCACCGTTGTCTCCAGCAAACGTCTTCCACGTCATCTCTACATTCGAGTCCGTAACGACATCACGCACCAACGGGAGCGACGGATCTGAGAGCGATGCGGCGAGTGCCCAACGACAGAGGTAGTTCCACTGCTTCACACCGGTCAAGCGCTTGAGCTTGACGAGTTGATCTTTGCCTTGCTGCGACAAGCGAACAGTCTCAATTGCCATTCTGATCCTCCGTTGGCCACCAGTAGCCTGGCTGAATCTCGGTCGAGTGTTTGGTGTCGTCGTGCTCCAAGAGATAGGCGTGCGCGATCCACGGTGAGAGCTTGTGCATCAGCGCCTCGTCGATCTCCTTGTCCGTGCTTAGGAGTAGAACCTGGCTTCCCGCTTCAGGGAAGTAGCGCTCGACTAGGTGCGCCCTGTGGCGGCTGTCGAGTCGGCCCAAAGGCGTGTCGATGACTGTTGGGAGTCGATGCCCGGCGACACGAGCAAGTCCCCAGAGGATCGCGACTGCCAGGAGTTGACGCTCACCCGCGCTCAATCGTGAAGGCGGCAGTTCCTCACCGTCCGCGCCTACCAACGTCAGCTTGAAGGTGTCGCGATCAATACGAATGTCACGAACGAGACCGGACTTGCGCATGAGCTGGGACAGACTCTCAAGGGTCGCGACTTCGATCTTTGAGATGTGACGTTCGACCAATCGAGACTTCAGCGCAGCAAGCGTCTCGCGGACTCGATCAGTGTGATCCAACAGTCGTCGGACATCACCGCTCTGGACTGCAAGCTCACGGCGTTCGGCTTCCGCTTTCGCCAACTTCGTGTCGAGCTCCTCCTTCTTCTTCGTCAAAGCGATGCGGTCCTCTGTGAGTACCCCAAGCTCGCCTTCAAGCCGCGCGGCTTTGATCCTCGACTGATCACGTTGCGCAATTCGCCCGGCAATCGCGTCGGCATCTGGAACGCCAGCCAAACGAGAGTCCAAGTCCTCTAGATCTTGTTTCAATCCAGTGATGCGCTGAATGAGTTGGTCCGCTGCGAACACGTCCCGCTTTAGCTCGTCCGGCAATGCGTTCAGCCTCGTTACAGCATTCTGGGAGACCTCTAACCCGCTGCGTTCCGAGACGGATGCGGCGATGTTCGCGCGGTCCGTATTCAGGAGCGCACCAACCAGCGTCGCATTCTCTGCCGAGAGTTGTTCAAGTAGCCAACTATCGCGCTCTTCAAGGCGACGGAGAAGCGATTCGGCTTGTTCTGCATCTTGGTTCTGCGTTGCAGCCGCAACAAGTTTCGTCAGCTCGTCTGCGACGAGCACCAGCGGCAAGGAACTTTCGGCGAGCGTGCGGAGTTGCGAGCGGGCCGACTCGAGTTCACTCGCCCTGGTATTGCGCTGTGCTTCGAGTTGGAGCCGCTGTTCAAATAGGTCACCCCCATCTCGCGACAGAGCGAGGTCAGCAATCGCAAGCTCCTTTTGCGCACCACGAAGCTGGTCGGACTTGCCCGCTACACGCTGCGCGAGATCCTCGGATTCATGATCCAGCTGAATTCGGTTCTCGCGCAAGTCCTTCACAGCCTGCTCAAGTTGGTGATTCTCCGAAGGCGGAATCTGACGCCGTTGCAGAGCGAGGAGGTCGACCCGTAGCTGCTCGAGCGTCCCAATCCCGAGCAGACTTCCGATCGCGGTCTCTATGACCGCTGACGCACGTTCAGGGTCTGCCAATGACTCGATCTGTTCACCGTCGAAGAAGAAGAGCGTCGCGATCTCAAGGGGAAGGAGTTCTTCAATATGTTCAGCCCAACCAGCGGACAGAGTCGAGTTCATCTCACCATCGACGAAAACCGAAACAAACTCACGAATGCGCTTTCCGGCAGCTTGCCACTGCCGCACCACACGGTATTGCCGTTCCTCGCCGTCGAGATCTACCGAGAAGCTGAGTTCAATGGAAGCGCCCTGGATCGCGGGAACGGCCCGATTGATTGAGTCACGAAGGTACTCTTCCCATGCCTGCGAACCGCGGTTCGATAGGCGTGCACGGTTTCCGTAAAGAACCAACTGGAGCGAGTCGAGGAACGTTGTCTTCCCACAGCCGTTGAGCCCGCCTACCAGAACCACAGGCTTGTCGGGCGACGTTCGTAGGTCGATTTCTTGGCGGCCGTGATAGACACCCACGTTGTGAAGTACGAGCTCTTGGATTATCACTCTGCCACCTCCTCCACGAGAGGCTCATCGCTAAGCTCAACGATTTCAAGCTCACCTTGGGCGTCGAGCTCTTCTACAGTTAGCCGACCCTTGCGCAAACTCCGAGCAGTCGAAAGGCCTCGCGCCCGTTCAGTCGCGTCTTCCTCACCTGAATAGAACGACCGCCGAACAGCACCTTCAAGGGCGTCGAAGAGTCCAGACCGCCGCGCCATGGTTCTGTACTTTCGTTCCACGGCAATCAGAGAACGAGTCATCTCGAAGTGAAGCTGATCGTCACCGCAGACTTCACGGAGCAACTGCACGTCGTCGGCACCAAGTAACAGGTGCTCCTGAAGCGGACGCCCAGGGAACGCGGCGCCGGTCTCCTCTTGATAAATGCGGGGCAGGCTGTCTTCAATTTCGTGCTTCTCGAAAACCCAAACGCGCCTTACTTCATGTAGCTCCTCGACCGTGATGAGCTCCAGGTTCTGGACCTGCCCCGGACCATTCGCACGAATCCAAGTCTGTGCCTTCAACAGCTTTCGTAGCCACGCTTCGCGTGACTCTTGCGTGTACGGCCCCGGCACTGCTTGATCGTGAAAGATCGTGATGTTCCCAGCCATGCGCCGAAAGTCCCGCAGGTGTCGATCATTCGCTACATCCAGTTCGTTGCGAAGTTCAAGGAGCGGAAGCATCCACTCCTTCTCTTCGTCGTTCTGGATCATCGCGGACATCGATTTGTCCTTCTCCACCAAAGTGCAGGTCCAGCACCCAAACCGTGAATCACCACAGCTGGGGGTCGTCGCATCCACCACAAGTGGGCATTCACCGTCTTCGCTGGCGCCCTGGTACATAGTGAGCAGATCTTTGTTGTTGTGGCCCCACGGGTTCGGTTGTTGCATCAAGAACATCCAAACGTCGTCATTCGACCACGCTTCGATGGGGCTATAGACCAGGCTGTTTGGCAAACTTGCGTTGGGCGACAACCGATCACGAACCCGGCGTTTTTCGTGCTTCGCCATAACTGCGGCACGGGTCGAACTCTCGGCTTTGCGAATGCCCAGCACCAAGATTGCCTCGCCGTGTCGACGGACCACACGCTTGATGAACGCGTTACTCGGTTTGATCTTCAACCGCTCAGTGCACCATCGGAACTTCGGTCGCGGTGCGGGATAGCCCTTGCCGATTAGGTTCACCCAAAACGTGTCCTTGACGGCGGGCACCAGGCGATTCGGTTCGATCGGAAGACCCTGCCGCTCAGCAGCGGATCTCATCGTCTCCAGTGAGCCCGTCACCCACGAAGCGACAATCGGGTTCTCGACCAAAGTGTCGGTACTGATCACGTAGACGGGCTTCTTGCGCTTGGACTCCTCGATCCCTTCCAAGGCGAGCCATACAAGTTGCAGGATTGCTGTCGAGTCTTTGCCGCCGGAATAGCCAACAATCCACGGAACATCATCTGCGGTGTAAAGCTCCCGAATCTCATCAATTAGCTCATCGATGACTTCGGCCATTGGCCGCCCACCGAATGGCTTTCTGGTAACTGCAGTGCTCATTTGCGGTCCTTTCGATAGGCGTCTTCGATTCTCTGCTCTTCGGGGCTGAGTGGAATACCCATGCTTTGTCGAATTACGTTGGTTGTCAGCGTCACGTTGTTGCTGGACTTCGAGACCCTTCCGCCGACCATCGCACGGCCCTCCCACAGTTTTGTGTTTGCGCGGGACCAATCAATCGTTGACAGACCATCAACTGGCGTGACCCAACTAGCCGGATCTTCTGACTCATGGAGCAGTGTGTTGCCTGCTCGCCCCAGCGCGTGCAGGGCAATTCCGTGACTGTGGATGAACTCGGTGCGCACCTCAGATGCGGACAACTTTCCTAGTCGAACGTCTTGCCAAACCGGGAACTGATCACTCACCAGCTCCCAATACGCGCGCGCCTTGGATGCGGCCGCCTCCAGGTCCTCGTACTGCAAACCCGCAAGCAAGCTCTGCGTTGCGTTGTATAGCGCGGACAAGGTGAACAATTTGCGCGATCGTGCGGAAAGACTTGAGCGCTCCATCTCGACAATCCCACGGAAGAAGTCCGACTTCATTACGACAAGACGGGCAATGCCTGAATCATCGTCACGGTGGTCGTAAAGGACCCCAATACTCTTCGCCGGCCGAACGGCGTGACGATTCAGATCGGCGAACATCTGTTGCGAACGGCTCAGTCCTTCGTCAGCGAATATCACGATCGGAAGAGTCTCGTCCCCGAGCGATGGGTCCTCTTTCAGCGCTTCTTCAATGGCAGCGCGGCGATGTTGCCCGTCGTTGATTAGGAATCTCGCATCCATAGGAATGTGCAGTTCCCCCAGGCGCTGCCCACCGGCATCCGCTGATTCAGCTTCCGCAAAAGTGAGCCGCCCATCGACACTTGCAGTTAGCGCACTGAATACGTAGTCCTCCCGATTATCGAGGACGTAGCGCGCGAGACTGGGAACACGATTCCGGTTGAGTGTGCGCTGCGCCCTGAGCTCGGCGGGAACATCCTCTTCGTTGAACAGGAAGAGGCGCGGTAGATATCGCAGCGGGCACATGATCACGTAGAACTCACGACCCGCCTGAACTCCCCTCATAGCGGGGAACGAGACTGAGAAACCAAGAGCACGTGTCGACTTCACTTTGGTGGGGATTTTCGTCGCCATGCGGGTAACGTAGTACGTCAAGTGATTGACGTACTAGCTCTTCCCGGCATGGCGTACAAATTCTTTGAAAGGGATCTCAGGATGACGGTCTACCTCGACATGGCGGCGACGACGCCCGTTTCAAAGCGCGTGGCAGACGTTGTAGTTCAGTACATGACAGAAGACTTCGGAAACGCTGGAAGCCGCACACACGAATGGGGAACGACTGCCAAGCGCGCGGTTGGGCGTGCGCGCGCGGGGCTTGCGGAGATGTTCGATGTTCAGCCTGATGAGCTGATCTTCACAAGCGGTGCAACCGAGTCCAACAACATCGCGATTTTGGGGCTTGCCGAAGCAGGGCGGCGCTCGGGGCGCATGCACATCGTCTCTAGCGCGACCGAACACAAGGCAGTGCTGGAACCACTCGCACACTTGGAATCCAATGGATTCGAGGTTGAGCTACTGAGACCCGGTCAGACTGGCCGATTTGATGCGGGTGATGTGCTATCGAGAGTGCGCGACGACACACTTCTCGTGTCGCTTATGCACGTTAACAATGAGACCGGAGTGATCCAACCCATCTCCGAGATCGCGAATACACTGATCGAAACGCCAACCCTCTTCCACGTTGATGCTGCACAGAGCTTCGCGAAGGTCGAGCCGGAAGTTCTGCGCGGTCCGATTGATTTGATCAGCTTTTCTGGTCACAAGATTGGCGCGCCAAAAGGAATTGGTGGACTGGTTATCCAGCGCAGGGGTTGGGAGAAGCCGCCGCTACAGCCGCTGCTGTTCGGGGGCGGACAGGAGCGAGCACTTAGACCTGGGACGCTTCCAGTACCTCTGATCATGGGATTGTTCGAGGCAGCCAAAGAACAGGTCGAACAACCAGACCAAGGGAATGGGTCAGCTGAGCTTTTCAAGTCTACGCTCATAGAGGCAGTCCAAGACCTTGGTGGAACGATCAATGGCGACACAGCGATGTCGTCGCCGTACATCCTCAACTTCTCAATCCCGGGCGTCGACGCAGAGGCAATGGTCATTCAGCTTGCAAGCAAATTTGGCTTTTCCACGGGTTCCGCTTGCACGAGCACAAACTTCACACCCAGCCACGTCCTTGGGGCCATGGGAACCACCGAGTCCGTTACCGCGCGGGCCGTTCGGTTTTCGTGGATGTACGGTTCCTCATTCGACGTGCCAGACTTGATCAACCGACTTCGTGGCACGATCAACAGCTAGCGCCGCTGTCCGCAAATGACCCTCCGTGGTCAGTCCGTTAGACCACGTCATCGGAGTCGAGGTCCTCGTCATCACTCCCACTCTGCGTGTCCTCGGAAGACGACGTCGAATCGTGCCACGCGTCGAATTGTGTGGTGGAGAGCCCAAACCACTTATGCAACGCACCCCGCAGCTCGGCTTTCGCCTGCTTCTTCGCGCTCTTGAGAAGCTTGCTTTCAGAGTCAGTCGGATTCACCCTCTTCAAGTACTTGAGTCGCTGCTTCGTGCAGTAGGAGAGGTAGTACGCGCGGGCCTCGTCACGTTGCTCTTCTAGCCTATCTCGCCGAATCTTGGGTTCCGCTGACTTCTCTTCTAGCACTACGAGTGCTTCGCTCGAAGCAAGCACTTCGAGCCAAAAGTAGCGGAACTCGACGGCACGTGGAGCGTCGAGCTTGGAGATAAGATTCAGCGCGTTGGCCTTCGGCTCGCGGTTCAAGAACAACTTCCTGTTCGGTTGTGTAGCACTTCCCATCCAGGCATTGATCGCACTCGCGAACAGGTCGCCAAGACCGGGCACCTGTGACCGCTTTCGGTCATCCACACAATTGAGCCAAACGTTGACAGCGGTCAATGCGAGGCCGACTTGGCATGCGTGTGAGTTGAAGAGTTCAAATGCCAAGTTCGCGCCCTTGATCGAGGCATCTGATTGATTGTTGAGGTAGTGCTTGGTTCGAATCTTTTCGAATTCTGGCTTCTTTGCCTCTACCACCTCCCATGCGCTCACGGTCTGCGGTTTGGCTGGCGTGTTGACACCCTTCGAACGTCGCACAAGATCGTCATGGGCCCGAGCAGTGGACCGAAGCGTCCAGAACATCCCGACGCTGCCGAACAGCGCGTCAAATGCCAGTCGGTCCACATCGTTTGTCTGCGACCACCCAGACTTCAGATCACGGAGCGCGGCAGAGTGCGCGGCGTAAGGCTCGATCTTCGAGAGGATGGTCAGGACTACCGAGCCCCAGGTTTCCATGAAACGGCTCTCGAGCGCGTCCACCTTGGAAAGGGGGAAGTTTAGGTTCGAGATTCGATTTCGATCGAACGCCGTACCTTCGTCATCAAACGTGACCTTGAATAGGTCTTCAACCCAGAGTTGTTGCCTCATTGTTGAGTCCTTTTCAGACTCGTTCTCTCGTCGCGCAATCTGAGCCGTGACGTCGAGTTGATACTTGGGCGGACCGAAAACTAGTCGCTTCGTCATCTGCCGTAGGACATAGATATTTGTTGAAACTGACCAGCGGACAGACCTCGAAATGTCGGGTTCCGGATTGTCGTATTCCACGGCTTCAAGGGGTACCAATGAAGCGTCATCCGAACCCCTCAATTCGGACAACAACCCGCGTGTGAAGACATTCAATAGCTCGCTGTCGGAGAGTAAGATGAGCCTTGATTCGCTGGGTTGCCGAGCCTCACGATTAACGTCAACGAAGAGCTTGCGCGCTGCGAGATGTGGTGTTCCCTTCGGCCCGAAGTCATCGGGAAGCCAGGTCACAGCAACCGGAACTTCGACTCCGGACAAATCAACAGAATCCTCGCTCTCCCTGAGCAGAGTGCGAATCCGATCCTCGTAGAAGTACCGGTACCGCTCTCCAGTGCTGCCTTCCCATGACTTGCTAATTGTCCGGTCGAGTGCGAGTAGAGCCATCGCACGATGCTGTCCATCCAAAACAAGGAGTCGCGCGTGCTCGGGGTTCCACCACAATTGAGCCAGATTAACTGTGTGCGGCGCACCGTCTTCGTCTGCCAACCGCCGAACACGGGCATGCTCACCGGAATCCCATTGGTGCCAAGCAAGGTCACGATCATCTGTGTGCACTTTGAACTCATCCGCGGGCGGCTTGAATGAGGGAAATGTACTGGGGGTGCGATCATCAAACGGCAACAGGACCGCGATTATCGGCGGGAAGAATGCTGGCCCAGTTTCATTTCTCTCAAGCAGATAGGGAATCAGTGCCGAAGCCACGCGATGATCATCTAGATCGCGCTGCAACAGCTGATTGAAGTCCAAGTCTTCCGGCTTGAGCACCTCTCGAACTGGCGCCAAGTTCTTGGTCAATCGACGTTCGGGAGTCGCATCGTCTGGACCGAGTCTCGCTTTGGTGAGTATGTACTCGACTCGACCTGCGGGAGTTCGAAAGTCTCCCCAAGTCCCCTCAACATGAAGTTGAAAGTCGACCTTCTTGCGACCCTTGAGACCCACTTCTACCGCCTCCCAAACGTTGGTTGAAACAATCTGTGCAGGTACGATTCGATTGCATTCGCCGCATCTTCACGCTGCTTATGTGGCACATCGTCTAGCTCGACAGGAAGAACAAAGACAACGAGTTGGTCTAAGGCAACCCCAGCACCGGCGAGTCGTTGGCCAAAGCTTGAGCCCTCATCCCGAAGCGTCCGAGCGATACCAGGTTCCGCGCCCAACAGCTTCATCGCATCGTCGTAGTCGTTCTTATGCTCGTTCAGGCGCGCTCTGAGACTCCTAGCGGTTACACCAACGTAAACAGGCGCAGCAAACGCGGGTACCGATCTCTGAAGCAGATGAATTAGCGCACTCCGCCGCCGAGCGTCTCCGGCAACGAACCTCAGCCGATTGGCCGCAGGTGCGGACTCGGTCGTCTGATCAATCTCCGCTCGAAGGCTCGGCGATTCGAGCTGCCCCTGCCAGCGTGACCCGTACGCGCCTCTACCTGTCAATCGCACGGATTCGGGCGAAAAGCAATCTGCCAACCGCGCAAGGCTCGTAAGGAATCGCTCTTCAGCCAGGTCAATTCCACCCTCGACAGCGTCTTGCGAGTCAAAGTCAGACAAGTCTGTGCGGATATACCACGCGTAGATTCCAGGGCGCTTGGGAGCTTGGTCAACTTCCAGCGCCGTGTACTCAGTCGGTGAACTAACGCCTGAGCTGGACATCGCAAGACAATGACATAGATCCCTTGAGTTTGCAGTCCCTAAGTCAGAAAAGGCACATGCCAACCACAACGGACGGACGGACGCTTCCTACTTCCTCGGCATCTGGCGTGCCATTGCGCCAACCAATGAACGAATATCCCGTCTACGTTCAAGTCAGCCGTCTACCGCCTCGAGCAAGCCCGATAGGTTGCCCGGAGCCCCATCGGGGAGGACATCTAGCTTCTGTAGACCTCCATTAGCGAATTCCTCGAATATGGTGATTCGATCCGCCAGCCGGTTTGCACCTAATACCTGCGCGTCACCGGTTTCGGCGAAGCTCATCACCATCAGCAAGTCTTCGGTACCGAATCGATTGATCAACGTCGCATACTCAATCGTTCCAGCCGACTCTCGAAACGGAATACGCATTTGCCGACGCCACCCGAGAGCTGCGGCGAATACCAGCGCATCGCGCATCGTTGGGAATGCCCCAGATTCGCGATCAACCAATCGCTGGAGGAGCTCTTCCTTGTCGGCAGGCCTGCGAACACCGAACGTGCCGATCTCATCCATCCGTACCCTCCGGCTCTCGAATCTGGACAATGCGGGACGTATCGAAATCCGCTCCAGTCGAGGTCACATACGGATAGGACCGTCCGTCCACCTCGACATCCTCGACAGAGATATCTGTCCGAGCCATGTTGGCGTCTATGACCGCAGCCGCACCAAGCCGATCCCGCAGCTGGCTATCTACCTCTCCACGCGACTGGGACTTCGAGAGGAACAGGATGACCTGTGGCGCGAGCTGTGGAAGCAGCGTCGCGATTTCACGGCGAAAGGACTCATCGAGCGTGCCAAAGATGGCGTCAGCAACCAGAGGGAATACCCCGCCCGCTGCCGACACCAGCGGATTCCTTGCAGCATCCGTCGATGCTGCCTGAGTATCTCTCGCAAGATCAGCGAGTGCTCCAACGAACGCTAGCGTCAGGACTTGTGCTTCACCGGTGCTCATAGCTTTGGAGACAAGTCGTCCGTTCGGCTCCTTCTCTTGCAGTAAGAGTTCGAAGCTCGGTGATACAGCCGGAATCTGACGCTTCTTCACGACAGTCGAGTAGATGCGCTTGATCCGCGCATCCAGGTCTCCTCGCACATCTTCGGTTCGCAACTCAAGCAAACGAGACAGTGCTAGCCGAACATCTTCGACCGCGACGAGCCTGCGCTGCGCGACGGCGCCTTTCGCGGATGCCGCTTCCGCCGCGCGCAAACGCCTTTGTGCCTCGAAAAGGCGAACATCGATGGCTTTGCGCTTCTGCGTAAGCTCCCACTCATCTTTCCGCAGGCGGTCGCGCGCCTTCAGAACCCCTGACCTTTCAGACTCCACCTCCGTCAGGTCAGGGTCGGGAACCTTGCGCAGCTCGGATTCAATTTCACTAATCCGCTCCGATAACGTCGCAAGAGTCGTCGTGATTTCTTGCTCCTCGACCTGAATCTCGGCGAGTTCGCGCCGGATGGCCGGTTCGTGGACAGTTGGCCACTCGGCCACTCGACTCTGACTACGCACCCACACGTCCTCAAGCGCAGTCTGTGGCGCCGCGTTTGCAAGCAGCTCGAGGCTTTCGCGCGCGTCCGGATTTAGCGTCAGGTCGCACCCACACACGCACGTTCCCCGCTCCAATAGCTGCTCAATTGCAGCCGCCGAAACGAGTGCGGCCTGCTGCGACGAGCCAGTACCTGGTGTTGCGGCCAAGAACTTTGTGACGGCATCACCAACAAGGGTGAGAAACCCACGGTCAGCGACCGCTCGACTACGCCTCTTTAGCAGCGATTGGAGTGCGGCTGTCATGCGTTCGTACTCCTGCTCCAACGACCGGCGTTCGGAGTGCAAACCTGCGGCGGTCGCGGCAGAAGCCAATGTCTGATCCAAGCTGACCAGCCTGGCGTGCAGTGCACGGAGTTCCTGGTCGTTCTCCTCTAGCAGTTTGTCGACTGCTGCAAGCTGTTCATTCAGGTCATCTAGTTCGTCAAGCAGCTCGGCGTCTGAAGCGCTACCGAGCCGCCGGTAGTCAGCGTTAAGTTTTCGTTCCACCTCCTTCAAATGCCTGATGCCACGTTCAACGATTTCAATTCCCAGGATCGTCTTGACTGCCGAGTCGATGTCAGCGAACGCATCCGAGGAGAGCAAATGTTCAAACCGCTCACCGTTCAAGAAGAAGAATCGATGCAACCGCTGCGGGAGGATCTGATCGATGAAATCACCCGGATTTCGGATGTCGGTTGGTGCGCCATCTATCGATTGGCGCACCAACCGACATTCGATGGTCAGTTTCTGTTCCCCATCCGCTACAACCTTCGCGGCCCGTCCGCCCCGCGTGACGGTGTAGACATCACCGCCGTGCTCAAAATCAATCGATACCGACACTGATGCCACGTCGCCAACGGGCAGTCCCAGCCATACACCTTCACTTATCAACCGATCTTGAAACATCAAATCGCGACTCAACTCGCCATAAAGACACCAGGTGAACGCATTGAGCAGCGTCGTCTTTCCACTGCCATTCGCACCATAGACAACGGTGACATTCTTGTTCGGGTCCTGAGCGAGGTGCAGTGCGTTCTCACCTTCGAACTGCCGAAAATTCTTCAATCTGATTTCGAGCAGCTTCACTGAACGACCGATTCTATTGCGGCCTTCAGCTCTTCGACAAGGCCACGAGGGGTACCCACATGCAGGTGCTTTGACTCCACCTTGATCACGACTCCGAGCACCGCACGTCCATCGTCGTCCAAGGAGGCGAAAACCCGCGCTGCTTCGGTATCAGCTCGACTGAAACCCACTCCGCTAGACCTCCCACAAATCGAATCGCATAATCAACAATCTATAGGTGCCACTCGTGCAACGCCTTGGCTAGTAGCCCTCTTGATCGAAAACGGTCGCTCGATCGGCGGCTGACCCGGGCCGAATGTCAGCCTTGATCACTACTGTGTTGAGATCTTTGAGAGGAGCGAGTATGGAGATCACCCTGCAACCCGATTCAGGCGACCACAGTTCGCCCTCTGCGCCTCCCGCCTCCACGGATGTCGATCTAGTGGAGCTCGCACTTCTTGCTGCTCTGGGACTCCGAGACCCAGATGAAAAGGCCCTGAAATTCATCGGGACGACTGCCGCACAAACTCCGCACGATGAAGGCGGCACCGCCGAAACGACCGAGGATGATGTCGATGCGGTGCTCCGCCGGGCGGGCGGTGAAGACGCGCTCGCGGACTACATGCGCCAAGCGGGTCGATATGCCCTATTGACCGCGGAACAGGAGTACGAGCTATCGACTCAGATCGAGGCTGGTGTCCTCGCACGAGAAAAACTCTTCGATGCAGGCCTAACGAGAAGAGTGAAGATACAACTGGAAGCAATCGACGCCGCCGGAGAGCGCGCGATGGAAATGATGGTCAACAGCAACCTCCGGTTAGTGCTTTCGATCGCGCGCCGATACAGAGGGCGAGGCATGGAATATCTAGACCTCGTACAGGAAGGGAACATCGGACTTATTCGCGCGGTCCAGAAGTTCGACTGCCGCAAGGGCTTCAAGTTTTCGACGTACGCAACATGGTGGATTCGACAGGCAATCACGCGGTCGATGGCGGATCAATCCAGGTGCATTCGACTCCCGGTGCATGTAGTCGAGCGAGTCAACAAGATCAAATCTGCCCGCCGCAGCCTGATCGATTCTGGAGTGCGCGACCCCTCGATAAGCCAGGTTGCGAAAGGATCGGGCATTGACGCGGCCGATGTAGAGCTCCTCACGGAGATTTCTCGCCCAGTTGCGTCACTCAGTGAGCCGTTTCAAGCGGGGATCGATGCAGCCGAGAACTGGGCGAGCCTAGGGGACCAACGAGTTGAACTGCAGTACCTACTATTCGATGACCTAGACCCACCGCTAGGGGAACCATCCGAGCGCGAAGCTATGTGCGCGGCCGTTCAAGATTGCGTTGATGCCCTGGGGGAACGCGAGGGTCGTGTAATCCGCATGCGATTCGGGCTGGACGGCAACGGCGAACGAACGCTCGAACAGATTGGCCGAGAGCTCGGCGTTTCAAGGGAACGCATCCGCCAGATCGAATCGAAGAGCCTCGAGGAGATGCGTTCGGTTGAAGTCGCCCCGTATCTTTGGGAGGCGGCGAACGGGTTCTCAAACCCCGCCGAGTTACACGCAGCTGGTCCCGCCGCGACAGGCAGTTCAGGTGATGCAGAAGGCGGCAAAGCAACGTGACTTATCTGTTTCCCGCTATACGAGGAACCATGGGTTCCACCCAGTACTTCCAAGCAAACGTTCCAGCATCCAGTCTCGGCGCGATTGCGAAGACGGCCGCTGAACTTCCCGATTGGAATGAGTGGTCGATCTTCGAAAGGTTCCAACGCGATATTGCACTCAAGCGCGTCGCCCACGAAATCGTTCCGTACCTGGTCCGCACGAAGGATCGCTTCTTTGGCTCCCTGATTGTTCTGGTCTATGAGCCTGATCACTTTAGTTTTGAGCCAATCAACGAGATGCTTCAATCCCTCCCCTCGGCATATGAGGAAGCGGGCGATCAGATCGGTTTCCTTAGCATCAACGGTGGCGAACTCGTTGTGCTTGACGGCCAACATCGACTGGCAGCATTGCGTGCGGTTGTGACCGCTGGCGATGAACTCGAAGGACCCTATCGCGACGCCGTCTCGTCGGACCAGCTCTCAGTGATCTTCATCCAACATCAGAACTTCGAGAAGACACGGCGGATCTTCAACAAGGTCAATCGATATGCACGACCGACCAGCCCGGCGGACAACATCGTGACAAGCGAGGACGACGGATGTGCGATCGTCGCCCGCTGGCTGGTTGAACCACAACCACCACTCGGACTGAGCGCACCATTGCCGCCGTTTGGGCAATACAGTGACTGGGAGGGTGAACCAGTCATTGAATGGCGTTCAACAAAACTCGAAGCAAATTCCACGAAGATCACGACACTCAACGCCCTCTATCAGACAGTGCACACGATTCTCGGGGCCAACGGCATCGAAAACTTCGACGAGAAGCACCGCGTCAATCGACCTAGCGACGTTGAACTCATCGCGGCGTACGAGTTTGCTGCGACGTGGTGGAACCTAGTCCTTCAGAACGTACCCGCCCTGAGCAAAGCCCAGCGGCGCCCATGGACGATTCCGGAATCCCGGGGGTACAAGGAGAGGAATTCACTTCTTTTCCGCCCCATTGGACTGGTGGCCTTCCTCGAAGGACTGGCTGGGGCGACCCGACTTGGGCTGCCGATTGAGTTGGCCGCACATCGCGCTGGCCGAATTCGATGGCGGGCGGCCGATCAGATGTGGACGGACACTGTGATCCACGCAAACGGGCACATGAACGCGAAACAGTCCTCTGTCGCGCTCGCAGGTCGCCTGGCTACATACCGCTTGGCACCCGAATTGATGTCTATGCCTGACATCGAAATACTGGCGACGGACCTTGCGACCGCAAAGGGGCGACAAAGCTACGCGCTGCCGAAAATCATCAGCTGGTAGATCAGCTACCGCTTGTGGGCAGGTGCTTGCCGAAGTACCCGATGTACACCTTGCCCGTCGGTCCACCGGTGTCGTCATAAAAGTGGATACGGGGGGCAGGCGGCGAGTTATCGATCTTTAGGTGGGCCGCCATGACGGCCTCGCGCGTTGGTGAAACAACGTCAGGGACACCGAATCTTCTCACGGCCGCCAGCCCGGGGTTCGCCATAGTTGACTCGCTTTCGCGAGGTGCAAATGACTTCGCCGGGAGCGGAGCATACTTCGGAGGCGGTTGTTTGCAGTACATCTCTAAATTGCCAGACCACTCGCCTGAAGACTTGCTGTGCGCGTAGCCGTTAAGGCCCCTGAGCAGCCTCCAGGCTTTGCCCGCCCACGCCCCGGCCGCCGGATGTCGGTCGAGATCCTCCGCGCCACTGATATCAGCTGTTACGACCAGGAACGGGAGAACATCTGACACAAGTTTCAGAGCGTCGGCACAACTTTCGAGGTCCACTTCCTCGTCTTCGGGGCGCTCCTCCAAGAACCCGAATGCCTGCGCGGCCCAGACCGCACGCTGGAGCTGCAGGTTCAGAGAAAGGAGACTACTGATCTGACTCTCAAGGTCCTGAATCTCTAGATAAGCCATGTCACGTGAGTCGCTGAGCTGGGTGATGTCTGCAACGGATTCGTCCAAGAGCTTCTCAGCCGCTTTTTGGTCTAACCCCGGTGCACCCAACCCAAGTCTCGACCGTGCGGCCGCAAGTACCTCAGGTGGACGGATGCTCGCCCTCCGCACAACTGCTGCCTGCAACCTCCTGGCTATTGCATAGGGATCTTTTATTGCAACCGAGGACGGGTAGTCGACAACTTGATTCGCAGCGTCCGGATCAATGAGAAGCGAGGTCCCGGCACGCCCATCTCCCAACAAATCAAAGCGTTGACAGATAGCTGAGACTTCGATGGTGGGCACCAACGCGACGATCGCCATGCCCTCAACGTGCGCCTTAATTGCTTCAAGTTGTCGCTTGGTGCTCAACTCAGCCGGATCGTCGCCGCTCACAATAATCAACGGCACACCGTCGGGTTCCCGCGTCGCAACACCTAGGAGTTGTTCAACTGACGCTAGCGTCACCTCTGGCCGCGCCCGACCAATCAAGTCCAGCAAGTCGGCTACCACAATCGGACTAGGTGGGAGTGTGGACGCCTTGCTGACTAGAGATCGAGGATCTTGGGTTTCGAACCGAATCGCCAAGGCATGGGCGCTTTGGAGCGCGATCAATTCGTGCCGCGCGACGAGCTGATCGTCCTCAACTCTCAAGAGACACTCCCAGTTGCCTGCCGGATCTACTTCCACCCGCCAATCGATGTGAAGTGCTCCAAAGGTCCCGGATGTGAGGCTCGCTCCCCTGCTCTCCAGCCAGTTGACCAGGGTTAGTTGAAGCCCCTCAAGGGGAATTGGGTCCAGTGCCTCACGCTGCAACACGAAGGTTTGGGACATTTTTCGCGCCTACAGAATTTGCTCAGGTAGATCTTGCGGCATCTGGTCGTCTTCAAGATCGTCTACCGGGGAGAACGGATCGCGACCACGCGCGGTGTTCCAACTTTGCCAGAGCTTGGTCACCTGCTCTTCTGGGAGCCCCGGGAGGATCAGATAGCAGGTCAGGTCAGCGGCGAGTTCGTATGCATCCTTCTTCGCGATCATCCTGCCATCCGCCCGCACAATTACATCGCGCCAGATGTTGTTGGGGCTTGGTGACCACGAGATCTTCGCGACTCGATCCAACAGAACCGGGAGAGAGTCGGCATCCTTCGATTCCTCCTCCGCCCGAACCAGCGCCTTGCCGAGAGCAATCTGTCCGACGGGCCTGAGAAGCAGACTCCGCGGATCCGTTGGCGAGTGGCGAATCCCGGCGATCTTGGAGGGGTGCTCCAATGCCTCAGCGTAGACGGGGAGAGTGAGTAGGGTCCGGTACCAATCTGCAATCAGTTCGTAGGCCTCACTCAGCGCCTTTTCAGGCGGAGCGACAGGATTCTCGCGCTCTCCAAAGTCAGAGTATCCGCGCGCCATCAGTACTTCCTTGACGGTTTCGTATACAGCACTCAACGTCGTGAACTTGTTGCTCGATTTTGGAAGAGTTGTGCTCATCCACTCCACGGGTTCATATGGACCATCTTCGGTGTCCCGTTTCGCAAGCGGCCCGTCGAAATCTACGTCCAATAGCCGACGCGTGACGATCGCATAGCCATCGTCCTCAGACGTAATTACGTTGTCGCTCTTACCTGTCGGCTTGGCGTTGCGGTTGACCTTGTTGAAGATTCGACGCGTCTTGACAGCGCTTTCAAATTCAAGGAACAAGACGCAGACTTCGTCGTCTCCGACGGACCCGGCCATGGCACCCAGCTCGGCAGGGTTGGTGATGACTTCGCGAAATGCGACGAGGCGGTGTTGTCCGTCAAGGGCGACGAGACTGCCTTTGCCCTTAATGGTCAAGAACCCCATCGACTCAACTGAATCCATGTATGCGCCGGGGAGATCTCCCACCAATTTTGTTAGCGGTTCGAAATTGAGCATTCCCTGATCCGCGAGAACGATGAACGATCCGAAGAACCGATCGGGGTGATTCGCGAGGTAGGGAACGATCGTATTCCGGACCCTTGTCGTATTGACCTCGCGTTGGATTCGCTCGTCAATGGACGCGGTCGCCCAACCGTCGGTTTCTCTTGCCGGGCGAACGCTCTTCGCAAGCTCGCCAGCCGTCATCGTAGTCTCGTAGAACCGAGTTGAACCCATCTGTCCCACTATGCAAGGTCGTGTTGTAGCCATTCGTTCCTCCGCGTGATCCGGTCCAGGTAGCCTCAACAGGTGCCCCGACCGACACGAGTTGATCGAAACTCACTAAGACCCTGGCAGATTTCTGCTCTTGATGCATGGGAGTCCTCCGACCGCCGAGCGATCATCGCCGCCGCAACCGGAACGGGAAAAACTCGCCTGGCCCTCGCCGCCATGGGTGAAGTTTCACCAGATTGGCGAAGCGTCGTCGTGGTTCCCACAAAGTCACTACAGAATCAGTGGATTTCGGAGATCACCAGTCAACTGCGAATTCGCCCTGACGATGTCGGAACGATGGGCGGTTCATCACCGAACATTCGGGTTGACCATCGAGTGGTCGTAGCTGTCCTCAATTCGGCCCGGACGCGATTACCGGGGTTGGTCGATCACTGGCGATCCGAGGGCTCCGAGACCTTCTTGGTTGTTGATGAATGCCACTGGGTGGGCGCCCGCTCGACCGCCACGGAGCTCTTCAGTTGTGAATATGGTGCGACCCTCGGCTTGTCCGCAACGCCCGAGCGAGGTGACGATGGCATGGACGACTTTCTGATCCCGAACCTGGGTGACGTCGCTTACCGATACCCACTGCGGACCGCGCTCGATGATGGACTACTTTCGCCACTCCTCGCCGCAAACGTCTACATCGACTTGAGCGAGATCGAACAGCACGAGTATCAAGACCTCGAACAGCAGCTGCTCGCCGCTACCGCGCGAGGCGACGACTCGCAGATCGCGCGGATTCTCGACAAGCAGCGGTCGGTATTGCGCCAAGCCGGGGGCAGGACCGTCGCTCTTGAAGCCCTTGCGGCCGGTGGCGCATTCTCCGGGCGACGCGCCATTCTGTTCCACGAGACAATCGACCAAGCTGAGCGGAGTGCTGACGCGCTTAGTCGAGTCGGTGTGAAGCATGCGGTCGAGCATTCGAAGCTCTCATCTGATGCCCGGGCGGCAGCACTTCGAAGGTTCGAGACAGGCTCTGTAGATGCGCTAGTGACCGTCCGGGCGTTGGACGAAGGGATCGATGTCCCAGCCGCCAACCTTGCTGTCATCGTTTCGGGGACGATGAACCCGCGTCAGCGGATCCAGCGTGTCGGCCGAGTAGTTAGGCCATCCGGTGGCCACGCTCTTGTGATAACGCTCTTGGCGCAAGGTACGGCAGAAGAACAAGTGGTTGGCGCGAACGATTCGATTCTCTTCGGAAGGGAGAGGGTCCTTGACATTCGAAAATGGAACAGCGGCGACCCTGCTGCCCTGGTCGCATATCTCACGAGCATCACGGTCTAGGTGCCCGTCACACTTCGCATCAATTGCGCGGAACGTAGTCCTGTGCCATGACAGGTACCCCCGCGAGCAATACCAACAGACATGCACTATTTGATCTCGGTATCCCGCCACGAACGGATGCCGAGATGTCGCGCGCGACATTCCACCACGCAGCTGGGCTTAACACACCGTTCGAGCTGACGCCTGAACTTGGATGCGCTCCTCTCCTTCCGGATTCCGAAAACTCGATCACACGCCCAATGCAAATGAGGTTGGCATTTAGGACTACCTCTGATCAAAGACTCACCCCGAAGCATCATCAACGCCATCGTCGAGTTCCGTACCGCCGCTGGGTGCGCGCCACACACCGACCTCCACGCAGTGATCACCCGCAACCCACACGACTACGTCCGACTCCAGCGCACCGTCGCTCGAGCGCTCGCGAAACAACCCATCCCGCGCCTGCAGCGACCAGGCACGACAGATTCCCGCGCCGGATACGAACCGTGGCTCTTCGACGACTCGGGCTTCATCGCGGAGCAAGGCGCATTGCCAGGTATTGACTTCATCGAACTCAACCGCGGCGTCGCTCACGCGCTTGCCATCAACGCGCAGATCCTGCGCCCGGCGTTGGAGTCAGTGTGGTCAGCCGAAGTCGCCCGATACAACAACGTCAACTCGGAAGCTCAGCAATTGCGCGACTTCCTCTTCGGCACGCAACGGACGTCGCTCGATCCAGTCCGTGAGGCCCTGCTCGACGTCGAAGGTGCCCGATGCTTCTACTGCGACGGAATCTTGAATCGCGCAACGACCCACGTCGACCATGTGATCCCGTGGAGCCATCTACCGCTCAACGACCTCGCAAACCTGGTCCTCAGCGACGACAGGTGCAACGGCGACAAGTCCGCGCGACTGATCAGCTCCGAACGACTTGCGAAGTGGTGCTCACGCGATCAGGCGACTCTGGCTCCGGTCGCCGCCACCATCGACTGGGCCCACGACCCAGCCCGCACCTTCAGGGTTGCCGACAGCGCGTACCGCTGGCATCCCCACGGAATTCCGGTGTGGCGCGGACCCCGGGATTTGGTGACCTACGACGCCCGCGAGCAGGAGCGGGCCCTGGCCCTATTGGGCCGGTAGGCCGGCCATCCGCGCTATCCACAAATAGTCACGGACTCAACGACAACCTGTCGATTCGCACTAGCCTTCGATCACCCCTTCCGCCACACTGTGGAGATGATCACCGTGACTGAACCTCAGGTGTGGACCATGATCGCCCTCATGGTCGCCGTGTTCTTCGGCACCATGACCCTGATCTCGACGATGTTCACGCGCGTCGTCCGCTCCGAGATCGGCGGACTTCGAGGCGAGATGAACGCACGATTTAACGCCGTCGACGCACGGTTCAATGTGGTCAACGCACGGTTCGACACTGTCGATGTTCGTTTCGAAGCCGTCAACGCACGGTTCGACGCCATGAGCGACCGCATCGACAACCTCGACCGCAACGTTCACACTCTGACCGAACGCGAAATGAACCGCGACAACTAGCGGAACCACCCACCTTCGACGGTTGACCGCACAAACCACTCGCGCCCATCGCGGGGCGGCTCCGCCTTCAACAACCGCAGGTTCTCGCGCATCTCACCACAGGCTTCAATATTGAAGCCAACCACTGTGCTTGATCAATCGCCTCGGCCGATCAGACTTGACGAAGCAGGCGCTGAGGCCTTCGACAGTGCCAAGTGCGTGTGGCTGCAGCGCAACCTCATACCCAGCCCACCTACCGCGTCGGCGCCATCCACGCCACGACCAGCGTCGTGACGTCCCCCGCCAGTCGCCCCACGTCCCCCGCCGCAAACGCCACCACTCCGCGGTCGTTGGTCTTCCATTCCACGAGCCCAACGGGATCAACGAACTCGAACGCATCCGTCCGCTTCCCTGCGCCGCGGTGCAGCACCAACTCCACCCGGTCCCCTGGCTTCAATCGCATGGTGATCCGATCGTCGCCGTCAATCTGATAGCTAGGCGCGTTCCATTTGATGTGCTCAACCAACTCCGGGCTGGCATCCAGAATCACCCGCCGCAGTTCTTCGATCTCATCCTTGCGCGAATGTTCCAACCCACTCATGTACTCATCGACGGTTCCACTCACCCCGCCAACCCTAGATCTGCGCGCCCGTCCCGGCCCGGCACACCTCCCCCGTTTGGTAAACACGCCCGGCCTGTCGGGCGTGTTTACCAAACGGGGGAGGTGTGCAGCGGCGCCTCGCGATCCCACCGGCGCTAGACCCTCGACGGGCAAGGACGGGCGCTCCGGGGGCTGTCCACAGGTGCTGCCGAGGCGCGGTCGCGATTGCCGCGAAATCCACTAGCCTTCCGGGATCCCTTCCGCCACACTATGGAGATGATCACCGTGACCGAGCCACAGGTGTGGACGATGATTGGAGTCATGGCCACCGTCTTCTTCGGCACCATGACCCTGATCTCGACGATGTTCACGCGCGTCGTCCGTTCGGAGATCGGCGGGCTCCGAGGCGAAATGCACGCTGGGATTGGGGGGCTACGCGGCGAGATGAACGCTGGTATCGACGGACTACGGGCTGAAATGAACGCACGCTTCGATGCAGTGGATGCACGGTTCAACGCCGTCGACGTCCGCTTCGAGGCCGTCAATGCCCGATTCGACGCAATGAACGACCGCATCGACAACCTCGACCGCGACGTGCACACCCTCACTGAACGCGAAATGAACCGCGACAACTAACCCCGCACTGACCAGGGTCGCCGGGCCACGCCACACCCACCACCCCACGTCCGGCGCAACGACCGGGCCAAACTGATCACACCTGCCGATACTGGCCCTATGGCACTCACAGCGAAGACCTCAGCACGCGCGATGATCGCCACTGCGGGAGCAGTTGCAATGCTTGGCTTCAGCGTCGCGATCCCGACCGCGGCCTCGGCGCAGACCCCCGCTCCCCGCGGTGACGCGGGCGCCCGCTGCGCGATCCCGGCTCCCCCGATGGGTGCGAAGAAGATCGATCAAGGCCGCTCCCAAGGGGTGCTGCGCCAGACCTACAAGTCGAAGAAGATCAGCGCCTACCAAACCGTCCTGTACTACAAGGACGCTGGCAAGTCGTACGGCTACAAGACCAAGACCTGGGGCGGCGGCACCACGAACTACGGCTCCAAAGCAGGCAGCGGCTGGGGCGTCACGATGCGCAACAAGGCCTGCGGCTACCTGAAGATCGACGCCGGTTCGCAGAAGGGCGGACCGACGTACTTCTTCGTCTGCCGCGGCAAAACGTCAACAACTGCCTCCAACTGCTCCTACTACGGCTAGCCGTAAGGGCTCCTACCGAACAGACCGGTAAAACCTGGTCGCCTCGCGACCACAATCCACCATCCTGACGCCGACACCGCGGCCCACGCCGCCTACGCGGCGGCAGTAGCGCGGGGTTTACGGGGGACGTCGTGGGGTGCGGGGTAGTTCAAGCGGGCGTACCAAGGTGGCGTGAACGGCTTCCACTCCCCCGGCTTCTGCGCCAAACGATCAGCGACCACCCACATCACCGATGGATCGTGACCCATCCCAAGGTGGCTTGAGTACACCTGGACGTTGTCGTGCTGGTCGTCAGCCGTGTCGATACACGTGCGCCAGTCAACGACGCCGTCAAGACGCGAGTAGATCGACGTCGCGGGCACTGGCAGCGCACCGAGGATGCGTTCCTCATCGGGCCATTCGGTGCGCGGCGCGTGAATCCGCAGCACCTGATTGACCAAGTCGAATCCGCGCGCGGGCTCGCGGTATCGGTAGCGGAATGGCGAGCCGAGCGTGATGACTTGCGACACCGAATCCGGTACCTGCCGAGCCACCAACCGAGCGAAAATCCCACCGAGACTCCAGCCAACCAGCGCGACGGGCTGCCCCGATCTCTGCGACAGTTCCTCCACCATTGGGGTTAGCCCATTCAGGACCTTGCGCGTTGGCCCAACGTTGACACCCATCCCCCAACCGGTGGCGTCGTAGCCGAGCCCGCGCAGGTATCCACGCAGCGGCGCGGTCGTGATGTCGCCAGCGGCGAGCCCCGGCAGGACAATCACTGGCTGCCCGTCGCCGCGTGGTGCGATCGACAGCCACGGCTGACCTGCGAGTAAACAGCCAAATGTGCCCAACGACCGCACGTGCTCGGTCAGATACAACGGAACCGACACTCGTGCACCCGCGACCTTCATGGCATTGCTCCAACCGTCGGCATCGTGACTAAAGCGGACCAGCAGGCCACGGAAT
>JBAYVO010000004.1:0-35157 GCA_041674545.1 Candidatus Nanopelagicales bacterium | reverse complement strand
GCCTCGCTGGCCCCGATCATGTAGAACGGCTCGCCCGGAGTTCCAAGCCCGACGTAGTCAGTCGCCGTGTAGACGTAGCCGAGGTTCATTAGCGTCTGGATGAACGGCTGGGCCGTGGGCGTCAGCGGGCTCCGCGACGGAGCGCACGCATCCCCAAGACCGCTCGTGCCGTGGGCGTAGGCCACGACCTTGCGCTCACCGGCGGCGGGCGTCGTGGGCACAAAGACCATTCCACCGCTCGCCCGCAGCGCACCCGTCGGGTCCTTCGATACGTACAGGATGCGGTAGCCCGTGCCATCGGTGATGTTGAAGCCGGTCAGCGGCTCGGACCTGATGATGTCGCCAGGTTTACCGACCACTGGATTCGGCGGGGTGTAGAAGGGATCGAGTGCTTCCTGGGTCTGATTCGACTCCACGTTGTTCGCGGTAATCGCGGCGACAACCACCACAACCGCGCCCACAGCACACGCAGCAACGATGATCAACAGAACTTTGACTACCCGCACGTGTTCACACTAAGGATTTTCTCCGCGCCATGTGCGTCTAGCACGAACCCGGATGTGCGGTTGTCCGGTCGAAAGATGTGGAGCCTAGGAGATTCGAACTCCTGACATCTGCCTTGCAAAGGCAGCGCTCTACCAACTGAGCTAAGGCCCCGTACCGCCTTCACCTACCCCCTCGCCCTAAGGCGACGGGGTTGTGGGACAGCGGGGTGGTACTAGCGGAGGTCGGGATCCGCGGTCGCCTCGTTCCATAGGTCCTTCTCAGCCTGGTTGGCTGAGACCTGCCGGTAGACGACATACGCGACTGCCGCGATTGCTCCAACTAGCAATAGTTTCTTCATGTGGGCCTAGGTGGACTTGAACCACCGACCTCTTCCTTATCAGGGAAGCGCTCTAACCGAGCTGAGCTATAGGCCCTCACGTGCAACGCATACCGTACTTGGCTCCGATGTTCGCGCGCCAATCGGATTGGTATTACGCCTGCTGTAACGACGTAAAGGCTAGACGTCGCTTGGTGGAGCGGGTGCCGCGGGGCTGCGCTTCCACGGGTTTGGCATCGCGGCGGCCGACCGAAGTGAGTCCTCCGAGAGGGTGACTTCGACGCCACCGGTGAAGCCGACGGTCACGTTGTAGATCGCGGCGACGACGGTCGCCAGTGCTGAGGTCAGCACGATTTCGAACGCGGCGACGAATAGCGCGAAGCCGATAACTCGACCGAACGAGAAGGTGTCGGTGACGTCTAGGCCCGAACCTGAGCCACCGAGGTCGCTGATCGTCTGGTTGATCGAGGCGAACGTTCCGCTGACGGTCAGCAGCAGCCACAGGATGAAAACGGCGACGATGATGACAACTGCCATGCCCAGTGAGAGCACAAACGCCGTCTTCATCACGGTCCATGGATCTAGTCGGCTGACAAACAGCCTTGCTTGGCGGGGGCCAGCTGCCGGAGCCGGCGTCGCCTGCGTTTGCGTCGCGCTCACTAGTTCTCTTCCTTTCCGGACTCTTCAGTCGAAGAATCAACGGCTGCCGATGGATCTACAGTTTCGGACGGTTCGGCACCATCATTGCCCTCTACCGACTCCGGTGCGACATTTTCGGTGCTATCCGCGCCAGTGTCTTCGCTCTCATCGGGTTCATCATCAAGTTCGGCGGCCCGTGCCACAGCAACGAGGCTCCGCTCGCCCGTCAGACGCATCATCGAGACACCCATCGTGTCGCGGCCGGTCACGCGGACCTCATCGACGCGGGTCCGAATCACCACTCCATCACTGGCGACCGCGAAGATCTCGTCACCCGGTTGGCAAATCAGCGCACCAACGAGCGCCCCGCGCTCCTCGACGAGCTTCATCGCCCGAACGCCCATGATTCCGCGACCCTTGGTGGCCCACTGGTCAACGGACGTCCGTTTGGCGAACCCGCCATCGGTGACCGTGACCAGGTCTGCGCCCTCGACAACGACGTCCATCGCGAGCAGTGAGTCACCGTCGCGGAAACGCATGCCAATCACGCCCGACGTTGAACGACCCATCGGACGCAACGTCGAATCGTCCGCCTTGAATCGCGCGGACATTCCCTTGCGCGAGATCAGCATGAGATCGTCGTCGTCACTGACGAGCTTCGCCGAGATCAACTCGTCGTCATCCTTGAGGTTGATCGCGATGATGCCACCAGTGCGGTTCGTGTCGTAGTCGGCCAGTCGGGTCTTCTTGACCATCCCGGACTTCGTCGCGAGCACGAGGTTCGCCGCCTGCTTGTAATCCTTGAGAACCATCACCTCGGCGATCGTCTCGTCAGGCTGGAACGCGAGCAGGTTCGCGACGTGCTGCCCGCGGGCATCGCGTGCAAGATCCGGAAGCTGGTACGCCTTCGTCCGGTAGACCCGCCCCAGGTTGGTGAAGAACAACATCCAGTCGTGGGTCGAGGTCACAAACAGGTGATCAACAACGTCATCGACCTTGAGTTGGGCACCACGCACCCCACGGCCACCACGGCGCTGCGCCCGGTAGGCCTCAGTGAGCGTTCGCTTGGCATACCCGCCGGCCGTGATCGTGACCACGACATCGCGGACGGGAATCAGGTCTTCGTCGCTGCCGAGGTCGTCTGCCTCGATGAGCTTGGAGCGTCGCTCGTCGCCGAACTTGCCGACGATCTCCGCGAGTTCCTCAGCAACGATCGTGCGCTGGCGCAGTGGGCTGGCAAGGATGTCGTTGTAGTCCGTGATGAGGCGCATGAGTTCGTCGTACTCATCGATGATCTTCTGACGTTCGAGTGCCGCGAGACGACGCAACTGCATGTCGAGGATGGCCGTCGCCTGGATCTCGTCGATCTCCAACAGCGCCATCAAACCGTTGCGCGCTTCCTCAACGGTAGGCGAGCGGCGGATGAGCGCAATGACCTCGTCAAGTGCGTCGAGAGCCTTGAGAAGTGCACGCAAAATGTGGGCGCGCTCCTCGGCCTTACGTAGCCGGTACCGGGTGCGGCGCTGAATAACCTCGAGTTGGTGGGCGATCCAATGAACGATGAACTGGTCGATGCTCAACGTCCGCGGCACACCATCGACGAGCGCGAGCATGTTCGCGCTGAAGTTGTCTTGCAGTTGGGTGTGCTTGAACAGTTGGTTCAGCACGACGCGCGGTTGGGCATCGCGCTTGAGGATGACGACGAGGCGCTGGCCGGTGCGGTCCGAGGAATCGTCGCGCAGGTCGGCGATGCCGGTGACCTTGCCGTCGTTAGCAAGTTCGGCAATCTTCATCGAGAGGTTGTCGGGGTTGACCTGGTAGGGCAGTTCGGTGATGACCAGGCAGGTGCGCCCGCGGGCATCTTCTTCGATGTCGATAACGGCGCGCATCGTGATCGAGCCACGACCAGTGCGGTAGGCGTCATCGATTCCGCGGCGGCCAACAATCAGCGCACCGGTGGGGAAGTCGGGGCCAGGAATACGTGCGATCAGCTCTTCAAGCAACTGCTCCCGCGGCGCTTCCGGGTTTGCCAGCGCCCACTGGATGCCGTCGTTGAGTTCACGCAGGTTGTGCGGCGGAATGTTCGTCGCCATGCCAACTGCGATGCCGGACGAGCCATTCGCGAGCAAGTTCGGGAACCGCGACGGCAACAGCAGCGGTTCCTGGTTACGACCGTCGTAGTTGGGCGTGAAATCGACAGTCTCTTCGTCGATGTCGCGCACCATCTCCATCGCGAGCTGCGACAGGCGGCACTCGGTGTAACGGTGGGCAGCAGCGGGGTCATTACCAGGCGAACCGAAGTTTCCTTGGCCGTCGATCATCGGGTAGCGCATCGCCCACGGTTGGGTGAGGCGCACCAACGCGTCGTATACCGAACTGTCGCCGTGTGGGTGGTAGTTACCAAGGACGTCGCCGATGATGCGCGTGCACTTGAAGTAGCCGCGATCGGGGCGGTAGCCGCCGTCGTACATCGCGTACAGCACGCGTCGGTGGACCGGCTTGAGGCCATCGGCCACTGCCGGTAGGGCGCGGCCAACGATGACACTCATCGCGTAGTCGAGGTACGACCGCTGCATCTCGGTCTGAATCTCGACGGGCTCGATCCGGCCGTGGGGGCCGTGGTCGATTACCTCATCTGTTGTGGTGTCGTCAGCCACGATTCTTCGTGTCCCTTCGTTGCGCGCGATCCGCGCGAGTACGTCAGCTAAGTCGGTGCGGTACTAAAGCCGCCGATCAGATGTCGAGGAAGCGCACGTCCTTCGCGTTGCGCTGGATGAACTTGCGGCGTGATTCCACGTCTTCACCCATCAACATTGAGAACATCTCGTCGGCCTGCGCGGCATCGTCGAGCGTGACCTGCAGCAACACGCGGCGCTGCGGATCCATCGTGGTCTCCCACAGCTCAGGCGCGTTCATCTCGCCAAGACCCTTGTACCGCTGGATCGCTTCCTTTGGGAGCTTCTTCCCAGCGGCGTGGCCGACTTCAAGGAGCGCGTCGCGTTCACGGTCGGAGAATGCGTAATCGGGTTCGTCGCGCGACCATTTGATCTTGTAGAGCGGCGGTTGCGCGAGGTACACGTGGCCGCCTTCAAGTAGTGGCCGCATGAAGCGGAACAACAACGTCAGCAGGAGCGTCCGAATATGTTGACCGTCGACGTCGGCATCTGCCATCAGGACCAACTTGTGGTACCTAAGCTTCTCGATGTCGAACTCTTCCTGAATGCCGCTGCCAAGCGCAGAGATCATCGCCTGGACCTCGGTGTTTGCGAGCACCTTGTCCAGGCGCGCGCGCTCGACGTTGAGGATCTTTCCGCGGATCGGCAGGATGGCTTGGGTCGCCGGGTCGCGGCCGCTTCGGGCAGAACCGCCGGCGGAGTCACCCTCGACGATGAAGATCTCGCACATCTCGGGTTCATTCGATGAGCAATCGATGAGCTTGCCCGGCAGCCCGCCGCCACCGAGGAGTCCCTTACGACCGCGGGCTAGATCGCGGGCCTTGCGGGCTGCAACACGAGCGATCTGGGCCGAGACCGACTTGCGGGCGATCTCTTTACCCTCAGCGGGGTTCTGTTCGAACCATTCGCCGAGCTTCTCGTTCACGATCTTCTGCACGAACGTCTTTGCCTCGGTATTGCCGAGCTTGGTCTTGGTCTGGCCTTCGAACTGCGGCTCGCGCAGCTTGACGGAGACGATGGCGGTGAGGCCCTCGCGGATGTCCTCGCCGGAAAGGTTCGTGTCCTTTTCCTTGAGGACTCCCCACTCGCGGGCGAACTTGTTCACTAGTGAGGTGAGCGCGGTGCGGAAGCCTTCTTCGTGTGTGCCGCCCTCGGTGGTGCCGATGGTGTTCGCGAACGTGTAGACCGATTCGGAGTAGACGTTGGACCACTGCATCGCGACCTCAGCGCTGATGCCGCGCTCAGTGTCCTCAGACTCGAACCAGATCACGTGCTGGTGGGCTGGGCCCTTCTTCGAGTTCAGGTAGGTCACGAAGTCGGCGATGCCGCCGTCATACTTGTAGTGGACCTCTCGGCGGGCTTCAAGGACTGCGTCTTCGCCCTCGACGACGTCTCCGTCAGCTACCGGCTTCGCTTCGCGTTCGTCTTTGAGTGACAACGAAAGCCCGCGGTTGAGGAACGCCATTTCTTGGAATCGGCGCGAGAGGATCTCGAAGTCGTAATGCGTGGTTTCGAAGATGTCGCCATCGGCCCAGAACGTGACGGTGGTTCCGGTGCGATCGGTTGCCTCGCCCTTGGCCAGCGGTGCCTCTGGGGTGCCGGTGTTGTAGCTCTGGCGCCAAATGTGACCTTCGCGGTGGACCTCGACCTCAACGTGGCGCGAGAGAGCGTTGACGACGGAAACACCAACACCGTGGAGGCCACCGGAGACCGCGTAGCCCTCGCCGCCGAACTTTCCGCCGGCATGAAGCACTGTCAGGACAACCTCAACAGCTGGCTTACCTTCGGACTCGACCATGTCGACCGGGATGCCTCGGCCGTCATCGATGACGCGGATCCCGCCGTCTTCGAGGATCGTGACCTCAATGTGGCTGCAGTAACCAGCTAAAGCTTCGTCGACAGCGTTATCCACAACCTCGTAGACGAGGTGATGGAGTCCGCGTTCGCCGGTAGAACCGATGTACATTCCGGGGCGCTTACGGACTGCGTCCAGGCCCTCGAGGACTGTAATTGCACTAGCGTCATATGACACCTGTGAATACTACCCGCATACAGGTGAAACCTCTGTGAAATCAAGGCTTTTCCCCAGGTAAATCCTGGCAGGTTCTCATGGGTGTGATCTGGCCCGGTCGGGCCAGATATGGACGCATTCTTGGCCTCATTCACGCTCTGGCATTCGACCTGATCGCGAGTGGCGGAACGCGCGCTTCGTGGTGATCAGTAAGCCCAAGATTGCCGGGAATTCTGACACCAGGCACTGTAAGGAGGTGCGCAAAGAACCCGTACCCAACACGCGGAACTAAAGCTCCGCCGCCGCATACTCCCGCATCAATTCACTGGTTGGCCGGTGTGGATGTCCAAGGTCGTCGGATGCACCGAGCATCGCTTCTGCACGTGTTCGTCGCCCGTTCGGTGCAGCCTGTACGGCCAATCGAGGGGAATCGAAGTTTCGTTGCGAGAACTGATCAGGGGACCGGTACTTTGCAAAGGTGACCAAGATGAATGATCGCACGGTACGCACCCTCCCGGGATCAGCCATCCGTAGCCCCTGGACCGCAGCGATTGCGACGATCGCAGTGATAATCGTGTTCCCGTTGAGCATGATCACTGTGGGCGCTAGCTCTGCAAACGCCGCGGAAGCTGGATTCGTCTACTGGTCCAACGGCGACGACAACACCATCGGACGCGCGAACATCGACGGCACAGGTATCAACCAAAATCTCATCGCCGGAGCAAACGCTCCACGCGGCATAGCTGCAACCACTACCCACATCTACTGGACGAACGCCGGAAACAACACCATCGGACGCGCGAACATTGACGGCACAGGTATCAACCAGAGCTTCATCACCGGAGCAGTCACGCCATTCGGTGTCACGGCAACGAGCACCTCTATCTATTGGACGAATCAGTCCTCCAACACCATCGGACGCGCGAACATTGACGGCACGAGTGTCAACCAGAGCTTCATCACCGGAGCAGATGAACCTCGCGTCGTTACAGCGACCAGCACCAACCTGTACTGGACGAACGCCGGTGACAACACGATCGGCCGAGCAGACATCAACGGATCAAACGCGGTCCAATCTTTCATCACCGGAGCAAACGATCCCCGTGGAGTGATCGCGACGGACACCGATCTGTACTGGTCAAACCTCGGCAACAACACCATCGGACGCGCGAACATTGACGGAACGGGTGTCAACCAGAGCTTCATCGACGGCCTGAGTGGGCCATGGGGTCTCGGGGCGACCAGCACCAACCTGTACTGGACGAATAGCAACAGTGATGCAGTCGCGCGGGCAAATATTGACGGAAGCAGCACGAATCAGAACTTCATCACCGGGGCAAGTAGGCCGTACGGGATCGCAGTGGTCGCGCAGGCACCGGCCCCTGACCCCACACCATCCGTGGCCGTACCTGCCAACGGATGCGTGATCGTGGGGAGTACAAAATCGATCCCACGTAAGGGCACAAAACAATTGATGAAACCCAAGTGTGTGACAACCTCGGCAGCGCGGATCGGCGTAAAAGCCTCCGCGAAGCCGAAGAAGAAAAACGGGCACTACTCGTTGTTCTGCAAGGTTTCTCAAGGAAAGGTCGCGAAGACCAAACCAACCGGAAATTCCGGCACCAGGTATTGCAAAAAGGGTGCGCTGAACATCCGGACCTCCGGCACGAAACTCAAACTATCGATCACTTGGCACGCCCCCATCAAGGGCGGATACAGTGCTTACACAAAGGTCAAGAACTACCGAACCTAAGCGCGGAAACAACAAGTAGCGTTCCATAACGGAACCTCTTCGCTACAAACGGATACTGGTTGGGTTCAAGGCCTGCAAGCACGTAGCCAAGGCGTCGACTTATCCATAGGTATCTCGGTCTCCGCGACCCTTCACCCGTAGAGGTCCGTAACTGCGGGACTTACGAGCCGGCCCACGGACCTCGATCTCACGAACAATCGCTGCGCCAATCTCGTCATCAAGTTTCTGCTGCAACATTGGAATCAACGACCGGACTTGCGTCGCCCAAGTCGTTGATTCGGCACGCAATACCAGCCGTCCGGACTTCTCGTCGAAGACTTCAGGAGTGACGTGCGAAGCAAGGTCTGCACCGACGATCTGGGCCCAGCGTCCAACAACACCGCCAACCTTCGACTTATGCTCCCAGCCGTTCTCTCGCATGAGGCCCTTCATGCTCTCGCTCAGCAGCGCAGGGTCCCGTTCATCTGGTCCGCTGCCGCTGAACTGCGGGCCTTCGGACCAGTTTCGCGAGCGCTTCTTGGAGCTCGTCCCCGACGCCCCGCGCACCGACTTGCGCACGGACGCAAGCGTTTGGGCTACGAGGTCCGGTGTCTTTTCCGGCTTCGTCGGTTTGGCTTGACCCTCAGTTGCCACGCGCCACCTGACCAGGGGTTACCACGAACTGTTGCGCGGCGAGCTCCGGCGGCACGTCCTCGGCAACCGCGGCCGTAATGATGGTCTGCTCGGCCGTCATCGCCACTTGGGCAAGTGCCTTGCGCCGAGTGGAATCAAGTTCGGCGAATACATCATCGAGAATCAGCACTGGATCACCGACCGAATCGTCGAGACCCCGCATCAACTCGAACGCAGCAAGCCGCAGCGCAAGTGCCATTGACCAGCATTCCCCGTGCGACGCGTATGCCTTCGCTGGCAGCTCCCCGATCGTCAACAGAACGTCGTCGCGGTGCGGACCAACGACCGTGACGCCGCGCGCGAACTCCTCGCTGCGCCGCAAGGCGATCTCCTTGTGGAGCAATTCTTCGAGGGCGCTGCGATCGCGAGGTAAAGCGTCGTCACTCGGAGTATCACTGAACGACCGCGGCAAGTACGCGATTCCTGCGCTCTTACCAGGAGCCACGTGTTCGTATGACTGTGAGACCAAGCCACTGATTTCGTTGAGCAGAGAAAGTCGACCGAAGAGTAGCGATGCGCCGTGAGCCGCCAGTTGGTCATCCCAGACGCTCAAGGTGGACTCCGCGCCGGCTCGCGACGATGCGCCTCGAGTGCCAGCGATCGAACGCAACAAGGTCGTTCGTTGCTTGACGACGCGGTCGTAGTCGGCCTTGACCGAGTGATACCTCGGAGCGCGGGCAACGAGGACCTCATCGAGGAACTTACGACGATCACTCGGGTCGCCTTTGACCAATGAGAGGTCCTCCGGGGCGAACACAACGGTCTGCAGTTGGCTGATGAAATCCGTGGCCCGAACCGGTGAACCCGACACCTGCAGGCGGTTCGCGCGGCCCTGGTTGATCGCGATCTCCAACTGAATTTCGCGCTGACCGCGGGAGAACGTTGATCGCACGATCGCTTGATCATTACCCTGCCGGATCAGCGGAAGATCAGCAGCAACTCGGTGACTGTTCAGCGTCGAGACGTACCCGACAGCTTCGGCGATGTTGGTCTTGCCAACACCGTTCGGGCCGACGAGAACGTTGACTCCTGGGGCGAACGTAATGTCGGCGGCTTCATAGCTACGGAAATTCGTGAGCTCGAGGTGGAGGACCTGCACGGTGATCCCTCACTCTCATGCCGTGAACCGCGCAATGCGCGCGCTCGCTAGAAAGACACGTTCTAGGAAGACAGGCGGACGGGCATCAGTAGGTACTTGTAGTTGTCGCCGCTGTCGGCCGGGGTGAGGACTGCTGGGCGGGTCGCACCTGTGAACGAGAACCTGACATCGGGCGACTCGATCGCGCCAAGGCCATCGAGCAGGTATTGCGGATTGAATGCGATCTCGATCGTGTCGCCCGTGGTCGCGCCCTCAAGTGCTTCCGTCGCCTGAGCTTCATCGCCTGAACCTGCCTGCAGCGCAACGTCGTCGCCACTGAAGGTGAGTCGAACTGGAGTGTTCCGCTCGGCAACAAGTGACACACGCTTGACGGCCTCGATGAGCGATGCTCGGTTCACCGTCGTGACCGTGGATGATTCTTCCGGGAGCAACTGGCGGTACTTGGGGAACTCGCCGTCGAGGAGCCTTGTGGTGGTTCGGCGGCCGTCGCCGGAGAAGCCCATCAGACCCTCGCCGGCAGAACCCGGTGCGTAGGCAACGGATACCTCAGCGGCGTGAGAAAGCAGCTTTGCTGTGTCGGCAAGGATCTTCGCCGGAACCAGTGCGGCTCCCTCGAAACCTGGCTGGTCAGGACGCCAAGTGAACTCGCTGACGGCCAAGCGGTATCGGTCGGTTGCCGCGAGCGTGACCTTCGAATCGCTGATCTCTACGCGAACGCCCAGCAACATCGGCAGTGTGTCGTCGCGGCCTGCGGCGATCGCAACCTGCGCGACGGCCGCGGCAAATCGGTCACCAGCGACTGAACCAACCGGCGCCGGCATTTCTGGCAGGACGGGGTACTCGTTCACCGGGAGCGTTGGAAGCACGAACGATGAACGGCCGCACTGCAACTCGATCCGGCTTCCCTCGGTCGCGAAGACGACGGGCTGGTTCGGTAGCGACCGGGCAATGTCTGCCAGGAGGCGTCCGGAGACGAGGACTCGACCCGGTTCATCGACGGTTGCATCGACCTCAACCTGCGCGGCGTTTTCAAGGTCGAAACCCGACAACGTCAGATCTTGGCCCTCGGCGCTGATGAGCAGGCCTGACAACGTCGGAATCGACGGGCGGCTTGGAAGCGCCCGTGCGGACCATGCGACCCCATCAGCCAACACATCCCGTTCGACCCGAAACTTCACGTTGTGCCTTCCTGATTGCGCTTACGCCAACGACCTAGGAGGACCGTAGCGGCCAGCGGGTAGACGCTCGCCACAGCCCTAGAACTGCTTACCGGGCATGTTGCCACGTATGGACAACAAAATTGGTGAGGTTTCCCCAGATCGACTGCAGAGAAGTGCTCTATGCACAGAATTCATCGATTTGAGGCTAATTTTGTGGATTGCGCCAGACCTTCGTCGGAGGTCAATTCTCAGCCTTGTCGGCAGTGTCGTTCGAGGTGTGGATTGTTAATAGTTGGAGATTCTCGTCGTGTTAACAGGGGCCGTGGATAGTGTGGATAACAAGTGTTTCCGCAGGTCAGACCGCATGAACGACAAGCGTGTGAGATGTGTGATCGGCTGGGGACGTTAATGGGAAGGGTGAGGATCGAGCCGTTCAAAACTACATTCCCCAACGGCCATCACCAGATCTTTTGTAGTTGTCCACGCCGACTCAGGGTGGTAATCCACAGTTCTATCCACAACCTGTGAATACAGGCCGTCACGACGCGCAGGCAGATCAACACAACGCGTGACGATGAGGTAGACGTCACCACGGTTGACGCGCCTCATACTCGTCGGTCACGGCACCCTGACTTTGTGCAGATTGGTGCGGTGGACCGATGGATGTAGAGGCCTGGCAGAACTTTTTCGTCATTTCTGGTGGTGCGAGCGCCGCTTTGACGGGTCTGGTGTTCGTCGCGGTGTCGCTCAATGTGGACCGAATCCTGACCTCGACAGGGCTTCGTAAGCTCGCAGCGCAGACATTGCTATTGCTGATGACCCCGCTGATCATGTCGATTGTGCTGGTTATTCCGATTCCGCGGGCGTGGATTGCCGGGGTGCTGTGCATCATCGGTGGCGCGCTACTTGCCCTCGGGATGTTCGCTGTCGGTCACGGGATGGACCTGACCAAGGAGTCGTCAGCGATCAAGTTGCTGCAGCATCTGACCCCGACGATGCTGGTGTGCCTGCTGATTATCGGTGCAGGAGTCTCTCTAGTAGTCGGTTTCGGCGGCGGCCTGTATTGGTTGGTTGCTGCGGTCGTATTCGCCCTTATCGGCGGCGTAGCGAACGCCTGGATGTTCGTCATCCGCGTCGAGAACTGGCATCACTGGAAGTCCTCAGACACCACTGAGGGCGCCTAGGAAGCATCCCAGTGGTCGCCGCGCCGCGAATCACCAATCAGAATTCGGACCTACCCAGACCCTTCGAGGACTGCTAGCATTGATAGCACTTTGGAGGGGATATGGCCGATATCAGTATTCGTGGGCTCGACGATGGCGTAAAGCAGAAGTTGCGGCGCAGGGCGGCGGCTCATGGCCGGTCCATGGAGGCCGAGGTAAGAGCGATCATCACGATGGCTGTTGCGGACGAGCAGCCTCGCCGAGATCTATTCGACGTCCTCTTGGATCGTTTCGATGATTTGGGCGGTGTTCACCTTGAACTCCCAGCACGAGAACCAATTCGCGATCGACTGGATTTTAACTAATGGGCGTCGTGCTCGACACAAATGTGGTTTCCGAGCTAATGCGTGGCCGTGCTGCTGACGAGAACGTTCGGAACTGGATTACTGGAGTTCACCAGACTCAACGAATAGCGACGGCAATCACCGTGGCTGAGATCCTCTACGGGATTGAGAGACTGCCGCCTGGGCGCCGGAAGGAGAAGTTGTCTGACGCCGCTTCGGTCATCTTCTTCGAGTTCTCCGAGACCATTGCATCATTCGACCTGCTCGCGGCCCAGGCGTATGCGGGCGTTGTCGACAGCCGCGCACGCGCAGGTGCGCCGATTAGTGGGTTCGATGCCCAAATTGCAGCCATTTGCCTCAGCGGTAAACACACCCTCGCCACCCGCAATACCAAAGACTTCGAGGCACTGGGAATCGACTTGGTGAATCCGTGGCTATCCGAAACCAATCCCAGTTGATCGCGCCTTAGCCGAGATCAACTGGGAGTTGTCGGCCATGTGAATTTCGTCCTGCTTAGGCGCGGGCGGCAGCCTTGATGCGACCCGTCAACTCGGTGACCTGGTTGTAGAGGGTGCGATCAGTGTTCAAATTCTTCGTGATTTTGGTCTTCGCGTGCATCACGGTCGTGTGGTCGCGTCCACCGAAATGCTTTCCGATAGTCGGTAGCGACATATCGGTGAGTTCGCGGCACAGGTACATCGCGACCTGGCGGGCATGGACAAGCGTGCGAACACGACCAGGCGCGCACAAATCCTGCATCGAGACGCCGTAGTAGTCAGCACTCTGCTGCATGATCAAAGTTGCGGTGATTTGCGTCCCGTGCTGGTCGGAAATCAGATCCTTGAGCACCAACTGGGCAAGGTTCACGTCGACAGCGGACTTGTTGAGGCTGGCGAAGGCCGTCACTCGGATTAGCGCACCTTCAAGCTCGCGGATGTTGGTGGCGATTTTGCTCGCAATGAATTCGAGAACTTCGGGTTCAACGGCGATCTGTTCCTGGGCCGTTTTCTTACGCAGGATCGCGATGCGGGTCTCAAGGTCGGGCGGCTGGATGTCGGTGATGAGGCCCCATTCGAACCGCGATCGCATCCGTTCTTCAAAGTCAGGCAATTGTTTTGGAGGCAAGTCGGATGTAACGACGATCTGCTTGTTCGCGTTGTGCAGGGTGTTGAACGTGTGGAAGAACTCTTCTTGAGTCTGGGTCTTGTTTGCGAGGAATTGGATGTCGTCAACGAGGAGAACGTCGATGTCGCGGTAGCGACGCTGAAAGTTGGCCGCTTTGTCGTCGCGGATCGAGTTGATGAACTCGTTGGTGAACTCCTCAGAACTCACGTAGCGCACCTTCGCGCCAGCGAACAAGGTTCGCGTGTAGTGACCGATCGCGTGCAGCAGGTGGGTCTTTCCGAGTCCGCTGTCGCCGTAGATGAAAAGCGGGTTGTACGCCTTGGCGGGAGCCTCGGCAACGGCAACGGCCGCCGCGTGGGCGAACCGGTTGCTCGATCCGATGACGAACGTCTCGAACACGTACTTGGGGTTCAGTCGGTGTGCATCGTCTTTACGCGAACTGGGGCTGCCCGTGCCGGGGCGGTGAGTGTCGCGGACATCAACGACGCGGCTGTTGGCGAAGTCGTACGTGCCAAGCTCCTCTGTGGGGCTTTCGTCCACTTTTGCGTAGGTTCCGTCAGCAAGATGGTCTGTCGTTTCATCGTCCAGGTCGTGCGCAATGTTCGGGTCCACGGTGACCTGGATGACCATCGGGCGGTGAAGCACACGTTGCAACGCGTCCACCATGTGCGGCTTGAGGTGTGACTCGAGCACGTTGCGAGTGAATTCGTTGGGCGCTGCGACCGAGATCGTGTTGCCATCGATGACCTGGGGGACGGTGAGCGCTACAAATGCGCGCTGCTGCGGCGAGATCGCGTCGTCGTCGGCGAGGGTTTTGAGAGTTTCGTTCCACACTTGGCTGACGTTGAGCGTGTTTTCCACGGTGGTTGAAGGCCTCTCGCTACTGATGATGGAAGGGCATAGCCCTAGGTAGTGACGTTCTTGGTTTGTGGTGTCTTCTTGCGCGCCTGCAGCCCCCGGCAGGTCAGGCGATCAGTAAGAAACCCTGTAAATCAAGGAAATTTCGAACTCTCGGCGCATTCCTGGGTGAGCTAGCAACGGCGACACTAACGGCGATATCGGAACGCTTCAAGGGGTTATCCACAACTCGTTTGAATTTCCTTGGCGTAGTTCGGCGCGTCGGTTTTGCGACACGCCAGGAGGAGGTAAAGGGCTCTGAGTTCCGATCTGCGGGGTGGTGAGCGCCAGACATCCTCCGTGGCCTACCCTGGTATGCAGGTTTCATCCTCACGACAGACCGCTTGTCACGCAAGAAGATCCATTTCCCGCTACACCGAACACACTGCTGTGCTCACGAGCTCGAGTAGTGCATCGGCTCTCGCCGATCAGGAGAACTGACATGTCGAAGCGTACGTACCAGCCCAACAACCGTCGCCGCCACAAGAAGCACGGCTTCCGTCTGCGTATGCAGACCCGCGCTGGCCGTTCCATCCTGTCGGCTCGCCGCCGCAAGGGCCGGGCAGAAATCACCGTTTAGGGCGTTCTAGTGCTCCCTGCACGCTCCCGCCTTCGTAACCGGACGCAACTTGGCAAGACAGTGCGTCGGGGTACCCGGGCCGGGCGGCGCTGTTTAGTGGTGCACTTTTTGGCGGCCGACCCAGACTCTGGGGTGACACCGCCCGGACCGGCCAAAGTCGGTTTCGCCGTGAGTAAGGCTGTTGGGGGTTCTGTGGTTCGGCATCAGGTAACGCGGCGTTTACGCCACGTTGTTGCTGCCCACCTCAGTGAACTCCCGGACGGATCAAGCGTTGTTGTTCGGGCGTTACCAGCTGCTGCTGAGGCGACGAGTGCGCAACTCGATGCCGACTTTTCTTCCGCGATTGCCCGAGTTGCCTGATGAGCGCGTTCCTCAAGCAGGCGCTACACATCATCGGTCTGCCGTTCGTGTGGCTCTTTGTGGGCTTGATTCGGATGTACCAACTGGTGATTTCGCCACTTCTTGGACCACGTTGCAAGTTCTATCCGTCGTGTTCGACGTACGCAATCGATTCTTTGCGCCATCATGGACCAATCAAGGGAAGCCTGCTCGCCGGGTATCGACTGTGCCGATGCCACCCGTGGCAGCTTGGCGGCCTTGATCCAACACCTCCCAAGGGTGCCTGGCGCCCAGACATCAATCCTGATGGAACACCTCGCGACGCCGCGGGGCAGGACCGTCAGCTAACTGACCTCGGAGTCTGAGAGTGTTTATCCTTGAATGGCTAGAAATGGCCGTCGCGTGGGTGTTGGTCGCGTTCCACACGATCCTCAGCCCAATCTTTGGCGCCGAAAGCGGCTGGTCGTGGGTTCTGTCGATCGTCGGCCTCGTGGTCGTCATCCGGATCATGCTGATCCCGCTCTTCGTCAAGCAGATCAAGGCTCAGCGGAACATGCAGTTGATCCAGCCGCGGATCAAGGAAATCCAAAAGAAGTACGCCGGCGACCGCGAGAAGCAATCCGCGGAAATGATGAAGATTTACCGCGAAACTGGGACAAATCCCCTCGCGTCTTGCCTCCCGATCATCTTGCAGGCACCAATCTTCTTCGCACTTTTCCAGGTTCTCCAGTACGGCATCGCGATGGAAGAAGGCGTTGGTGCGCTGACGCCTGAACTCGCGGCCCAGGCGCACGATGCCTCGATCTTCGGTGTTCCGATTTACGCGACGTTCGCGAATGCTGACGAGACGCCATACCCAATGAACACGCGGATTCTCTGCGTACTCCTCATCATCACGATGTCGCTGACGACGTTCTTCACCCAGCGTCAACTCATCGTCAAGAACACCGCTGCCGACAACCCGATGGTCAAGCAGCAGAAGATGCTCATGTACATCTTCCCGCTGATCTTCGCGGTGGGTGGCTTCAACTTCCCGATTGGTGTCCTCATCTACTGGACCACGACGAACCTCTGGTCGATGGGCCAGCAGTTCTACGTCATCAGGAACAACCCGCAACCTGGTACTCCCGCACATAAGGCGCTTGAAGAGCGCAAGCAGGCGAAGGCAGCGGCGAAGGAGGCGAAGGCGAACGGGCTCCCGAGCCCTGACAGTCCAGAAGCCTTGGCCGCCGCTGCAGCGGCAGCCGAAGTTGCCTCAAGTAAGGGCACAACGGTACAAAACCGGCAGCAGCCCAAACGGCAACCTAAGAGCAAACGGCAACCTACGAAGCAACAGCCGTCGAAGCAACAGTCACCGAAGCAGCAACCGAAGAAGTCATCCGGCAAATCCGACAACGGATAGATCCGCCGCGGGACTCACCACTCACGGGCTGTTTCACGTGAAACAGCCAATTCCGGCGCGACGACCACGTCCGCCCCCAAGGAGGCAACAATGACCACCGATAACGACGCGACAAACGAAACCATCGTTACTGAAGCTGCTGAGACTCCAGTCCAGGCGGCTGCCGCGAAGGAAGCCGCACCTAAGAAGGATCGCGTCGCCCAACTTGAGAACGAAGGCGACATCGCCGCTGACTACCTTGAGGCCCTCCTGGACATTGCCGATCTCGATGGCGACATCGACATGGACGTTGAGGGTGACCGCGCGATGGTCGCCATTGTCGGCGCCGACTTGAAGCAGTTGGTTGGTCCTAACGGCAAGGTCCTCGACGCCCTGCAGGAACTCACTCGCCTAGCCGTCACGCAACAGACCGGCGACCGCTCACGCCTCATGCTCGACATCGCCGGCCACCGCGCTGCCCGTCGCACCCAACTCACCGAACTCGGCACAGCTGCCTGTGACCGTGCGAAAGAAGAGGGCACTCCCGTAAAGCTCGAGCCCATGACCCCCTTCGAGCGCAAAATCGTTCACGACGCCGTCGCCGCAGCCAACCTCAAGAGCGAATCCGAAGGCGACGAACCCAACCGCTACGTAGTAGTAATCCCCTAACCCCAGGGCTCCACCCCCAAGGCGGCAGAACCCCCGTTCCCGAAGACTCCACAGGACCGGACACCAATCCCCTCCGCCGAGCCCAGCAAGTCGCCCCCTGGGACGAGTCGTACCCCATGCCACCGGCGCCCACCCCCACCGGCATTCGCAACGAACCGCCAGACACACGCGCCACCACCAACACCGGGACCCCTGGCGCCGTCATCACGTGGATATAGATGGTCGGCTAAGGACGGCACTCTTCACTCGCTCACCTGGGGAAACAGGCCGGAATTCCCAACCCCACGTATCCACCATTTGCCGACTGCCTGAACCCACCAGCCCACCAGCCCACCAGAAGCACCAGGACGCCACCCGCCAAACCGACGAGCCATCGGCCATTCCATACGACTAGACCCACCACGTAGCCGCCAACGAACACCATCCCCACCTCGGGGGACCCACGCGAGGACCACCCCCCTCCGTCCAGGTGCCCACCCCCCAAGGCTGTGAGGGAAGGGCCCACGTAGGTTTGCGTCGGGCGAGGCGCCGCTAAGCGGCGCCTCGGGGAGGCCACGGGTCAGCAAACCGTAGTGGGCCCTTCCCTCACAGCCGCCCCACGTACAGCCACCCACGAAGCACCCACCCACGAAGCACCCACCCACGACGACGACAACCCACTCACCCCCATGTTTCACGTGAAACAATCCCCCCACCACACCCAAAGACCACACCCCCCAAGGACCCCCATGACCAACTGGCGCACCGCCGCCGAAGAGCACTACCCCATGGCTCTACCCCAACTAGATTCATACGTAGAGCTCCTATCAACGCTAGGGGTAGAACGGGGCTTGATCGGTCCACGTGAGGCCGATCGCCTTTGGGAGCGCCATATCCTCAACTGTGCGGTGGTCGCTGACATCGCCGGAGGCTTCATTCCGGAGGAAGCCTCTGTGGTTGATGTCGGTACCGGCGCTGGGCTCCCTGGAATTGTGTGGGCGATCGTCCGACCGGATCTGCACGTCGTCCTGGTGGAGTCGATGCAGCGCCGGGTCGACGTCCTCACGATTGCGGTGGAGCAACTCGAGCTCACTAACCGAGTGGACGTCGTTCGTGGTCGTGCCGAGGATCTGGTCGGTGAGGTTGTTGGCGACGTGGTGACTGCCCGCGCGGTTGCTCCGCTGGGCCGACTCCTCGGCTGGCTCGCTCCGTTGTCAGTAGCTGGCGGAAGTCTGGTTGTCCTCAAGGGTCAAAGGGTTGCGGACGAACTAGCGGAAGCTGCCCCCGAACTCGCCGCAATTAAGGCAGGATCTGTCGAGGTACACATCTGCGGGGAAGACTGGCTCGATGAGCCGACGAATGTTGTGCAGATCCAAGACTTCGATCCAACTGGTCTCGTAGTCGCAGGTAAAAGGGGGAAGCCGCGTGGTGCGGGTAATCGCGGTCGCTAACCAAAAGGGTGGCGTCGGTAAGACGACAACAACGGTTAACGTAGCTGCCGCACTTGCTGAGCTTGGTCGGCCAGTTCTGGTCATCGACATGGATCCTCAGGGCAATGCGACTCAAGCGCTGGGTTTGGATCGTTTGGCTTCAGGTACATCGATTTATGACGTGTTGGTTGACGGGATTGGGATCGAACAAGCGGTCGTCTCGACGCGGACTCCAGGTGTCACGTGTATCCCCGCATCAGTGGATCTCGCGGGCGCAGAGGTTGAATTGGTGTCGGCGGCGGGACGTGAGCTCCGACTCAAGGAGGCCTTTGAAGATGCAGAGCTCCCGGAGAACACGATTGTTCTCCTCGATTGCCCGCCGAGTCTGGGTCTCCTGACGGTCAATGCGCTCACCGCTGCCAACGAGTTGTTCGTCCCGATTCAGGCTGAGTTCTACGCCCTCGATGGGGTTGGTCAGTTAGTCAGGACGATGGAGTTGGTTCGGAGTGCACTGAACCCTTCGTTGGAGATCAGCCTCGTTGCACTGACCATGGTTGGCGATGTGACCACGGCGCAGGCGCGAGTGTTCGATGAGGTGAAGGCGTTCTTTGCTGAACGGCTCGCGGCAACGACGATTCCGCGTGATCCAGCCGCACATGCCGCGCCAGCTGCTGGCAGCACCGTGATTGCGTTTGCGCCGGAGTCAGATGTGGCGCACGCCTATCGACAATTGGCCAAGGAACTGATGTCAGCAGAGCTTGTGAACACCACAAACGTGTCGAAGAATGGGGACAAAGAATGACAAACGCACCATCGAATAGGCGTGGTCTGGCAGCGTTGATTCCGACCTCGGCTCCCCTAGATGACCGTCCGCGCGTGGTGGATTCAGGACCGCCGGAGGTCAGTGTTCGCACGACTGTGGCTCCCACGAAGGCTGTTGCCGTTGAGGGCCTTGAGCTGATTTCGGTCCGTCCGCTACAGGTCGTTCCAAACCCGAAGCAGCCACGTACGGAGTTTGATCCCGAAGCGCTCGCAGAACTGGCGCAGTCCGTTGGCGACATCGGCTTCCTGCAGCCGATCGTTGTTCGTCGTCTGACGCCAGCGACTGCGAAAGACCAGCGCTTCGAATTGGTCGCCGGTGAGCGTCGCTGGCGGGCGTCGCAAATCGCCGAGCTCGCAACGATTCCCGCAATTGTCCGGTCGACGGACGACAACGAACTTCTCCGCGAGGCCTTGCTTGAGAACCTTCAGCGGGTGGCTCTCAACCCGTTGGAAGAGGCCGCCGCATACGACCAACTGTTGAAGGACTTCGGCGGGACGCACGAGGAACTTGCCGCCAAGCTCGGTAAGTCGCGCCCCCAAGTGTCGAACACGTTGCGCTTGTTGAAGTTGCCCACCGCCGTCCAACGTCGCGTCGCTGCAGGGGTTCTCTCCGCTGGTCACGCGCGTGCGCTGTTGTCCGTGGACGACTCGGCGACGATGGACGTGTTGGCCAAGAGGGTTATTGCCGAGGGCATCAGCGTCCGTGCGCTTGAGGAGATCATCTCGGTGGATCAGCCGAAGAAGACTTCGAAGCGTAAGGCGTCCGCCGGGTCACGCACGCCGATTGAACTAGAGGTTGTCGCGGATCGAATTGGTGATGCGCTCGATACCCGAGTTCAGATCAGTGCAGGTAAGAGCCGCGGAAAGATCACAATCGAGTTCGCGGACATCGAAGATCTGCACCGCATCGTCAGCATCATCGACGCATCGGTCACCGCCTAGTTCTCCACTAGTCCCGTGATCGGAGCCCAAGTGGCTGGGTTAGCTACCGACGAGTTCCAGCGCCAGCGTTCCGATCTTGAGGGTTGAACCCTCAACAGTCAGCCCTGCTTGGGTGAGCGCGGCTGCTGCTGCGGTGACGTCCTGGACCTGGACAACAACCCGGTCGACCTGATCGCGATCTGAGGCAAACAGCGTCATTGTTGGTCCGGTTCCGAAGTCCACTGCGGTGTTGGCGGGGAGCGGTGCGAGCAGCGCTTCCCACCGACTGTTCGTCGACTGGCTCACGTTCAAGCGGACTTCGCGCACCTTGACGATGCCGGCCTTGTTTGCCGGCGCTTCAGGCTGAAACGTGCGCGTGGGTCCGAAGGTCGTGCAGAGTTGTGTCGCGTAGTGAGGGTTCTCCATTTGGGTGAGTGGGACTCGGGTGTAGATCACCATGTCGCCATTCTTCTGGCTGTCAAGGTCGCCGTGCGCGATCCCGCGACGCTCAAGTTCGGGCAGGAGTCCATGTAGCGAGATGGGCTCGAAGGTGACCCACTCGTCGGGCATCTCCTCCGTCGTACCGTCGGCCATCCCAATCACTTCAAGGTTCAGGTTGCCGAAGCGAAGACCGCCGCTGGCGAAGTCGCCGTAGTCGGAGTACTTCCAGGCTTGCACGAGGCCGAGCGAAGCGAGAGCGGCACACGTCGCCTGCGCTTCGTCCTTACTGACCCTCGCGGTTACGTGGTCTAGGAAGTCGATGACGCGGTCGCCCGGTTCAATCACCCGATCGAATCGCTCACTTGCCCGAGCGGCGCCCATCTCGCGGCCCTTCTGAATTTCACCGCGTTGCCAAAAGACTACGGCGACCATAACTACGATGGGGATCACCCACGAGAAGAGGTACGCCTCCATGGTGGACGGCGTGAACAATGCCCCGATGCATGACGAGACGGCCATTGCGGCAAACCCGATGAACCACCCAGTAGACATTCGCTTGTTGCTAGCGATGAAGTACGGATTCGTCCACAGGACTTCGGGCACCTCCGCCTTGGCGTACATCAGGGTGAACGGGCGATCCATGAGGACGCCGACGCCGATGGCGATCGCCAGTCCGACCGAGAGTAGTGCTGAAGACCACTTGTCGACCGTGAGCGGCGGCGCAACCAGGCTCAAGATAATCATGATGGGGAAGAAGATGAGGCCACCGATCTCGATGCTGCCAATCATGTGCTTCTTCGCCGCTGGAATGGTGGTAATCACTGCCAGGATGGCGCCGACCGCGGATGCCAGCAGTAGTTGATCTTTGGACGGATCGTTTGACGCGCTGAGGAAGCCAAATGCGATCCAGGGAAGGAATCCGATGAGGTAGCTCATGCCGCGATGTTAGCGGCCAGATGCCGAGGATTGCCAGGTTCGAGCATCAAGACGGACTAGGCCACCACACGCGATGGCACCACTACCGAGCGCGCAGTTGCCCAATGTTCACAAGCCTTAGCACGCTCGGGTGGAGGCAGCACGAACTGCCACTTTGAACGGTTTGGTAGTGGCAGAACCGTTACTTGCCCGCACTAAACGCGGCTTGACGGTTGTTCGCACAGATGTCGCCCAACGCTGATTCTTCTTGACTCTTGTCTTCGTCGCGTGGCCCCACTTACTTGCCCCAGGTGACGTGATTTGAACGCGAATGATTTGGCCGGGCGTCTCGTTGAGTCCGGCTACCTTGAGGTGAACTCGGCACCCTACGATCCGCTGGTTCGCTTTGCGAATAGCGATTGAACGGCTGCTCACCGTTTGTGAGCCAGCACGCCCCGATGTCATCGCAACGCCTGCGCCGTCCACCACTCCGTTGAACGACGCGGTGAACCGAAGGCTGCCCTTTTGTGAAATGAGCACTCGACACTTTCCTCGGCCGGACGCAATTGTCGCCGTGCAGGCCGACTGGCCGTTGACTTGCACCGTCGCGATGCCAGATCCCGATGAGGCACCACGAATATCGATGCCGTTTCGCGCATCGGATCGCCCACCTTGTCGGTCAACGATGTTGATGCAAGCGGTGACGCGCTCACCGGGAATCACCTGGGTCGGCAGGCAACTGAGTTCGACACCTATCGCTGAGGTTGGACCCGCCGCAGCGATGCTGAAGGTCTGGCTCTGGGGTTCTGCCGCTGAATAGGCACCTACCGCTCCAGAGTTCGCAGTGATTGTGCAGTTGTCCGTCCCGGCGGCATGTCCGGTCACCGTGTTGCCATCTACGGTGCAGGCACTTGGGTTGTCGGAGGTGTAGACCACAGTCGCGTTGGGTGCGTTGGACTCGGCGTTGACCGTGCCTGTCCCACCGACCGAGATCTCGGGAGCGGCGTCGAACGTGAGCCGCTGATTAGCGAGCACTGCAGCCGAGAAAAGAGCTGATTGGTTGGATGCATTCTGGGAAGGCCAACCCACGATCACTCGATCCCTCGCAGCGTTCGCGGAGATAGCTGGATCAAGTGCGTTACTGGACGCGGTTGGTGGGTTCGAAATTTGTACCGGAGCGCTCCACTCGGATCCGGAGAACTCGCTGCTCAGGACTGCGCCATGGAATGAACTGTTCGACGACTTCCAAACCACCGTGGCTGACTCTCCATCCGCGGTGCTGACGATGCCGGGGCCCAGACTGCTAGCGCGGGCGTCCGATGACCCTGCGGCGCTGACAAGTTCGACACCTGCCCACGACTCATCGAATCGGTTTGCGTAGATCTCTCGATTGAACGAGGCCGTATTGGACGACCACGCCACAGCCGCTACCGAGCCATCGACTGACATTGTTAGTTGGGGTTCGTCGGCTTGAAAGTTGTTGGAGGCGGAGTTCGAGAGTTTCGTCGCGGACGCCCATGAGTTCGCGCTGAAGCGGTTCGCGTAAATCTCACCATAGAACTGGTTGTACGAACGCCACACCACGGTGACGGTATCTCCCGCGGGGTTCGACGCAATCTGGCCGAGTGATTGGACGTTCGTGCTGGCCGTACCGGCGACTGAAATCAATGTGGGCTCCGCGGCCCAACTTCCCCCGGAGTGACGACTCGCATACACCTCTCCGTTGGACACATTTCGCGATTGCCAAACGGCGGTCAACGTACTCAAGTCAGTAGAGGCTACGAGTTTGGGTGCGGACGCGTTTGTTGTATTCGCGGCCGCCGCGGAGACCAACTCTGGTCCAGACCATGCGCCAGAAGTGAACCTGCTGGAGAGAATCTGACCGGTGCCCGTGACGTTGGATTGCCATGCCACCGCAACCTGTGTGCCACTGGTATTCGTCACGATGGCGGGGATGGACTGGGCATTCGACGTGCTTGTGGCTGCCGCCGAGATGAGGTCCGGATCGTCACCCCATGCTGCCCCGTCGAGCCGATTCGCGTAGACCGCGCCCGATCCTGCAGTGACGGTTCGCCAGGCGGCGGTTACAACACTGCCGTCTGTCGAACCGACAGCTCGCATGTCGGTCGAGTTCGCTCCGTCGCTGGCCGGCACTGAGATCAATGTGGGGGTGTTTGCCCATGCACCGTCAGTGAGGCCATTGGCTTCGATCTGGCCAAGACTCGCTCCCACCTGGGAGCGCCAGATGACCGTGGCCGCTGCACCTGACGCAGATCCGATGATGATCGGATCACCGGCGCGACTGTTGGTATCGGCCGCGTTCGAGAGTAGGTTTGCTGAACCCGACCACGATCCGTCAACGTATCGGTTCGCGTAGATCTCACCAAAATCACCCGATCGTGACGCCCAGGCGACGGTTACGGTGTCGCCGTCGGATGAGGCACTGATGACGGGTGTCTGCGCCTTCACCGTCGCGCTTGCCGCGTTCGAAATTTGGGTGGGATTCGCCTGCCACGTGACGCCCGCGTCGGTTGATCGGTTCGCGAGGATCACTCCCTGACTCGTCGCATTGTCTGAGCGCCAGACCGCCGTCACGGTCATTCCATCGGCGGACTGCGCGAACACCGGCGCATTCTGAGCCTGGACTGCGCTCGATGCATCGGCCGAAATCTGTGCAGCACTCGACCATTCGACGGCGTTCGCCGAGGAAACTGCAACCACTAGTGACGCAGTCACCAATGAAATTACGGAGCTGACTGCGATTGTGCGAAGTTTGAACATCTGACTGGATCCTCACGCAGCGCGCTCGTCGTTGGTTGACATCAACCTGGGGCACTGTCGGCCGCCACTGTGCAACGTCGTTGCCTTTAGATACTGACGAGAAGACGCCCAAAATGCACGATGTCGATCACCCAGATGCGTCGGCCAAAGGTGTCGAAACCGCGGACTAGTGGCGGCCCTTAGGCAACCTGGTCCGGAGGTACAACTACGAAGCGGGTGCCTTCACTGGCTTCTTACTGGTTGGTTCTTTGGGTGCCGCAGTTGCTTCCTCGGCCTTGTCCCGTCCGAAGCGACGCCACCAGTAGATAGCGGATACCAGCATCGCGAGCATGAACACTGCCGCTGCCACAGTGCTGGCGACGTTGTTCAGCCAAGCCCGCGACCCTTCGATGCTCCACGCATTCAGTGGATCGCGGTAGGACCACAGGGCCGGTACTTGATAGCCGGGGCTCACGCCTTCAACGACGGCGTCCCGGAATTGAACGTCAGTCGCTTCGACGACCCCATTGCTCGTGACGGTGCCAATCCACGCGCACTGCTGGTATTGGGTTGTTGTTCCGCTACACCAATATTCGTCGAAGGTGTAGATGACTCCAGCACTTCCGTCATCGTTGCCGAGGCCCATGCTCGAATCGCGCGCCATTGCGAACAGGCTGAACGCGAAACCCAGTGCGAGCAGGCTCGACAGGATCGCGATTCGCAGGGCACGGCGTGAGTCAGTCATGGCCGTAGCTTGTCAGCCGCGCGCTACGGCGCGCGTCACGAGTGCTGTCAGGAGGTCACCCATCGACGAATCGCTGGCGGCAACTTCTTGTGGATACAGCGACGTCTCGGTCATTCCGGGCGAGACGTTCACCTCGAGGAACCAGACCTTGCCGTCGCGGTCGACGACGAGGTCGCTACGTGACCAGTCCCGCAGTCCAAGGACTCGGTGAGCTGTAACCGCGGTCTCGGCCGCGGCTTCGAGAAGGTGATCCTCGAGGCGCGCAGGGGTAAAGAACTCGGTTGTCCCGGCGGTGTAGCGGGCGGTGTAGTCATAGAGGCCGCTGTCCGGCACAATCTCGGTCGCTGGCAATGCGACCGGACCATCACCGGTGTCGTACACGCCGACTGCGATCTCGGTGCCTTCGATGTAGCGCTGGATCAGCACCACGTCGCCGTAGGCAAATGCGCCCACCATTGCGGCGGGTAGTTCGGCGGGATCGTGCACGACGCTGACACCGAGCGCTGAGCCACCTCGATTGGGCTTGATGATGAGTGGGAGGCCCACCTTCTCAGTGATGGCGTCGAGTAGTCCACCAGCGCCAAGATCGCGGAACATCGCTTGCGGAAGCGCGATCGCATTGGGAATGCTGATGCCCGCGGCACTGACGAGTGACCCGGCGATTGCCTTGTCGAAGGAACGCCGACAGGAGGTGGCATCGGACCCGACGAACGGGACATTGATTGCTTGCAAGACCTCTTGAAGTGACCCGTCCTCACCCGCGACACCGTGGACGATGGGGAACGCACAAGCGGGTGGGTCGTCTTGCAGATCGGCGAGCAGCGTTGCGTCAATATCGCGCACTTCCGCTTGGAATCCGGCGTCGCGAAGGTCCTCTGCGACTCGTCGGCCTGATCGCAACGACACATCGCGCTCGGGGCTGAGTCCACCGGCGATAACAACAATTCGATCGTTCATGGCAACTCCGGTGATGGTGTTCGTGGGCCGAGCCGAGAATGTGGTCCGGTGTTGGCGCTCGGACCGAACGTTGCGACGAGATCGAGTTCTGCCTCGATGATGCCGGACAAGCGCCGGACACCCTCGCGAATTCGATCCGGCGGCGGGAAGCAAAACGACAGTCGCATCGCATCGCGGCCCTGGCCATCGACGTAGAAGCCGGTTCCGGGTACGTATGCGACGAGGCCGGCAACGGCACGCGGCAGCATCGCGGTGGTATCGAGGCCTTCGGGCAACGTCACCCAGGAGAAGAAGCCGCCCTCGGGGACCGTCCAGGTTGTGCCCGGGGGCATGAGTTGTTCCATCGATTCGAGCAACGCGTCGCGACGTTCGAGGTACAGCGCACGGAAACCCTTGATTTGTTCCTGCCACGGCTGCGTCGCGAGGAATTGCGACACCGTGAGCTGTGAGAAGTTCGAGGGGCACAAGACCGATGCCTCGGACGCGAGCACCAATTTTTCGCGGACGCCGTGGGGTGCTAGCGCCCAGCCAACCCGCAGCCCGGCGGCGATCGTCTTAGAGAACGACCCGAGGTACACGACTGCGTCCGCGTCGTCGGCGCGAATTGCGCGCGGTACCTCACCATCGAAACCAAGGAGGCAATAGGGATCGTCTTCAAGGAGTAGGAGTCCGGCGCTCTTGGCGACCTGGAGGATCTCGGCCCGGCGCGCTGGAGGCTGCGTGATGCCGAGAGGGTTGTGGTACGTAGGCACGGTGTAGATCAGCTTGGGTGTCTTGCCTTCCATCCGGCAGCGATCGATGGCCTCGCTGAGGCCTGCCGGATTCATCCCCTCGCTATCGGTCGGGACGTGTACGACCTCGCATTGATAAGCCGCAAACACACCGAGTGCACCCACGTATGAAGGCGACTCAACAAGGACTACATCACCTGGGTTGCAGAACACACGGACCGTAAGGTCGAGTGCCATTTGTGAACCGGTGGTGACAACAACGTCGTCTGGGTGCGCACGGATCCCGGAGAGCTCCATGACGCCGCAGATCTGCTCCCGCAGCTTCTCGTCGCCTTGGCCGGTGCAGTACTGCAGTGCGGTAGGGCCCTGTTCGCGGATGAGTTTGGCCGTCATGTCGGCGAAGTCATCGAGTGGTAACGCGGAGACGTAGGGAGCGCCGCCCGCGAGCGAGACAACTTCGGGGCGCGAAGCCACCGAGAACAGTGCGCGAATCGCTGACGCCGTCATCCCCTTGGCGCGTTCGGCATACGAATCAACCCACGGGTCGAGCCGTGAGCCTGGCCTAGTTGGTCCGGTCATCGAGGTCACCACCCAGACTGTCGAGGGTGGGCGCAGCAACGACATCGTGGCGACTCGTCACTCGGCGTGGGCGTAGGAGTCCAAAGAGGAAGCCGACGGCGATCGCCGACAGGAGTAAAATGATCAACTTCGCAATTCGCACGACTTGAGATCCCAACTCCCGACGGTGGTCAGCGCGGAAAAATCAGCGCTGCGTCAATGGTAGCCGCAGTCACCTGATAGAGCATCTGTGTTCCACGGTGGTTGGGTGGTAGGCGTGGCACCATCCCCCGGCCCTTTGAAGGACCGGTCTTGAGGGCTAGGCCGGATCTCGGATTAAGATCCCACTCGGTCGAACGGAAAACCGCGGCAAATTCCCCGACCTATTTCAACATCATGATGCTCACGCACCGGAGTAGGAATCAAGCAGTAAACCGATCATCAGCGGCGGATGCCTAAGAATGTGGCAGTCAACCGTGGCAATAAATAATCACTCCGCCTAACGTCACGGGGAAAGCATGCAACGACGACCTGTGTTGCAGCGTCTCGACCGGTGTTAGGTGGATTGTGATGGCAGACAACGAGCGGTTCTCACGGCGAGGCACCCGACTCACGATCGCGTGCGCGGCATCCGTGGGTGTCGTCGGCTCGCTACTCGTTGGCGGTCCAGCAGCAGCCACGGTGGACATTCGCACGATCGACCCGGTGAAAGAAGCTGGACGTTCGATCGCGCTCATGGCCGCCAACTCCATCTATGGCTTCCCAGGCGCTCCGACGGTGAAGAAGTATGTGGTGATGGGCATCAAGGAATTGCCTCACCTCGCATCAGGTGCGAATTCGATGGAAGTGCCATTCGGCGTCTACCACATTTCTTACGCTGCAAGTGGCGCTGCTGGTGGTAACGGATCCAATCCAATGACGGGCGCGACTATCGGTGGTGGCGGAGGTGTAGTAACCGGCCTCATCGGCGGCACAGGTAATGCACCACTACGCGTCAAGCCGGGTGAACCGCTTTGGATGAACATTGGTAGCCCTGGTGGCAACAGTTACGGCCTGCCGTTCGGCGGCTACGGCGGCTATAGCGGCGGTGGTGACGGCGGTTCCTCGGGTCCGGTTGCTGCTAGCGGCGGTGGCGGCGGTGGCGGTTCGACCCACATTTCACAGGGTGGAATCATCGGCAGCATTCCAGGCATCGGCTCGCCGAACCGCGTTGTCGTAGCCCCAGGTGGCGGCGGTGGCGGCGGCGACACGCTTGTACCGCCGGGACTCCCCCCGGTAATTCCTGGCGGTGGGATAGGTGGTGCGGCTGGGATCACGCCCGTGGTGACGCCCGTTGGTGGCGGAGCAACAGGCCTACCAGGCATGGTTCCAGGAGTCGGTGGCGGCGCAGCGAGCCCACTCACACCTGGCATTCCAGGAATCAACGTGCTTCCTGGCTCAAGTCCAGGCAATGCGGGATCTTTGTTCTACAAGGGTGGCTTTGGTGGCGCGGGCGGGACGGCCAGCCTCGCCGTTCCCCAGCCTCCACTGTTCACCATCCTTGATGGTGGCGGCGGTGGCGGCGGTGGATCAGGTTACTCAGGCGGTGGCGGCGGCGCGTCAGGCACACCAGGTACCAACCCATTGCAGCTCACCGGTGTTCCATTCGCCGGTGGTGGCGGCGGTGGAGCGAGCGTGTGCCTGCATACCATGCCGTGCTTGACGCTCCCAGGTCCTCCGCCTGCCGCTGGCCCCGGACCCATCGCTTTGCTGCGTGCCCCAGGAACGCTCTCGATGGCGTGGGCAAGCGTCAACTCCATTGGCTACCGCGCCAACAGCGTGCAGCGCAAGTACCTGATCGGTGGCACCTACGCCAACGACACCTCGCTCACCTTGGATACCGAATACATCAGTCGTCTTGATGACTCTGGTGACGCTGACAACACGTGGCAGACCAACCAGTCCGCAGGGGACTTCGAAAACGTCAACGTCATCCGCGAGGTGACCGGCGGCAAGACGATGCTCGGAGGATCGTTCAACGTTGAGAAGGGTTCAACGAAGTACTCCGGCATCGCTCGCCTACTGGGCGATGGCAGCATCGACACCACCTTCCGCCCGCGCTACCTCAAGCGCAGTTCAACGTCCAAGAGTGCCAAGAGCGAGCCGTTAGTACTCGCCGGTGGCAAAGTTGGGCTGACCACGCAGGGCTTCCAGGTGTATGACGTCGCGGAGTTGCCAGGTGGCAAGTACCTCGTAGCCGGTAGCTTCGACTTCACAGACGCGCCCGTCGTTCGGTTGATGCCAGACGGCTTGGTAGACACCACGTTCAAGCCACCGGAGTTCGAGAAGAACCTCCGTGTTCCGTCCCTGGTTCCAGGACGTCGGGGCTCAAACGACAACCGCTTGCAAGAGCCGCGGGTCTATCGCATCACGAAGGACACAGGCGGCAAGCTCATCCTCAGCGGCGACTTTGAGGTCGAGAAGTCATCATTCATCGACTACCAGAACATGGTTCGCCTGGGCTCAGAAGGTGCGCTCGACAGGACCTTCTACGCCGTGCAGTGGTCGTGGGAGTCGCTCACACATTCCGGTGTGATCCGGACCCTGACGCCGACCACCGGTGGTAAGTACCTAGTGGGTGGTGAACTCCCGACGGTCTACCGGATCATGCCGGACGGCCAGATTGACACGACCTTCACTGGTCCAGACATGTCAGCCAACGTGGGGCTCCAGGTTCCCCAGGCAACTGTCAACGTCATCACGCCCGTGGACGGCGGAGCCAAGTTTGTGATCGGTGGTGACTTCCTCTCCTTCGGTGGCGAGACCGGTATGGACTACCTAGGCCGGATGTCTGCCAACGGAGCCGCTGATAGTTCGTTCACAGCACTGTGGCTGAACGGTCCAGTCAACGATGTCGTAGAAATCTTCGGTAGCAACTTGCTGGTCGGTGGCGCCTTCACCTTCGCCGGTACCGACATCACCAACTTCTTGCTACGGACACGGCCAGACGGGTCACTCGATCCCGACTTCGAACTTCCCGACATCACGCCGTAAGTGCGTCGACCTACACGATTGGACATTCTGTGACTCGCTTCGACCGGGTTCGTTCGGCGGTTTCAACACTGTGTGTCAGCACGGTGGTGGCTAGCGCCCTTGTGGTGGGTGTCGGCGCCTTGGCGACCCCGGCGCACGCAGCGGGAACATTGGCGACCGGACCGTCAGGTCAAGTCACCGTCGCTGAAACCGTCGGGTCGACGACCTACGTCGGTGGCGTTTTCGAAGGTGTGGGGAAGCAGACTGGCGGTGGTGCCCAGGTCAGCAAGTCCAGCACTGGCACAGTGGATGCGACATTTCCAGCCATTGACGGCAACGTCGCGGACGTCGTGTCCGATGGCAACGATGGCTGGTACATCGTTGGTGAGTTCACGAAGGTCGGGGATCAGGTCCGCAACGGAGCTGCCCGGATCCTTAGCGATGGTTCGGTAGATGCAACCTTCAATCCGCCAGCTCCAATTGGTAGCTACAGCGATGTGTTGTTCGACGGCACCAACGTCGTGGTCGCGGGAAGCTTCATTGGTTATGGCGAGTTGCCTGAGCCGCCGCCATCCGGGCAACCATGGGTTGCGCCTGATTTCTATGCGCGCCCAAATGTGGCGCAGTTCAACGCTTCCGGCGAGCTCACGAGCTGGGCACCGGCCTTTGGTGAGCCATACGCGGGTAGCCCGGTTGAACCTGCCTACGTTTCGTCGGTGGTGCTCAGCGGTGGGCACCTCTACGTTGGTGGTTCCTTTAACGTCGTGAATGGAACTGCCCGGACTAGCCTCGCAGCCATCACCTACGCCACTGGTGCACTCGACGCCACGTGGAATCCCGTCATCGACGGCGGCGACTACCCGGCTCAAGTTGACTCGCTTGCCCTCAGCGCGGGAGTCCTGTACTTCGGTGGCACTTTTGCGGAAGTGTCGACAGTTGATCGCATCAACGCTGCAGCAGTGACCGCTGATACGACCTTGGCAGCAACCGTGCAGGCGTGGGACCCGTCGCCCAACGCGGGCGTCAGTTCGATCCTTGTCAGCGGTTCTGACGTCTACCTCGGCGGTTCGTTCACCGAGCTCTACTCCTATGAACCCGATTCTGACGACCGCCTCAGCCGCAACCGAATCGCGCAGGTAGACACGGCTTCGGGAACGGCCGACCTGTTCTTTAATCCGAACTCCAACGGAGACATTGCCGAACTCGCACTGGTTGGAGGTGACCTATACGCAGTTGGTGGATTCACCAACATCGGCGGATCAGATCGACTTCGTGCCGCACGCCTAGAAACGACGTTGGGAACGGCGGACAGCTGGAACCCCGAGCCGCTCGGTGATGCGACGCTTGGGCTAACCCCCGTATTGCGCGCGATTGCGGTGAATCCGTCGGTTGATGCGGCCTACATTGGTGGAAACTTCCGCGTTGTCAACGGGACTGAACGCAAGTTCTTTGCGGTCTTCGATGAGAACGGTGGGCTCGAGCCGGAGACAGTTGCCCTCGACCAGCAGCCAACGTTCCTGGAATCAAACGGTGGCGACCTGTACATGAGTGGCTACTTCACTGAGGTCAACAGCACGCCGGTGAGTGGCCTTGTCAGGTTCGACCTCTCAGACATGTCCCTCGATGCAACGTGGCTGCCCGAGGTAAATCTGCCTGTGCGCGCCATGCTTTTTGACTCCGGAAACGACCTGGCGTACCTCGGTGGATTCTTCACCGAGGTTGAAGGAGAAACCCGTAACTTCGCTGCATCGCTTTCGCTGAGTGCAGGCACCGTTGGTACTTGGAATCCGGACGCGACGGCCGTGGTCGACTCATTGGATTGGGCTCCCACAGGCAACATCCTGGTTGGCGGCTCGTTCTACGCGCAGTACCCAACGGATGAAGAGCCAGACATCAACCCAGGAATTGGTGGAAAGGAACGCACGTACATCGCTGAGCTTGATACCGACGGCGTTGCCACTGATTGGGCGCTAGAAGTTGATGGACCCGTCACGCTCGCTCGCACGACTGGCGACAACATTCTGCTCGCCGGTGGTTTCACTGCGGTGGCCACAGAGGACCGCCAAGGTTTGGCGCTGGTCGACTTTGAAGAGAAGACGCTACTGCCATGGAACCCTGAGATGGACGGTGCCGTTCTTACCGCACAGGTCATCAACGACATCGTCTACATCGCTGGTGACTTCACCGTCGTTGCGGGCGAAGAGCGCAATCGCGTTGCAGCGCTGAGCCCGGTTTCCGGCCTACCCACCTCCTGGAATCCCTCGGTGTTTGGACCAGTGGGGACAATCGCCGGCGATGACGTGGTGTTCCTCGGAGGTCAGTTCACTGCCTCTGGACCAACCCTGAACGCTTCGTTTGGTTTGGTTTCGCCGCTGTCGCAGACTCCGCCGTATGTCTCTGAGTACGGCCCGATCGGCGGATCCATCGCGGGTGGAACTGCGGTGACGTTCACTGGTACAGATCTTGCTGATGCCACCGTCACCTTCGACGGGGCCAGCGCGACATTAACCTCGAACACGGCAACTGAAATTGTTGCCGAATCACCGGCGCACGCTGCCGGTGCGGTTGAAGTCGTCGTGTCAACCGACGGCGGACTCATCCGGTACCCCGAAGGATTCTCCTACTACACCGGACCAGTGATCACCGGAGTTGAACCTGCGGTTGGTCCACTCGAAGGCGGCAACATCATCTACATCGCGGGTGAGAACTTCGCCGGCACGGATGTTGTTCAGGTTGGCGGGGTTGATGCCACCGACTTCTGGTATCTGGAAGACGAAGGCGTGCTTGAAGTCACCGTTCCGGAAGCGGCCCTACCTGGCGTCGTTGACATCTTTGTGTCAAACCCGGCTGGCGAATTCACCGCACCAGAGGCCTATGAATACCTTGCGGCCCCGAGCGTGACCGCGGTGACGCCATCAGCAGGCAGCACGACCGGCGGAACGTCGGTGACGATCACGGGTGAGGCATTGACCCACACCTCGGCCGTGACGTTCGGTGCGCTTGAAGCGACCGATGTCGTGGTGGTCGATGACCAGACTGTGACCGCTACGACCCCAGGTGGCGGAGTGGGCGCGGCCGATGTAACCGTGACGACCCCTGGCGGCACCGCAACCGCAGTTGGTGGATACACCTACATGTCGGCACCCACTGTGACGTCAGTGACGCCTTCCGGTGGACCCGTTGCAGGCGGCACCGAGGTCACGATCGTTGGCACGAACCTTGGCATCGTCAATGGCGTCAGCTTTGGTGCTACCCCAGCAACAAGCTTCGTCGCCGTGGACTCCACTACCGTCACGGCGGTAGCGCCTGCCGGTTCAGCCGGTCAGGTGAACGTCTCGGTCACGACCCCGGTGGCAACCGCGACCGCGACGAACGCGTTCCGCTACTTCGCAACGCCGGTGGTGAGCAACGTTGCACCAGCCGCTGGACCGACTGCTGGATCCACGGCGGTCGTGATCACCGGAACGAACCTGAGCCAAACATCAGCTGTGACATTTGGTGGAAATAGCGCATCGTTCCAGCAAAACTCGGCAACCCAGGTCACCGCATACGCACCGGCCGGTGCAGCAGGCGCCGTGGACCTCGCTGTGACGACACCGGGTGGAACGACGACCGTTGATGACGGTTACACCTACGTCGCGGCGCCAACGCTGAGCGGCATTGCTCCGACCTCGGGCTCCGAGGGAGGCGGCACTGTGGTGACCGTGACCGGCACGAACCTAAGCACTGTGTCGAGCGTGACGTTCGGAACAACGCAGGCAACGATCGACTCGGCCTCGGACACTGAATTGACCGTCACGACGGGCGCTCATGCTCAAGGTGTCGTCAACGTAGTCGCGGCAACGCCTGGTGGAACAGCGCAACTGACGGGCGCCTACACCTACCTGCCTGGCCCGACAATCAGTTCGGTATCGCCCGCGGTTGGTCCTCAAGCCGGCGGAACTTCGGTGACTATTACAGGCACGAACTTGGCCGACGTTGATACTGCACGGTTTGGCGGAGTCGATGGAACCGTTACGGGCACCACGGCGACGACCGTCACGGTGACTTCTCCCGCAGCGGGTTCCGCTGGTGTGGTTGCTGTTTCGGTAGGTTCGCCTGACGGCACGGCCTCGCGAGCGAACGCGTTCACGTATGTGGCCGCACCCACCATCACGTCGGTCACTCCCGCGGAAGGTCAAGAGGGCGGCGGCGACACAGTGGTGATCGCCGGGACGAACTTGGCGAACGCCACGGGGGTCACGATTGGTGGCACAGCGGCAACCATTGGTGCTAACACTGCAACCTCGGTCACCGTCACCACACCTGCAGGGACCGCCGGTGCTCAAGACGTGGCAGTGACAACCGTCGGTGGCACGGGAACTTCGGTTGGCGCGTTTACCTACGTTGCGGGTCCGAGCGTGACAACTGTTGCGCCAGCTGGTGGCCCGGTCGCGGGTGGAAACTCGGTGACGTTGACCGGTACGAACCTCGCGGATGCATCGTCGGTGACGATCGGGGGTGTTGCTGCCACCATCTCGACAAACACTGATACTGAGCTTGTTGTCACGGCGCCG